>JAQCMY010000259.1 GCA_028274865.1 Haloferacaceae archaeon | reverse complement strand
TCACCCTCGAACTGTCGAACCTCGGTACCGCACCCGTCGCCCTGACGCCGGGGATGCGCATCTCGCAGATCACGTTCACCGAGCTGTCGTCGCCCGCCGAGCGGCCGTACGGCGCCGAGCGCGGGTCGAAGTACCAGGGGCAGAGCGGGCCGCAGGCGTCGCGAATCGGCTCGGACCCCGAGTTCGCGGAGCCAGACGGGGAGTAGATGAAGTTCGTCGAGGAGGTGGTGGTCGAGTCGTTCCTGCCCACCTACCGCTCGATGCTCGCGGCGGCGCTCAGAGAGCGCGGGTTCACCCAGCAGGAGGTGGCAGCGGCGCTCGGTCTCAGCCAGTCGGCGGTGTCGAAGTACGCACAGGGCGGCGTCGAGCGAACCGACGTCGTCGCCGAGGACGACCGGGTACGGGACCTGGTCGAACGGGTCGCCGACGGCCTCGCCGACGGCGAGATGAGCCGGGTCCAGGCGCTCGCGGAGACCGAGGTGCTGATCCGCCGGCTCGCCGACGGCGACCTCCTCGCACGCCTCCACGAGGAGGCGATGCCGGCCCTCGCCGACGCCGGCGGCCTCGACGTCCACGACCCCGAGGGGACGGTCCTCACCGCAGAGCGCGTCCGGTCGTCCGTCTCGCGCGCGCTCCGGGCGCTGACCGGCGCGCGCGGGTTCGCGGCGCTCGTCCCCGCCGTCGGCTCGAACGTCGTCGAGTGTCTGCCCGACGCCCGCGGCATCGAGGACGTCGCCGGCGTCCCCGGCCGTATCGTCGACGTGAAGGGCCGACCGACGGTTCCGGCCGACCCCGAGTTCGGCGTGAGCGAACACGTCGCGGACGTCCTGCTCGCGGCGCGTGCCGCCGGCGCCGACGTCCGCGCCGCGGTGAACGTCCGCCACGACCGGTCGTCCGTCGCCGCGCTCGAGACGGCGGGGGTCGTGGCCGTCGAGTTCGACCCCGAGGCCGACCGTGACGACCCGAGCGACGCGGTACGGACCGCACTCGCGGACCGGTCGGCTGGCAGCCCTCTCGCGCTCTACCAGACCGGCGCCGTCGGCGTCGAGCCGATGCTGTACGTTCTGGGGTCGGACGCGCCGACTACGGTGCGGACGGTGCGCGACCACCTGATCTGATTTACGTCGCGCGCCGCCGACTGTCGCCCGTGTCCGGCGAGTCCGACGAGTCCGGCGGGACGGCGGCTGCTCAGTCGTTCTACACCCGGTACGCGCGGCTGTACGACGCCGTCGCGCGGAACACCCCCGGCGTCGCGCGCCTCCGCGGGCGCCTCGTGGACGCGCTCGACCCACAGCCGGGCGAGACGGTCGTCGAGATGGGGTGTGGCACCGGCGCGAACCTCCCGGCCCTGCGCGACCGGGTCGGGCCGTCGGGTCGGGTCGTCGGTCTCGACTTCGCGCCCGGCGCCGTCGCCCTCGCCCGCGAGCGGACGGCCCGCTGGGGGAACGTCGCCGTGGCGCGCGCCGACGCCCGGCACCCGCCGGTCGACGCCGCCGACCGGGTGCTCGCGGCGTTCGTCGTCGGGATGCTCGGCGACCCCGCCGACACGGTCCGGGACTGGGTCGCCCTGCTCCCGCCGGGTGGCCGGGTCGCGCTCCTCGACCTCGCGCGCACGACCCGGCCCCTCGCGCGCCCGCTGAACCTCGGGTTCCGGGCGCTCGTCGCGCTCTCCGCGCCGCCGGGGACGCGCCGCCGGACCGGCGACCCGACCCGCGCCCTCGACCGGCGGGTGGCCGCGGCCCACCGCGCCGTCCGGGACGCGACCGCCTCCGTCGCGCGGTCGACCCACGCCGCCGGGTTCGCGCGCCTCGTCGCGGGACGGGTCCCGCCCCGGTAGCTATTCCCGGCCCGGCCCGGAGGATCGCGACATGTCCGACGACACCGGCGCGGTCGCGGGGTCGGCCCTGCGCCTGCGCGTCCCGGAGACCAGGTTCGGCGACGACGCGGTCGACCGACTGCCGGCGGTCCTGAACGAGGCTGGTGTCGACCGACCGCTGGTCGTCACCGACGCCGGGGTTGCCGAGGCCGGGGTGCTGGACGCCGCGCTCGCGGCGTACGGCGGGCCGACGGAGCGGCTGGACGCCCCGACCGAGCCCTCGACGGACGACCTGACCGCCGACGCCCTCCCGGACGGTGTCGACGGCGTCGTCGCGGTCGGCGGCGGGAGCGTCCTCGACACCGCGAAGCTCGCGGCCCTGCTCCTGACCCACGGCGGCACCCCCGCCGACTACCTCGGCGCCGGCGCCGTGCCGGGGCCGGTCGCGCCCCTCGTCGCGGTGCCGACGACGAGCGGCACGGGGTCGCAGTCGACACAGACCGCGGTGGTCCACCACGAGGGCGTCAAGCGCGGCGTGAGCGACGAACACCTCCGGCCCGCGCGGGCCGTCGTCGACCCGACGCTGACGTTCGGCCTGCCGCGACGGGTGACGGCCCGGTCGGGGTTCGACGCGTTCGTCCACGCGCTGGAGTCACTGACCGCCCGCGACCACCGCTGGGTGCCCGAGCGCGCGATCACCTACCAGGGCGCGAACCCCGTCACCCGGCCGCTGTCGCGCCGGGCGCTCTCACTCGTCGACGGCGCGCTGGAGCGGGCGACGATGGACGGCGACGACCGCGCCGCGCGCCGGGCGCTCTCGCTCGGCGCGCACCTCGCCGGGCTGGCGTTCTCGAACGCCGGACTCGGCGTCGTCCACGCGCTCGCCTCTGCCGTCGGCGGCATGACCGACGCCGCCCACGGCGACTGTCTCGCGGCCTGTGTCGCGCCCGGCCTCCGGTACAACCTGCCCGTCCGTCGGGACGCGTACGCCGCCGCCGCAGCCCACCTCGGGGTCGGAACAGCCGCGGAGGACCTCGTCACGGAGGTGCTCCGCCTCCGCGACGCCCTCGCGCTCCCGTCGTCGGTCGCGGACCTGGGACTCGACCGGAGCGACGCCGCCGCAGTCGTCGAGAACACGCTCGTCCAGGAGCGCCGGCTGGCCACCACGCCGCGGTTTCCGGACGAGGACGGGGCGGACCTCCGGGCGGCTGTCGCGGCCTCCGTCGACTGAGCCGCGCCTGTAGGCTTATCGGCCCAGGGACCCGACAGAGAGCCACGATGAACGTACTCGTCGACGGCGAGTGGACACAGGACGCGTACGAGAGCACGAACGAGGAGGGCGAGTTCGAGCGCTCGGAGACCTCGTTCCGGTCGTACATCGAGGGCGTCCCGCCCGAGGTCCGCGGCTGGGGCGACCCCGACGCGCCGGCGCCGTTCCCGGCGGAGGCCGACCGGTACCACCTCTACGTCTCGCGGGCGTGTCCCTGGGCCCACCGCGCGGCGCTGGCGCGGCGTCTCACGGGTCTCGAGGACGTCGTCTCGCTCTCGGTCGTCGAGCCGGAGCGCTACGACGAGGGCTGGGAGTTCTCCGAGGACTACCCGGACCCGATCAACGGGTTCGACCGCCTGTACGAGACGTACGCCCACGCGGACCCGGACTACACCGGTCGGGTGACGGTCCCGGTACTCTACGACCGCGAGGAGGAGACGATCGTCAACAACGAGAGCACCGAGATCATGCGGATGCTCGACGTCGGGTTCGACGGCCTCGGCAACGGCGTCGACCTCTACCCCGAGGGCAGCCGCGAGACGGTGGACGACCTGATCCACGAGATCTACGAGCCGGTGAACAACGGCGTCTACCGCGCCGGCTTCGCCGAGTCGCAGGCGGCCTACGACGAGGCGGTCGACGACCTGTTCGCGGCGCTCGACCGCCTCGAGGAGCTGCTCGGCGAGCGGCGGTACCTGGCCGGCGAGACGCCGACTGAGGCCGACCTCGCGCTGTTCCCGACGCTCGTGCGCTTCGACCACGTCTATCACACTACCCCGGCGACGCTGACAGCGGACTACCGCGGGATAGACGACCCACGCCCCGAGGCGTGGAGGCGGCTACGCGACTACGACACTCTCCTGGACTACACGCGGGATCTCTACCAGACCGACGGGGTCGCGGAGACGGTCAACATGGACCACATCGTCCGGCACTACGCCTCCCCCGGCTCGCCGCGGCTTCACACCCACGACGCTGACGACGTCGACCTCGGACTCGACGAGCCACACGGCAGAGAGCAGCTATCGACCGCATCCGCGACGGGCGACGACTGAGGCCGCGCGCTCCCGGAGCAGTCGGTTGCGACCCCCGATCTGTCCGGACCGCCCGTCGACCCCGGTCGCTGGCCCGTGACGACGGCGCGGGCGGCGGTGAGCGGGCACCGATCGTCGGCGACCGCCTGTCGAACGGAGCCGCGCGAGTGGACGTGTCCCCCGCTGTCGTCCGTCTCCGGTCGTCTGCCACGTGTCGATCCGGTCGCCGCGCCAGAGACGCTGCGGCGGGATTTATCTACCATCGTCGCAATCAGCTCCGGACGTGTCGGACGAGCACACGATCTGGTCGTCGCCGACGGTCGGGGGGCAGCCGTGACCGCAGAGTCGGACGACGAGGCGTGCGGTCCCGGCGCGACGGTACCGCTCGGCGTCGTCCCGGAGCCGTCGGCCCGGCTGGTCGCTCGCGGGGAGACGCCGGTGGTGACCTCCTGGAACCAGCCGTTCGCGGACCGCTTCGACCCCGCTGACGACGAGCCGAGGCTCCGGGACGTCCTGCACGGCGTGACCGCGGACTCCGCGGCGGTCTGTTCGGCCGTCGCCGCGGGCGAGTCGGTCGAGGTGACGGTCGACCGACCCGGCGCCCGGGACGCGACGCTGCGCGTACAGACCCGCGACGACGGCGACCGTCTCGTCGGCTGGCTGTTCGTCACGCCTCGTACCGGCCCGGGCATAGACACCGTCGCGAGCACGCTCAGCCACGACCTGCGGAATCCACTCGACGTGGCGAAGGCACACCTCGAGGCCGCGAGCGAGGGCTCGACCGAACCCCACCTCGGCCAGGTCGCCGAGGCACACGACCGGATGGAACAGATCATCCGGAACGTACTGGCACTGGCGCGAGACGAGGAGTCGCTCAGTACGTCCCCCGACGTCGACGTCGAGCGAGTCGCACGCGAGGCGTGGGCGGCTGTCGAAACCGGCGACGCGTCGCTCTCGGTGGCGGACCCGCCCTCGGCAGTCGAGGCGGACCCCGACAGTCTCCGGCGGCTGTTCGAGAACCTGTTTCGCAACAGCGTCGAGCACGGCGCCACGGGCAGCCGGGACACCCGGAGCCCCGACGACGGCGTCGAGCACGCCCCGACGGACGGCGAGCCCGTCGAAATCCGGGTCGGCGCCGCCGCCGACGGCCTCTTCGTGGCCGACGACGGGGCCGGAATCGACGCCGCAGAACACTCCCACGTGTTCGACCCGGGGTACGCGGGAGACGCCGACGGGACCGGTCTCGGGCTGACGATCGTCGCACGCATCGCTCGCCTGCACGGATGGACCGTGACACTGACACGGGACGACGGCGGCGCCCGGTTCGAGTTCCGCGGCGTGACCGACGGACGAGACGGATGAGCCGGACCACAGGAGGACGGCGAGGGTGAACGAGGCGCTGCGGCGCGCGCCGGCGGGCGTGCTGGAGACGACGCCCGACGGTGTCGTCGTCGACGCGAACGAGGCCGCGGCGGCGGTACTGTCCGCCACGCGTGCGGCCCTGTGTGACGAGCAACTCGACGCGACGTTCCCGGAGTCTGCCGCGGGCACCCTGCGGACGGCGTTCGACGGCGGCGTTACAGGCGAGGAGACGTTCGAGGAGTACTACCCGACCGTCGACCGCTGGCTCCGGGTCTCGCTCGTCCCGACCGCCGACCGCGTGTTCGTCTACCTGCGTGACTGCTCCGACCGCCACGACCACCGGCGTCGGGCCGAACGCCTCGACCGACAGCTCGAGCGGTCCGAGCGGATCAACGGCGTCGTCTCGACCGTGCTCCAGGCGCTGCTCGACGCGTCGGACCGCGAGGACATCGCGGAGACCGTCTGCGAGGGCATCGGATCGGTCGACCGCTACGGCTTCTGCTGGGTTGGCGACCGACTCCCGGCGACAGACCGGGTCGGACTGCTCGCCGCGACCGAGGCGGCGACCGAGACGCGCGCTCACATCGTCGACCACATCGGGAGCGACCACACGCTCCCGGAGCAGGTCGCCGTCGACACCGGCGAGACACAGTTCGTCGCGGCAATCGCCGACGACGAGTCTATCCCCAGACCGATCCGGACGGCGGCGTTCGCCTGCGGACTGCAGTCGCTCGTCGCCGTCCCGCTCGCGTACCGGGGCGTGGTGTACGGCGTTCTGGGCGTCTACTCGACCAGCAGCGAGGGGTTCGGCGAGCACGAGCGCGCGAGCCTGGAGACGCTCGGCGCGGTCGCCGGGTTCGCCGTCCACGCCGCCAGACAGGCTGACCTCGTCGACGCCGACACCGTGACCGAGGTGACAGTCGAGGTGCGCGACCCGACGACGCCGCTCGTCGCGGCGGCTCGGGCCGCCGACAGCCGACTGTCGGCAGACCTCGTGACCTGTCGGGACGACGGGACAGCCGTGTGTTACGTCCGGACGCCGGGGGCGCCCGACACCGTCTCCGAGGCGCTCTCGGCTCACGACGCCGTCGAGACGGTCCGGCAGGTCCAGACGTCGGCAGCCGAGACGCTCTTCGAGACGACACTCGCCGGAACGACCCCGACGGGCGCGCTCGCCGCTCGGGCCGCACGGGTCGAACGCGTCGACGCGACGCCCGAGGGCGCCGAACTGGTCGCACACGCCGCTCCCGACGCGACCGTCCGTGGCGTGCTGAACGCCGTCGCCGAGACCGCCGAGGGCGTCGACCTGGCCGCGAAGCGGTCGCGTCCACGGACACCGACGACCGTCGAGACGTTCTGCGACGCGCTCGACGACGACCTCACCGAGAAACAGCACACGGCACTCCGGACGGCCTACGCCGCCGACTACTTCGAGTCGCCGCGCGGTAGCACCGCCGAAGAGGTCGCCTCGGCGCTCGGGATCACCGGTCCGACGCTGCTGTACCACCTCCGGGCTGCACAGCGGAAGCTCCTGGACGCGTTTCTCACCGCCAACAGGCCGTTCGCGCAGGAGACAGACCGGAGCGCGGACACGCCGGACTGACCGTCGTCAGCGCTCGGTCTCGACCGTGATCCGGTCGTCGAACTCGAACCAGAGCCCGTCGACCGCGAGCCGGAACCGCGTGCGGTGGTGTCCCGCTGTGTCGTACGCCATCGACGTCTCGACGACGCCGATCTTCTTCAGCCGGTTGAGCCGCCGGTACACCGTCGCCCGCGAGGCGTCGACCCGGTCGGTTATCTCCCGGGCCGGCAACGCGTCGTCGCCGAGGGCCCGCAGCACGGCACGGGTGTACTCGTCGCCGATGACCGAGAGCAGTTCCGACGCGTCCGAGGGGACCGTCGGGTCCGACGCAGTCAGGTCTGTCTCGGGCGCGGCGTGGCGGCGTGTTTCTGCCATCCTGCTACACGGGTGGGCCGACACGTGTCTCTAAGTGGGTGCTAGCAGCCGAGACAGCCGCAGCTCCTCCGGCTCTAGCTATACAGACGGGCCGGCGCCGCGGTGCGCCCCACTTATTGTTCGGTCCCCGCACGTACCGGACGGATGGCGGAGCTTCGCGCCGACGAGCCGAGCGTGTTGATGATCGACGACGAGAAGCGCGTCGCCGACGCGTACGCCCTCCGGCTCAAGGACGTCGCCGACGTGACCGTGGCGTACGGCGGGGAGGCGGCACTGGACGCGATGGAGGCGGCCGAGACACCACCAGACGTGGCGTTGATCGACCGCCACATGCCCGGACTGTCCGGCGACGAGGTGCTCGCCGAACTCCGCGACGCCGGCCTCGCGACCCGGGCGGTCATGGTGACGGCCGTCGACCCGGACCTGGCCGTACTCGACCTGCCGTTCGACGACTACCTCTGCAAGCCAGTCGAGCGCGACGACCTCCGGGCGGTGGTCGACCAGCAGTGTCGGGTGCTCGCCTACGAACTGCTGGGCGAGTACTTCTCGGTCGAGTCGAAGCGGGCGGTGATCGAGTCGGAGCTCCGCCCCGAACGGCTCGCCGACCACGACGAGTTCGCAGCAATGACCGAGCGGCGAGCGCGACTCCGGACCAGGGTCGAGCGGCTCCACCCGGAGGCCGAGGCGCTGTTCGAGCGCTTCGACGGCGTCGACCGCGAGGGCTACTGACCGTCCGCCCCGTCCTGTCTCGCCTGCGAGTCGGGGGGCCCCTCTGCCGACACCACGCGCCGGTCCGCTGCGGGGAGGTCGACGACGACGGCGGTGCCGCCGAGGTCGCTCTCCCGGAGCGAGAGTTCGCCGCCGAGCGTCTGGACCGCCCACTTCGTCCCCCACAGTCCGAGACTCGTCGCGTGGTCGGTCGCCTCCTCGCGCCCCGCCTCGACCACTCGCCACTCCGTCTCCGGCACCCCCGGACCGTCGTCGGCGACGACGACCCGGACGCCAGACGACACCTCGGCTCCGCTGACCTCGACGCGCCGCGACGGCCCCTCGTTGTGTTCGACGGCGTTCTCGACCACGTTCCGGAGGGCGAACGCGAGGAGTTCCCGGTCCAGCGAGAGCGTCCGTGACGGCACGTCGACGGCGGTCGTCACGTCGGGCCTGGCGTCCGCAACCTCGACCACCACCGTCGAGACGAGGTCGGCGAGTTCTACCTCGGACGCGCCCGCCGACGAGTCGGGAGTCAGCTTCTCGATCCGGCGGGCCTTCGCGCTCATCCGCTCGATGTCGTCCGTGACGCTGAGGACCCCCGCGAGCAGGTCGTCCGCCCGGTCCTCACTGTCGACGGCGGTCTCGACACGAGCGTTGATCACGTCCAGTCCGTTTCGGATGTTGTGCCGGAGGATGCGGTTGAGCACCTGGATCCGCTGTTCGAGAATCTCGCGGCTCGTGACGTCGATGAGCGTCACCGTCCGGCCGAGCGGCTGGCCGTGGTCGGTCCGGATCGTCGAGACCCGTGGGTCGAACCGACGGTGGCCCTGCGCAGTCCACTGCTCGTGCGTGTCGGCGGCCTGGAGGGTTTCGACGTCGGCCCCGGTGATGTCACCGAGGCTCCGACCGACCGCGCCCGCACCGAACAGCCGGTCGGCCCGCCGGTTCGACCGGACGACGTCGCCCGTCGCGTCGACGACGAGGACGGCCTCGTTGAGGTCCTCGACGACGGCCCGCTCGCCGAGTGTGGTCGTCCCCGGCCGGGCCTCGAGCGCGTCGTACCGGGTGACCGCGACCGGGAGCGCCGCGCTCGCCGCGAGGAGGTGGAGCGCGGCCAGCAGGTCGCGGGTCAGGAACGACGAGAGGCTCACGACCTGGATGGCAGCCACCAGCACGACGACCGGGACGACGACGGCCAGCCCGCCGGTCAGCGGCACCCGCTCGTGTCGGTAGGCCGCCAGCAACACCAGCCCAGCCGAGACGAAGGTGAGCGCGACCAGCCCGAGCAGGAGGGTGGAGGCGCCGAGTAGCACCGACGCGTAGTAGTCCTGTGCCGGGCGGAGGACGCCGACGGCCACGAGTCCGTACACCACAACGAGCAGCGCGGTCACGCCGGCGAGTGTGGCGGTGCGGCGTCGGGTCACGAGCCGTCCACGGCCGGCGTACCGGAAGGCGAACGCGTTCCACGGGACGAAGACCAGGAGGAAGGCGACCAGCGGGACGATACTGATCACGTTCGCGGACAGCGGCCCGGCGACGACCGGGTGAGCGAGCGCACAGCCGGCGAGCACCGCCGACGCGAGACAGAACGGTCCGGCGAGGTCGGTCTGTGCCCGTCCCTCGCCGGTCTGTAGCGCCCGCGCGGCGACCACGGCGGTCCACGCGGCACAGACGCCGGCGAGCACCGACAGCACGGCTGTCGGCGACGGGGCGAGCACGGGGGCCACGCTACGTCTCCCTGGCGACGTCGGTCACCGCCCGGACCGTCGCGTCGGCTGCAGCCGCTGGCGTCTCCTCACCCGACAGTACGGCCCGCAGGGCGCGCTCGAACGCCGCGACGACGGTCGGGTAGACCGGCACCGACGGCTGCGGCCGACCGTCCCGCAGGAGCCGCCGGAACGTCCGGTAGTACGGGAGCGCGTCGGGGTCGAACAGCGACCGGTCGTCGAACAGCGACTCGCGCGTCGGCAGCAGTCCCGCCGCCTCGCAGTACCGCCCCATCGACCGCGGCTCGACGAACTTGGCGACGAACTCCCGTGTCGCCCTCGCGGCGGGCCCGTCCCCCGGCGTGAACGCCCCCTCGGTCCACCCGCCGACCAGTGTGGTGTGCTCGCCGGACTCGTGGACGGGGATCGGCGCGACACCCCACCGCCGCCAGCGGTCGCCCTCGACTCGGTTCTTGAAGTCCTTCTCGATCTGCCAGCTCCCGCCGACGAACGCGCCGACGGTGCCCTCGCGTCCCGCCCGTGCCATCTGCTCGTAGCCCTGGACTCGGGCAGTCCGGCTCGGGGTCGCACCGCTCTCGACGAGTCGCCGGAGAAAGGAGAGCGCCCGGACCAGCGCGCGCCGGTTCGCCGGTCGTCCGATCACCGGGTCGCCGTCGTCGTCGACGAACGAGGCCCCCTGACCCCAGACCAGCGGGAGCGACGTCGCAGACGACGGGTAGTGGAGGTAGCCAGAGATCCCCTCGTTCGCGGCGACGGCCCGCCCGAACGCGACCAGGTCGTCCCACGTCCGGGGAGGCTGGCCGTCCGCGTACTGCGATACGAGGTCGCGCCGATAGTAGAGACACCGACAGTCGGTGTACTTCCACGCGGCGAGCAGTTCGCCGTCGCGAACCACCTGCTCCCGAACGAACGGAAAGAAGTCGCCGATATCGGCCACGTGGTCGGTCAGCGGCTGGAGCGACCCGCGGATATCGGCCAGCCACGGGTGGTCGACGGTCGACGCGTCCGGCGGTCGGTCCGCAGAGACACGGTCGACGAGCGCGTCGCGCCACCGCTCGTCGCGGGCGTCGGGGTACCGCACATCGACCCGGAACCCGGGGTGGGCGGCGGCCCACTCGGCGTGCTGGGCCCGGAGCGCCGGCGCGGCAGCGGGCTGTGCGCTGCGGCGCTTGAGCGTCCGGTAGAACGGCCCGGTCAGCGGCGAGAGCTCCGGCTGGTTGTTCCCGGTCTGTGCCGGCATGTAGAACGTGCTCGTCCAGTACGTGAGCGCCCTCGACCCCTTTCCGATCCGGTTGTACGTCACCAGCGGATCCGACTCGTCGAACTGCCCGACCAGCGACCCGGCCGACCCGACACAGCCGGCGGTGCCGACAGTCGCCGCCGCGCCGGCTGCGAGCAGCGCCCGCCGGGACAGGTCCCGTTCCGGTGGCGGTCTGGTCATCCCACGCTGGTACAGTGTCGACCCCAGATGAAAAGTGTGCGTTCCGTCCGCGCCGGCCGGCTGCCGGCGAGAGCGGCCTCGGCCCGTCTGACACGTGACTGTGTGACGCACCTCCGGGAGCGGTCGGAGCAGGCACCGAGGAGCCGACCCGGCCGACGCGCCGTTCCACACGAGCGACCACACCGACGCCGTCGGCGTCCGTCGCGTAGCCGTGTCGAACGGCGACAGTGTGACCGACCAGCCGTTCCGCCGCCAGTAGACGTCGTCGGACAGGAGCCCGCCCGGAGCCGAACTCGGGGGGGTCCTCGACACGTATCGGTGGCACCCTCCGCCGAGTGTTGCGTGCGCCGGCAGCAGAGCGGCGTACAGCGTCCGGGTCACGGGCGTGTTTCCTCGTCGCCGAGCGCCCGTCTCCCGAGAGCAGCCGGCGCAACGGTCGGCGACCCGAGTTCGTGGGAGTGGCCACCTCACGCCGGACTCGCGACACGCTGGGGCGACCGGCAGTGAACGGCGCGCGTGTCGACACTGCCGGCTCGCTCTGGGGTGTCCCCTTCCCGGGCGTCTGTATAGCTAGACCGGCCTCGTACTCCGCGTCCGGACTGATAGCCTCGAGTTACAGGCACGATGCGGTACAGAGAACTGACAGAGGTCATGACGAGCGCATTTCCAGTACGGACGCGCGTGAACTACACCCCCAGCGAGCAGACACAGCTGACTATCACCGACGACTCACAGAGCGAGGCCTTCCAGGCACTCTCGTCTGCGACGGCACAGTCGATCCTGCGAACCCTGCACGACACTCCGAAGCCGGCGTCCGACCTCGCCGAGACGGTCGATACCTCCGTCCAGAACGTGCAGTACCACCTGGCACAGCTCGAGGAGCACGGCTTCGTCAAGTCGGTCGACACGTGGTACTCCCCGAAGGGCGCGGAGATGTCCGTCTACGCGCCCACGGCACGGGAGTTTGTCGTCCGGTTCGACGCCGACGACGGGTGACGAGACGGCCACGCCCGAGCGAGATTCGAACTCACCCCCCGGCTCACGACACCGTAGCCGCCCCCGGCACACACACCGCGTTCCTCGCGTGCCTGCGGTGACAGACGACGACTGCTGCTCGTCCTGTCGTCTGTACGCCCGATCCAGTCCGTGTCGACCGCGCGGGACGGCCTGCCGACGCGTCACAGACAGCAGTCCGAACTGGTCGCGCGACGACGGCTATCACCACACCAGCAGCCACGAACGCCCACCCGGTCACGCGGGCACGTCGTCACCGGGGAGACAGCCGAAACGAGGGACCGTACCCGGCGTGCTGGACCCGCTATAATCCGCACAGAGGTATTATTCAGTAGCCGCCAGCATCGGGTGTCCGGGTTCAGGAGCGCCCGGGACCCGGCTCCCCCTGGCCGGACACGGGGGGCGAACGAGTCCAGGTCGCGCGTCCGGGACCGGCCCGGACCGGTGAACTCGAGGCCGTGTCACGCCGGTTACCGGCCCCGCTATCGGGACGCCCCGCGCAGAACGGACGGTCGTCGACGTCGCGCCGGACGGCTTCTGCCCGTTCGAACACCCGCGCCTGTCGCGGGAGGGGGTCGCGCCACCGCCCGGACTCGCCGGGTCCGAGACGGCCCCGGGTTCGTCTCTCGAACCGTTCGGCACGAACCGTCGGTGTAACGCGCCCTCGTCCGGGCTCCTCCGCGTCCCGTTCGTCGACACGGGTTCGGGCCGGTCCGGGGGGTCAGGGTCCCACGAGGTTCCAGTACGCGAGCAGCCAGGTCACCACCAGCAGCGCCGCCGTGACGACGGTGTAGTGGACGCGTCCGAGCGGGCCCCAGAGCCGTTCGCGCCAGGCGAACGCGGTTACGCCGACGGCAGCGACGCTGCCGACGGCCCCCACCAGCGGCGCGGCGAACGTGACCGCCGTCCACCCGGGCAGGCCGTACACGAGCGCGGTGGGCCTCTGCCCGACTGCCAACACGACCCCGGCTGGCGACGCGAGCAACAGCAGGCCGCTCACGGCGACGAGCACCCGGGCGACACGGGGTCGCCGGTCCATCGGCGGCTGGTCCCGGAGGGCCCGGTAGAGGCCGGCGCCGACCCACCCGACCTCCGTGAGGACGAGCAACAGGGCCGACACGGCAGCGCCGACCGCCTGGCCGAGCGGGTGCTCCAGCGGACCGAGCGGGCGGAACCCGCCCAGCGCGCCCCGGACCATGTGTGTGATCTGGCCGTCCTCGGTGCGGAACGCGAGACGCTCGTGACCGTCGACTGCGCGGAACACCAGCGGTTCGACCTCGACCCACCGCCGGGGGTCGGCGCCCGGCGCGACCGGGTCGGTGACGAGCGTGCCGTCGTCGTCGGTCCGCACCTGCTCCGTCCCGAGGGCGCCGAGGAGCTTCGCCGGCTCGGTCGCGGAGACCCGCGTGCCGCGGTACCAGCCGGTGAGCTCGTCCGCCCGCGCCGGCGCCTCGCCCGACCGCCCGACGACGGGGAGCTCCGGCGTGGCGAACTCGTCGACGAACGCGTCGAGTAGCTCCTGCCGCGCCTCGACGCCGCCCGCGGTGTTGTACGAGACGAACATGCCTATCTCTTGCTCGGGGAACAGCGCGAGCAGGCTGTGGAACAGCTGCGTGTCGCCCGCGTGGCCGACGATCCGCGTGTCGCCCCGGCTCATCTCGTAGAAGCCGTAGCCGACGCCGTCGACCGCGGGGTGGTTCCGGACCCGGGCGTCGTGCATCCCCGCGACCGTCTCCGGGCGGAGGTACTGCTCGCCGTCGAACTCGCCGCTCCGGAGGTGCAGTCGCACGAACCGCGCCATATCCGTCGCGGTGGCGCTGATCGACCCCGCAGGCCGCAGTGGGACGAACTCGAAGCCGCGCTCCTGGAAGCCGCTGCCGGTCGCGACGTAGCCCTTCGAGACCGCCTCGCCAAGTTCGCCGCCCGGCGGCTGGGCAGCCGTGCTCCGGTTCATCCCGAGCGGTTCGAACACCGTCTCGCGAACGTGAGTAGCGTAGTCGGTGCCCGCGGCCGTGCTGGCCGCGTACCCTGCCAGCCCCACTCCGTAGTTCGAGTAGCTGGCGAGCTCGCCGGGTGGACGCACGCGTGCCGGCGGGTCCGTCTTGATCGCCCTCTCGAGCTCCGGGGTCGACTCCGCGGTGTCGGCAAACAGCCCGAGGACGACGCTCTCGAAGCCGGGCGTGTGGGTACCCAGCTGCTCGAGCGTGACAGGGGCGTCGTACTCGCCGGGAAACGACAGCCCGTCGACGTACTCGTGGACGTCCGTGTCGAGGGCGAGTCGACCGGCCTCGACCCCGCGCATGACCGCCGTCCCCGTGATCGGCTTCGACACGGAGCCGATCCGGAACAGGGTCTCGTCGGCCTTCACCGGCTCCTCGGCGGCGACGTCGGCGAGGCCGTACCCTTCGGCCACGCGCCGTTCGCCGCCGGCGACGACCGACACCGTCGCGCCCGCGATGTCGTGTTCTTCGAGCTGGGCCGGGAGTCGCTCGTTCAAAAACGACCGCACTGCGTCCGCCGAGGGCGGGTCGGTGGCCGTCCGCGCCGGCGCACTTCCGGTGGCCGCAGCCGCCGTGGGCCCGACCGCCGTCGCCGCCGCCGCCCCGACCCCGGCGAGGAAGCCGCGTCTGCTCGGGCCAGTCGACATGATCCTCCGTGTGGGGTCTGTTGCTGGTGCCGGAGATAAATACGTAGTGGCTGTCTCAGTCGCTGCGGCGCGGCCCGGCTCTCCGGCGCCTCCTACACCCACCGCAGCTGTCCCCGGCGGGTGCCCGCACCGCTGGAGCGACACGGGGGCTGTACTGGCTCCAGGGCGTCGCCGAGGCGGTGACCTCGACCGCGTCACCCGGCACCGCTACCGGAGTCGCGGCGAGACGACCCGGACGCGCCCCGGTGTCGAGGGCCCGGACGTCGGCCTCGCGGCGCCGCCGGACCGCGACCGGCGCCGCGCCTACGGCTTCGGCTCGACCTTCGCCGCGAACGTCTGGTGTTCGATGACGCCGTCGCGGATCTGGAACGTGTCGGTCGCGAACTCGTAGTCGTTGTCCGGCGTCTCACCGTTCCAGACGATGTACGCCGTGTCGCCCTCGACGACCTGCTGCTCCAGGTCTATCTCCGACCCGGCCTGCGAGAACTCGTCGAACACGTCCGCGAACAGCGTCTCGATCTCGTCGAGACCGCGGAACGTCCCCATGTGGGTGACGACGACCGAGTCGTCGTCGTAGTCCTCGAGTACCGCGTCGAGGTCCTGTGACCCGAACGCCTCCAGGTGGTGGTCGAGCACCGCTTCGACACGCTCGTCGTGTTCTGTCGGCATGGTGTGCCCCGACACACGCCGGGGACGGACTAAACGCTACGCCCGCCCGACGCGCTCTTTAGCCGTGCGCGCCACGTGTGCCCGTGCAACTGGACGGCCTCCGCGCTCGGCTGACGCCCGCGCCACGCGTCGTCGACTGGTCGCTGCTGGCGCTGGCGACCGGTGCGCTCGCGACGGGGGTGGTGAGCCTCGGAGCCGGCCACCCGTCGGGCGCGCTGCTGTTCGTCGGCCACGGCGCGCTTGGCGTCGCGCTGGCCGCCGTGCTGGCGGTGAAGCTCCGGCGCGTCCGGCGGCGGGTGACCGACCGCCGGGCGTGGGACCGCTGGACGCCCGTCTCCGTCCTGACGGCGCTCGTCGTCACGGGCGCGCTCGCGTCCGGGACAGCGTGGGTGCTCGGCGCGAGCCTGTCGCTGTGGGGCTGGACGCTGCTCAACCTCCACATCGGCCTCGGCCTGCTGGCCGTTCCGCTCGTCCTCGTCCACCTCCGGGGGCGCTACCGCCCGCTCCGCCGGCGCGACCTGTCGCGGCGCGACGCCGTGCGGTACACCGGCCTCCTCCTCGCCGGCGCCGCCGTCGTCCGCGGCGAGTCCGTGCTGGCGCGCGCGCTCGACACGCCGGCGGCGCGGGCGCGGTTCACCGGGTCGCGGCCGGTCGACGGCGACTCCTTTCCGGTCACCTCGTGGGTGGCCGACGACCCGGATCCGGTCGACGTCGACTCGTGGCGCCTCCGGGTCGACGGCCTCGTCGACGACCCCGTCGAGGTCCCCTACGACGCGCTCGACCCGACCGTCGAGGAGCGCGCGCTGCTCGACTGCACGAGCGGGTGGTACACGGAGCAGTCGTGGCGCGGGGTCAGGCTCGGCGACCTGCTCGACGCCGCCGGCCCGACCGACGACGCGGAGTGGGTGACGGTCTGGTCGGTCACCGGCTACCGCTGGTCGTTCCCGATCGACGAGGCGCGCGACACCCTCCTCGCGGTCGGCGTCGGCGGCGAGCGGCTGAGCCACGGCCACGGCGCGCCGGCCCGTCTCGTCGCGCCCGACCGCCGCGGGTTCCAGTGGGTGAAGTGGGTCGAGCGCGTCGAGGTGCGGCGCCGCCGTGACCGGACCCAGTACGTCGCGACGCTGGTGAGCGGGCTATAGCTCGCCGCTCCGGATGGCCCGCTCGGCGTCGGCGCGTGCGGCGTCGGCGTCGAACCGGGCGACGATGTCGTCCAGGTCGGCCGGGGGCCGGTCCGCGAGCGCCCGTGCGTGAGCCGCCATCGCCGGCACCGCCCGGACCACGTTGTCGACGACCGGGACGGTCGCGGCGCGCGCCGACCGCGACAGCGGGTTGAGGTCGACGACGATCTCCTCCGTTCCCGTCGCCGCGAGCGCGGCGGCCCGGTCGCCGTCCTCCAGCGGGACCAAGACGACGTCGGCGGCGGCGATGCCGTCGGCGTCGACCTTCGCCCGCTCGTGGTCGAGCCCCGGAATCCGCGCCTCCGCCGTCAGCCCCTTTACCTCCTCGACGCCGTTCGCGCGCAGGTGAGCGGCGATGCGCTCGACCCGGGCCTCGGTGCGGTGAAACAGGTTCACCTCGACGTCGGCACCCGCCGCCCGCGCGAGGCCGCCGACCGCCTCCGGGACCAGCGCCGCGACGTTGCCGTTGACCGAGACCACCGGGTGGTCGGCCCGGAGCAGGAGCGCGGCGGCGGCGCGCTCGGCCCGCGCCGCCGACTCGACGGTCTGCTCGCCCAGCAGGTAGTCGAACGCCTCGCCGCGGCCCTGTGCGACCAGCCCCGCCCGGCTCGTGATCCCCCGTTCGACGCCGTCGACCACGCGCTCGCGGGTAACGAGCGAGTCGTGGCGCGGGTGGTCCGGCGGGACGTCGTCTCCCATCGGCGGCGCTCGGGCGCCGGTCGTCAAAAGTCGTCCGGGCCACGCCGCGCCGCGGGCGCGCCGAGCGTCGCCGTCTCGGGGTCGAACCCGGCGCTGCTCAGCGCCCGCCCGACGCCGAAGACGGTCCGGCCGAGCATCGCCATCGACGCCCGTCCGCCCGCCCGCTCGACCCGCGCGACCGCCTCGCGAACCCGGTCGGCGGCGAGGCCAGCCGCGCGGGCGAAGCGCCACGACTCCGCGACGAGCGTCCCGAGCGTCGGCGTCTCGCACAGCGCCGCGAGCGCGCGCTCGCCCGCCGCAGTCAGCCGGTCGGTGTCGCCGTCGAGCACCGTCTCCGTCGACAGGTCGCCGAACGCGACCCACTCGACACGGGTCGACCCCGGCGCGTTCAGGGCGTCCACCCGGCCCCGCTCTGGTCCGCCCGCCTCCAGCCGTACCGGCGCGCCGCCGCGGGCCTGTGCGACGACGTCGCCGAGGCCCGTCCCCGCCTCCACCTCCGCCGCGTGGGCGACACCGACGAGTTCGGCCACCGTCCGGGCGCCGGGCGAGAGCGCGTCTGCCGCGAGCGCCGTTCCGAGCGCCGCCGCGCCGCTCGCGCCGAACCCCCGCCCGACCGGCAGGCCGGCGTCGAGTTCGACCCGGAGCGGCGGCGCGTCCAGCGCCGCCAGCACCCGCTCGACGGCTGCGACGGACGCGCGCTCGCCGTCGAGCCACACCCCCGGGTCGCCCTCCGTCGAGACCGTCGTCGCGACGCCGCGCGAGAGCGTCAGCCCGGCGCCGCGCGACCCCGCGACCCGCGGGTCGGCGTCGGGGTACGCGCCGAAGAAGCCGGTGAGGTGGCCAGGGGCGAAGGCGTGGGCCGTCGACACGCCCCGCCCCTCGCCCGGTGGTCTGTTAAGCCCGTCGTCAGGGCTCGAACGCGACGTTCGTCACCGTGTCGAGGACGCCCGGCACGCCGTGTACGTCCCGCGCGACGACGTCCGGAATCGCGTCGTGGTCGTCGAGTTCGACCTGGGCGACGATGTCGTAGTCGCCGGTGACGAGGTGTGCGGCGGCGACGTGGTCGAGCGCGGCGATCGACTCGGCGGCCTCGCGTGCGACGCCCGGGTCGACGTGGACGTGGACGAACGCGTCGGTCATGCGACGGCAGGTACGCCGGGTCACGTAGAAAGCGTTTCCCCAGGGCGAGCGGCTCGTCCGTCTGCCGGTCCCGACGCCCCGCCTACGGCGACAGCCGCTGCCGATCCCGCGGGAAGATGACGCTCTCGCGGACGTTCGGCAGGTCGAGCATCGTCATCACCAGCCGCTCGACGCCGTAAGCCCACCCCGCGTGGGGCGGCATCCCGAACCGGAACAGCTCCGTGTAGTAGTCGAACTGCGACGGGTCCAGCCCCTGCTGCTCGAACCCCGCGACCAGCTCGTCGTAGCGGTGTTCGCGCTGCCCGCCGGAGACGAGCTCCATCCGCGGGTGCATCAGGTCGAACCCCTTCGACGTCTCGGGGTCGTCGTCGTAGTTCTGGATGTAGAACGGCTTGATCTCCGCGGGCCAGTCGGTGACGAAGTAGTGCCCGCCGACGTCGGCGCCGAGCGCGCGCTCGGCCTCCGTCGAGAGGTCGTCGCCCCACACCAGCACGTCGTCGAGCTCGCCGGTCGCGTTCGCGCGCTCGATCGCCGTCTCGTAGGTCAGGCGCGGGAACTCGCCGTCGGGGACGCCGAACTCGCCGGCCAGCCCGAGCGTCTCGAGCTGTTCGGTGCAGTGCTCGGCGACGCCCCCGTAGGCGGCGCGGAGCGTCCCCTCGCAGACGTCCATCGCCTCGTGGTGGTCGACGAAGGCCGACTCGAAGTCGATCATCGTCGCCTCGTTCAGGTGTCGTGGGGTGTTGTGCTCCTCGGCACGGAAGATCGGCCCGACCTCGAACACCCGTTCCAGCCCGGAGCCGACCATCAGCTGCTTGAACAGCTGCGGCGACTGGTTCATGAACGCCTCGCGCCCGAAGTAGGTGACCGGGAACAGCTCGGTGCCGCCCTCGGTGCCGGTCGCGACGATCTTCGGCGTGTTGATCTCCGTGCACCCGACCGAGCGGAAGTAGTCGCGAACGGCGCGCAGCACCTCCGAGCGGATCTCGAAGATCGCCTTCACCTCGGGCTTGCGGAGGTCGAGCGTGCGGTTGTCCAGCCGGGTCGGGAGCTCGGCCTCGACCTTGCCCGACGGGTCGAGCGGGAGCTCTGGGTCGGCCTCTGCCAGCACCTCGACCGCCGAGGGAACGAGTTCCACGCCGGTCGGCGCGCGCTCCTCCGCCTCGACGCGGCCCTCGACACGGATCACGGACTCGCGCCGGGCGCCGAGCGCGCGCTCGAGTGTCGTCTCGTCCATCTCGTCTTTCTCGAACTTGATCTGGAGCTTCCCGGTCCGGTCGCGGAGGATCAGGAAGGCGATCCCGCCGAGATCTCGGATCTCGTGGATCCAGCCCGCGACGGTCGCCTCCTCGCCCGGCGTGGCGTCGGCGGCGTGGCGTCTGTCGTCCATACGCCTTCGGGGCGCGCCCGGCCTAAGAACGAACCGGTCCGGGGTCAGCGCTCGGTCGCAGCGCGGGCGTCTCGCGCGCCCTCGACCGTCGCTCGCACCGCGTCGACCCCCTCGTCGTGGAGGAGGTCGCCGACCACGACGACGTCGGCGTGGCGCCCCATCTCGCGGGCGGTGTCGTAGTCGCCGACGCCGCCGCCGTAGAACAGCGTGGCCTCGTCCAGCGCGTCGGCGGCGGCGGCGACCTTCCCGGAGTCGCCGAACGTCCCGGAGTACTCGACGTAGACGATCTCCTGCCCGAACATCCGCTCTGCGACCTTCGCGTAGGCGGCGACGTCGTCGGCGCTCTGGTCGCAGTTGGCCCCGGTCAGCTGCGCCACCGACGCGTCGGGGTTCATCACGATGTACGCCTCCGTGTGGGTGCGGTTCCACTCGATGCTGTCGACCCGCACCCACTCCTTGTGCGCGCCGGTCACCCACGACACGTCGCCGGCGTTCATCACGATGGGGACGAGATAGCCGGCCAGCGAGTCGTGCTCGACGACGACGGCCGGGTTCGACGGCTCCTGGTAGAGCGGCACGTCGTACCGCCGGCATGCGTCTATCACCCGGCCCATCTTGTCCCGCGTCACGTCGAGCGTGCCCCCCACCTCGATAGCGTCCGTTCCCGTCCGGCAGACGTCCTCGAAGCTCTGCCCCTCCGGCAGGTCCTTGTCGGGGTCGACCTTCAGGACGTGGTCCCAGTCCGCCCACGCGCGGGTCATCGTCGACACAGCCGGGACGCGAGATAAAAAAGGCGCGGACGACACGCGCCGTTCGCGCCGTTCGCGCGGCCCCGGGGTCAGTCCGCCTGCGCCTGCCAGTCCTCCACGGTGTCGACACCGACGCCGTCGACACGGTCCGCGAGCGCGTCCGGCTCCTCGCGCCTGAGCGCCGCGAGGTCCTCCACTCCCGCCTCGCGGAGCTTCTCCGCCGTCGTCTCGCCGACGCCGTCGAGCGTCTCGAGCTCTGACCCCTCCTGCTCGGCCCGGTACGTCCGGTAGTTGCAGATCGGACAGCCGAGCTCCCACGGCTCCCGGCTGTCGTAGGTCACCCTGAGTGCGGGCAGGGCGTGGTCGTCGCACGTCTCGTCGGTCACCTCGACGGCCCCACGGCGCGGGAGCGGGAGCGAGTAGTCACAGTCCGGGTAGCGCGTACAGCCGACCAGCCGCGAGCCGGTCCGGGTGCGCTTGATCGCGAGTTCGCCGCCCGCGTCGGCGCCACACTCCGGACAGGCGCCGATGACGCGGTCGGGCGTGTCCTCGGCGGCCTCCGCACGACACCGGGGACAGCCGTGGACGAACGTCTTCCGCCCGGCGAGCATCTTGATCTGCTGGAGGTCGTGGGCCTCGCACGCCTCCTCCAGCACGAGCGGGCGGCCAGTCGACGGCAGTGGCAGGGTGAACTCGCAGTCGGGGTAGCCGTCACAGCCGACGAACTGTGAGCCGTCGCGGGCGCTCCGGAGGAGCAGCTGTGACCCGCAGTCGGGACACGGCCCGAGCGTCTTGTCCGCCTTCAGCGACTCGCGGAGGTGTGCGCCGACCTCCTCGTGGGCGTCCGCGAGGCGGTCGAATATCTCCGCGAGCATCTGCCGGGACTCGGCGGTCACCTCGTCGTAGTCGCGCTCGCCGCGGGCGATCGCCTCCATGTCGGCCTCCAGCCGCGCGGTCATCTCCTCCGTGACGATCGGCTCGGCGAACTCCTCGCTCGCGTCGACGACGGCGGTCGCGAGCCGCGTGGGCCGGGGCGGGTCGCTCTCGACGTAGCCGCGGCTGTACAGCTTCTCGATCACGCCGTGGCGGGTGGCCTTCGTCCCGATGCCCATCTCCGCCATCGTCTCGACGAGCCGGGACTGACCGTAGCGCCGCGGCGGCTGGGTCTCCTTCGACGCCAGCCGGCTGTCCCGCACCGACAGCGACTCGTCCTCCCGGACGTCCGGGACGGCCCGCTCGCTCGCGTCGGAGTACGGGTAGACGGCGAGGTAGCCCGCCTCGACCAGCCGCCGCCCGTTTGCCTTCAGCCGCAGCGGCTCCTCCTCGACGTCGCCGACGGCGGCGACGACCGACAGGTCCTCCCACTCTGCGGGGGACGCACAGGTCGCGACGAACCGCCGGACGACGAGCTCGTACAGCTCCCACTCGTCGTCGCCGAGGTCGCTCCGGGCGGGGAGCTCGCCGGTCGGGTGGATCGGTGGGTGGTCGGTCGACTCCGTGTCGCCGCTCGTCGGCTCGACGTCGCCGTCGAGGACGGCCGCGGCGTCGTCGCCGAAGGCGGCGTGGTCGGACAGGTCCGAGAGCAGGTCCGCCGGGTCGAGGTCCTCGGGGTAGACCGTGTTTTCCGTCCGCGGGTAGGTGATCCAGCCGTCGGTGTAGAGCTCCTCCGCGACGGACATCGCCCGGCTCGCGCCGTAGCCGAGCGACCCCGCCGCCGAAATGAACTGCGTGGTGTCGAACGGCGCCGGCGGGTCGTCCGTGCGGCCACGACGGTCAACCGTCGTGACCGTCGCCGTCGCCGCCCCCGTCAGCCGCTCGTCGGCAGTCTCGGCGCGGGCCTCGTTCCAGATCCGGCGCTGCTGGGTGCCGTCGTCGCCCTCGTAGACGTGCTGTGCCTCGAACGACCCCTCCTCGCCGGCCAGCGTGGCGTACAGCTCCCAGTACGGGTCGGGCTCGAACGCCTCGATCTCCCGCTCGCGGTCGACGATCAGCTTCAGCGTCGGGCCCTGGACCCGACCGACGGAGATGAAGTCCTCGCCGAGTCGACCCGCCGACAGCGAGAGGTAGCGCGTCAGCGCCGCGCCCCAGACGAGGTCGACGACCTGCCGCGCCTCGCCCGCCGCGGCGAGGTCGAAGTCGATCTCGTCGGGGTCGTCGAACGCCGACCGCACCTCGCGGTCGGTGATCGAGGAGAACCGCACCCGGTCGACGGGGACGTCCTCGTCGGCCTCGCGGATCAGCTCGTACGCCTCCTTGCCGATCAGCTCGCCCTCGCGGTCGTAGTCGGTGGCGATCGTCGCCCGAGAGGCGCGCCGCGCGAGCCGCCGGAGCGCCCGGACGATCCCCTCCTGTGTCGGCTGTTTCTCGACCGGCGCGTCGATCAGCTCGACCGGCTCGGCGTTTCGCCAGTCCTCGTACTCCGGCGGGAAGTCGACGCCGACGACGTGGCCGGAGAGCCCGATACAGCGCCGCCCGCCCCAGCCGTAGACGTTGACGCCGTCGACGCGGCGCGCCTCCGCCGTCTCGTCGCTCAGGATCGCCGCGATCCGGCGGGCGGCGTTGTCCTTCTCGGTGACTATCAGCTCCACCGTCGGCCACCTCCGCCGGGTTCTGTCACACCGCTCCCGAGGGAGAGATCGGGCCTAAACCTTTCGTCGTGGCTCGGACAGATCGACGTCGAGCGCGCCCGTGCGCAGCGTTCGCGGGCGTTTCGGCGCGTTCGCGCGCGGCTCAGCCGGCTCCGCTCTCGCCGTCGAGCTCCGCGCGCAGGCGCTCGTTGACCGTCCCCGGGTCGGCGCCCCCGCCCGTCGCGGCCATCACCTGCCCGACGAGGTAGTTCAGCGCGCCGTCCTCGCCGTCGTGGTAGTCCGAGACCGCGCCGGGA
This sequence comes from Haloferacaceae archaeon, assembly GCA_028274865.1. GTDB lineage: Archaea > Halobacteriota > Halobacteria > Halobacteriales > Haloferacaceae > A07HB70. Next base: position 3,289 of record JAQCMY010000259.1, on the reverse strand, counting down.
TTCTCGTCGACGGCCTCCCGGACGGCGACGGCCACCTCGTCCTCGTCGGCGGTGCCGAGGTCCTCGCGTTCGACCACCGTCTCGGGGTCGACGCCCTCGTCGAGCATCGCTCGCAACACCGTCTCCTCCGCGTTCTTCCGGGTTATCTCGCCGGCGTCGACCAGCCGGATCAGCTCCCGGACCTCGTCGAGGCGGTCCGTGACGGCTGCGACGGTCATGTCACGGTAGTTGAGTTCGCCGAGGAGCACGTCGGCAACCCACGTCGCCGCGAGACCGGGGTCGAAGTCGGCGGCTGCTCGCTCGTAGAAGTCCGCCACCTGCTTCGTCGAGGTGAGCTTCGCCGCCGCCTCGCCGTCCAGCCCGTACTCCTCGCGGAAGCGCTCGCGGCGCGCGTCCGGGAGCTCGGGGATCGAGAGCCGGTCGCGCCAGTCGGCAACCCGGAGCGGCGGAATGTCGGCCTCGCCGAAGTACCGGTAGTCTTTCTCCTCCTCTTTCGCCCGCATCGACACCGTGATCCCCCGCGACTCGTCCCAGTGGCGCGTCTCCTGTTCGACGACCCGTCCGCGCTCGACGGCGTTTCGCTGTCGGGTCACCTCGTACGCCAGCGCCCGCTCGGCGCCGCGGTGACTGGAGATGTTCTTTACCTCCGTCCGGTTGGCGTCGGCGAGTGCCGCCTCCTCGACGCTCCCGTCCTCGGCCACCTCCTCGGCGGGGACGAGCGAGACGTTCGCGTCGACGCGGAGCGAGCCGTCGCGTTCGCCGTCGAAGACGCCGAGATACTCGAGCACCTCCTCCAGCTTCGCGAGAAACGCCCGCGTCTCCGCCGGGTCGCGAAAGTCCGGCTCCGTGACGATCTCCATCAGCGGCGTGCCGGCGCGGTTGTCGTCGACGAGCGTGTAGTCGGCGGCCTCGATGCTCCCGCCCTCGTGGACGACACTGCCGGGGTCCTCCTCGAGGTGGGCGCGACGGACCGCGACCTCGCGGCGCTCACCCTCGACGGACACCGCGAGCCGACCGTCGCGACAGATCGGCGCGTCGTACTGGCTGATCTGGAAGTTCTTCGGCAGGTCGGGGTAGAAGTAGTTCTTCCGGTGGAACCGCGTCTCCGGGGCGATCTCGGCGTCGAGTGCCTTCCCGACCCGGACGGCGGCCTCGACTGCGGCCTCGTTGACGACCGGAAGCGCCCCCGGAAGGCCGAGACAGACGGGACAGGTCCGGCTGTTCGGCGCCTCGTCCTCGGCGGGAGTCGTCGAACAGCCACAGAAGATCTTGGTGTCGGTCTCGAGCTGGACGTGGACCTCCAGCCCGATGACGACGGCGAGGTCCGCGTCGGACGACGCGTCCGTGGACACCTGCGTACCCATAGGCGCGGGTCGGCGCGACCGGTGTAAAGGCTACCGAACCGAGTGGATGTCTGACACACTTTTATCCGGGCGCGGCTGCCGTGTGGTGGTATGAGCAACCGGGTCGAGGAGCTGGAGTCGACGGTCAGAGAGCTTCGGGCCGCAGTCGACGGCCTGACGGAGGAACTGGTCGAGACGCGCGAGCGCCTCCGCCAGCTCGAGGAGCGGCGCGACGCCGGCTCGGAGCCCGAGGCCGTCGAGTCCGCCCACGCCGAACACGTCGACGCAGGGGCGACGGCGGACGGGGACGGGGACACACAGGCACAGGCAGCGGGCGACGAGGCGTCCGAAGACGCAGCCGAGGCAGACGACGACGCCGACGACACCGACGAGATAATCGTCGCCTGAGGCGGGCCCTCCACCTCCGCTCCCGCCATGCACATCACGAAACTCGTCCTCGACGATTTCAAGAGCTTCGGCCGGAAGACCACGATCCCACTCCACGACGACTTCACGGTCGTCACGGGGCCGAACGGCTCCGGCAAGTCGAACATCATCGACGCCGTCCTGTTCGCGCTGGGCCTCGCTCGCACCCGCGGAATCCGGGCGGAGAAGCTCACCGACCTCATCTACAACCCCGGCCACGAGGGCGGCGAGCACACCGACGCCGGGCCGCGCGAGGCGTCCGTGACGGTCGTCCTCGACAACGCCGACCGCCGGCTCGACCGCTCGCAGGTCGTCAACGCCGCCGGCACCGACGACGTCGGCGACGTCGACGAGATAACCGTCCGGCGGCGGGTCAAGGAGACCGACGAGAACTACTACTCGTACTACTACCTCAACGGCCGGTCGGTCAACCTCTCCGACGTGCGCGACCTCCTCGCACAGGCGGGCGTGACTCCGGAGGGGTACAACGTCGTGATGCAGGGCGACGTGACCGAGATAACGTCGATGACGGCCCGCGAGCGCCGGGCGGTCGTCGACGAGATCGCCGGCGTCGCGGCGTTCGACGAGAAGAAGGCCGACGCGTTCGAGGAGCTCGAGACGGTCGAGGACCGTATCGAGGAGGCCGCGCTCCGGGTCGAGGAGAAGGAGTCCCGGCTGGACCAGCTGGCCGACGAGCGCGAGACGGCGCTCGAGTACCAGTCGCTGAGAGACGAGCGCGAGGAGTACGAGGGCTACCTGAAGGCCGCCGAGCTGGAGGACAAACGCGGCGACCTCGCCGGCGTCGAGAAGCAGACCGAAGCCCGCGAACAGGACCTCGCCGACGCCGAGGCGGCGCTCGCGGAACGACAGGCGCGGGTCGACGACCTCGAGGCCGACCACCAGGAGCTGACCCGCGAGATCGAGCGGAAGGGCGAGGACGAGCAGGTGCGGCTCCGGTCGGAGATCGAGGAGATCGGCGGCGAGATCGCACGGCTGGAGGGCGAGATCGGGTCGGCGGAGGACCGGATCGAGGACGCGGAGGCCGACCGCCGCGAGGCGTTCGTCGCGCTCGACCGGAAAGAAGAGCGGATCGAGGAGCTAGACGAGGAGCGCCGCGAGGTGAAGGTCGAGAAGGCGTCGGTGACGAGCGACCTCGAGGACAAGCGCGAGGCGCTGGCCGATATCGAGGCGGAGATCGACGCCGTCGACGCCGAGTACGACGAGCTGAAGGCCGAACTCGCGGAGCTTGAGGAGCGAAAGCGCGAGGTCGAGGCCGAGCGCGCGGAGCGCCAGCGCGAGAAGGATCGGCTGCTCGACGAGGCCCGCCGGCGCTCGTCGGAGCTCGACGACAGGCGCGAGGAGCTCGCCGACGCAGCCGAGCGCCTGCCGGAGCTGGAGGCCGAGCGCTCCGACCTCGAGTCGGAGCTGGACAAGGCAGCGCGCAACCGCGAGACGATCCGGGAGGCGGTCGACGACCTGCAGGAGCGGCGGACGACGCTGAAGGGCGAACTGAGCGAGGT
>JAQCMY010000165.1 GCA_028274865.1 Haloferacaceae archaeon | reverse complement strand
CGTGTCGTCAGCGCGCTTCGAAGTCACTATGCCTGTCGGGCCGCTGTCGTCGGTATGACGCTTCGAGTCGGGGCGCACGTCTCGGTCGCGGGCGGCGTCCACAACGCGGTCGAGAACCAGGTCGAGGTCGGGGGGAACTGCGGCCAGATATTCACCCACTCGCCGCAGGTGTGGCGCGACCCCGACGTCGCCGACGAGGAGGCCGCGGCGTTCCGGGACGGCACCGCCGAACGGCTGGCCGGCCCGTGGGTGATCCACTCCTCGTACCTGGTCAACCTCTGTACGCCGAAGGACGACCTGCGCGAGAAGTCCGTCGACTCGATGCAGCGAGAGCTCGACGCCGCCGACCGTCTCGGGATCGGGTTCGTGAACGTCCACCTCGGCGCCCACACCGGCGCGGGCGTCGAGGGCGGCCTCGACAACGCCGTCGAGGCCCTCGACTCCCTGGACGTGCCGGAGGGCGTCCGGGTGCTGCTGGAGAGCGACGCCGGGTCGGGGACGAAGCTCGGCGACGAGTTCTGGCACCTCGCGCGGGTGGCAGCGGAGAGCGCCCACGACCTCGGGGTCTGTCTCGACACCGCCCACCTGTTCGCGGCGGGCTACGACCTGTCGACGCCGACGGCGGTGGCGGAGACGGTCGACGCGTTCGACGAGACCGTCGGGCTGGACCGGCTGGAGTGTATCCACCTCAACGACTCGAAACACGCCCGCGGGACGAACAAGGACGAGCACGCCCACGTCGGCGAGGGCGAGATCGGCGTCGACGGGATGCGCGCGGTGATCAACCACCCCGACCTCCGCGAGGTCCCGCTGGTGCTCGAGACCCCGACCGAGGACGGCCGCGGCTTCGAGTGGAACGTCGAGCGGGTGCGGGAGCTTCGCGAGTAGGGAGTTATACCGTTCGCGCCGTTACGGCGCCCATGCGCGTCGTCACGACACTCCCGTCGGCGACAGAGATCGTCTACGCCCTCGGTGTCGAGCCGGTCGCGACGTCCCACGAGTGCGACACCCCGCCCGCTGCCGCCGACCTCCCGAGCGTCGAGCGGGCGCGGGTCGACCCGACCGCCGACAGCGCCGACATCCACGAGCAGGTCGGCGAGGCCGCCGCCGGCGACGGGGTGTACGAGATAGACCGCGAGGCGCTCCGGCGCGCCGACCCCGACCTCGTCGTCGCGCAGGGGGTCTGTGACGTCTGTGCCGTCGACCAGGTCGCGATCCGCGACGCGGTCGAGGACCTCGGACTCGACTGCGAGGTGCTGACGACCGACCCGCACGTCCTCGACGACGTCCTCGGCGACGTCGAGCGGATCGGACGGGCGGTCGGACGCGCCAGCCGGGCCACAGCCCTCGTCGCCGACCTCCGCGACCGGGTCGAGCGGGTCGAACGCGCCGTGGCGGACCGCAGCCGGCCCCGGGTCACGGTGCTCGACTGGCTCGACCCGGTGATGGTGTCGGGCCACTGGGTACCGGACCTGGTCGAACGCGCGGGCGGCGCCCACGGCCTCGCGGCGCCGGGCGAGCGCTCGACGACGCGGCCCTGGGACGAGATCCGGGCGTACGACCCCGAGGTGCTCGTCGCCGCGCCCTGTGGATTCGGCGTCGAGCGCGCGCTCGCGGAGGCGCCGGCGCTGACAGACCGGCCCGGCTACGCCGACGTCGCCGCCGCCCGCGCGGACAGGGCTCACGTCGTCGACGGCGACGCCTACGTCAACCGACCGGGACCGCGGCTGGTCGACACCCTCGAACTCCTCGCGGCGCTGATCCACCCCGGCGCGGTCGACCCGCCCGACGACGGCGGAACCGCGCCGCTCCCGGCGCCGGACGCGGTCCGGTCGTGAGGCAGGGGGCCGGCGGCCCGCGTGAGAGGCTGGCACAAGATTCATTACGAACCTTTTTTGAGTCGCGACGGCGGATCGGGTGGTATGTCACAATCCGGCGACCGACAGCGGATGCAGGCGGGCGGACAGCCCGTCTTCATCATGGGCGAGGACGCGGAGCGCACCGAAGGGCGCGACGCACAGCAGGCGAACGTACAGGCCGGCAAGGCCGTCGCCGAGGCCGTCCGGACGACGCTCGGGCCGACCGGCATGGACAAGATGCTCGTCGCCGACGGCGACGTCGTCGTCACGAACGACGGCGCGACCATCCTCGACGAGATGGACATCGAACACCCCGCCGCGGACATGATCGTCGAGGTGGCCGAGTCACAGGACGAGGAGGTCGGCGACGGCACCACCACCGCGGCGGTGCTG
>JAQCMY010000164.1 GCA_028274865.1 Haloferacaceae archaeon | reverse complement strand
CGTGCCGCCGAACGTGTAGCCAATGGCACAGTGTGACGAGTGCGGCAGACACGAGGAACTGCCGTACCAGTGCCGGCGCTGCGGCGACACGTTCTGCGCCGAACACCGACTCCCGGAGAACCACGGCTGCCCGGGACTGGGCGAGTGGGACGACCCGGACGGCGTGTTCGACAGCGGGTTCGACGCCTCCGTCCAGTCGGGCCGAGACGACGGGAGCGACGGACTGTTCGACTCGCTGACGGCGACCGGCGGCGTCGCGGGCTACTTCCGCGGCAACGTCGCCTACCTCGTCCTCGGGCTGATGTGGGTGACGTTCGCGCTGGAGTGGCTGACGATCATCCTCCTCCCGCCCGGAGCCTTCGAACTCCTGTTCGTCATCCAGTCCGACCACCTCCTCCGTGTCTGGACGTGGGTGACGAGCGTCTTCGCGCACTCCCCGACGTCGTTCCTCCACATCGTCGGCAACTCCATCGTGATCTACTTCTTCGGCCCGCTGGTCGAGAAGTACGTCGGCTCGAAGAAGTTCGCCGCGCTGTTCGTCGGGAGCGGCGCCCTCGCCGGTCTCGGACATATGGGCGCGCACCTCACGCTCGTCGAACTCGGGATGGCCTCCGGGTCTGTCGGCGCCCTCGGCGCCAGCGGCGCCGCGTTCGCGATTCTCGGCGTCCTCACGCTGCTGAACCCGTCGTTGAAGGTCTACCTCTACTTCCTGCTTCCCGTCCCGATCTGGCTGTTCACGGGCGGGTTCGCCCTCCTCTCGGTCGTGTTCTTCGTCGACTCGGGAATCGCACAGGCCGCCGGACAGGGCAACGTCGCGCACTTCGCTCACCTCGCCGGCCTCGCCGTCGGCCTCGCCTACGGCTCGTACGTCCGTGACCGGGCGTCGGTGCCGGACCAGCTGAGCTTCGGCGGCGGCGGTCGCGGTGGCCCGGGCGGCCCGGGCGGTCCCGGTGGTCCAGGCGGTCCCGGCGGCCGCCTCTGAGATGAGCCGCGCGCGGCCCGACCTCGCCCCCGACCCCGAGGCGAACACGGACGCGATGCGCGAGACCCAGCGCGCGGTGGCGGCGGCGGCGCGCTTCGACGACGACTGCCCGACCCCCGCCGCCGTCACCGGCGGCGACGCCCTCGTCGTCGGGGTCGACCAGGCGTTCCTCTCGGACCCGGACCGCGCCGTCTCCGCAGCCGTCGCCCTGCGCGGCGGGCGGGTCGTCGAACGCGTCCACGCCGTCTCGCCGCTCGCGGCCTCGTACGTCCCCGGACTGCTCGCCTTTCGCGAGGGGGGCCCGGCTCTCGGCGCGCTCGCCCGTCTCGACCCGGACCCGGACCTCCTCGTCGTCGACGGGAGCGGGCGGATCCACCCGCGACAGGCCGGCCTCGCGACCCACCTCGGGGTCGTCCTCGACGTGCCCGCCGTCGGCGTCGCGAAGTCGCTGCTCTGTGGGACGCCCGACGAGGCGACCGACGGCAGGCCCGCCGGCTGGCGAACGCCGGTGCGGGCCGGCGACGGCGTCGACGCGCCTGCCCGGACTGTCGTCGGCCACGCGTACCAGTCCCGGCAGTTCGACTCCGGCGTCGTCAACCCGCTGTACGTGAGCCCGGGCCACCGGGCGAGCGCCGAGACGGCGACGGACCTGGTCGCGGCCTGTGGCGGCGACTACAAGCTGCCGGAGCCGACGCGGCTGGCCGACCGGCACGCCGCCGCAGTCGTGACGGACCTCGACGACTGACCCCGCCCGGGACCGACACGGACCGCTTAACTCCGGGGCGGTCCTCGCCCGGTCTATGACCACGCGGACCGTCCTCGTCACGGGGTCGTCGTCGGGTATCGGACGGGCGACCGTCGAGGGGTTCCTCGACCGGGAGTGGCGGGTGTACGCCACTGCCCGCGACCCCGACGACGTCGCCGACCTCGGCGAGCGGACCGGCTGTGTGACCGCGCGCCTCGACGTGACCGAGGAGACTGACGTCGAAGGGGTCGTCGCCCGGATGGTCGACGAGGAGGGGCGGATCGACTGTCTGGTCAACAACGCCGGCTACGGCCAGTTCGGCCCGACGGAGGACGTGCCCGTCGAACGCGTCCACCGACAGTTCGACGTGAACGTCTACGGTCCGCACCGGCTGACCCGCGCGGTCCTGCCACACATGCGCGACCGGGGCGACGGCACGGTCGTCAACCTCTCCAGCGTCGCCGGTCGGGTGTCGTTCCCCGGCGGCGGCGCCTACTGCGGGTCGAAGTTCGCCGTCGAGGCGATGAGCGACGCGCTCCGGGCCGAGGTTCGGGAGTTCGGCATCGACGTGGTCGTCGTCGAACCGGGCCCGGTCGCGACGAACTTCGCCGACCGCGCCGACGCAGAGGTGGCTGGCGTCGAGCGATCCGGCGCCTACGAGTCGTTCTACGCGGCCTTTGCCGACGCCAGCCTGTTCGGCGACGACGGCCCCGCGACAATCCCGCCGGAGCGGGTCGCCGCGGACGTCGTCAACGCCGCGAGCGCGACGAAGCCCCGGGCGCGGTATCCGGTCGGGACGCCGGCGCGGGTCGGCGTCCTCGCGCGGTTCGTCCCCGACCGCCTGCGCGACCGGGCGTTCGCGCTCGTCGACCGCCTCAGCTGAGACAGGCGGCCACGACCCGGAGCGCACGGTCGCCACGCACCGCCTCCGCGAGGAGCGGGACGCGCCGGACCGTCCGCCCCCGGAACAGGCCGGTCGCACGCTCCAGCGCGCTCCGCTGGACCTCCCACCGTCGCCGGCAGAACTCGCAGCCCTCGGTGTCGGGCGAGACGACCAGGTCGCGGTCCTCTGCCGCGAGGCTCGTCACGTCTGCGAGGTCCTCCATCACCCGGTTGACCACGAGCGTGTCCACCGGAATCTCGTACTCGTCGAGCCGCTCGACCAGCCGCTCGGCCTCGACGACGCTCATCTCCTCCGGCACCGTGACGACCCGGAAGTCGGTCTGCTCCGGGTCCTTCAGGACGGTCCGCAGGCGCTCGACACGCTCGCGGAGCTCGGTGAGGCCGGGCGGCTCCTCCTCCGTGCCGTCGTCGCCGCCGAACAGGTCGCCGAGACCCCCGAGCATCCCGCCGAACCGCTCGCGCATCGAGAGCAGACGCCCGACCATCGAGTCCATTATCTCCGGCAGCTCCAGCAGCCGGAGCGTGTGGCCCGTCGGCGCGGTGTCGACCACGACCCGGTCGAACCGCGGGTCGTCGAGATACTCGATCAGCTGTCGCATCGCCGCCGCCTCGTCCGCGCCCGGCATCGACCCGCCCATCAGCGGGTCGAACGGGCTCCCGGCGTCGCCGCCAGCGGCCTCGCCGACCTGTCCAAGGCCGCCGAGGGGCTGGTCGCCGAACACGTCCGCCATCGACGCGTCCGGGTCTATCTCCGCCCCGAACAGCGGCACCGCCTCGCGGACACGCTCCGGGTCCGGGCCGATCTGCGTCTCCAGCGTGTCCGACAGCGAGTGCGCGGGGTCCGTCGAGACGACGAGCGTCGGCGTCCCGGCCTCGGCGCTGGCGAGCGCCGTCGCCGCCGCGCAGGTGGTCTTACCGACGCCGCCTTTCCCGCCGTACAGCACGTACGTCGGGGCGTCGACCGTCGCCGGTGCGGCGGCGTCGACCGTCACCGCTTCGGCGTCGTCGACCGACTCGACCGGTTCGACGTCCAGGTCGTTCACGCCCCCCGGTCGTCCGCGCGCCGCCGAGTATCCGTCGATCGGCGAGTCGGCTCAGCCGAGGTGTGTCCGCAGCCGCGCCCCCGCCTCGTCGACCCGTGCTGTCGTCAGCGAGAACCGCACCCGCCCCCCGGCACCGCCCCCGAACGCGTCGCCGGGCATCCCGGCGACTCCCGCCTCGTCTATCAGCCGCTCGACCGACGCGAGGTCGCCAGCGACCCCCGGCAGATCCGCGAGGACGTAGAACCCGCCCCGTGGCGGGAGGTAGTCGGCGCCGACGGCGTCCAGCGCCGCACAGAAGCGGTCCCGGCGCTCGCGGAGGCGGCTGCGCGCGCCGTCGGCGTACGCCTCGTCCGTCTCCCGGAGCGCCCGCGCGACTGCGGCCTGTGCCGGCCGACTCGCCGAGATGGTCGTCAGCAGGTGGCGGGTCTGGAGGGCGTCGACGTGGCCCTCCGGGACGACCGCCCATCCGACCCGGAGGCCGGTGACGGCGAACGTCTTCGACGCCGCCGAGACGACGACCGGGTCCGGGGCGTCGAGGGCGAGGGCGCTCTCGAACCGCCCGGACAGGTCGAAGGCGTCGTACACCTCGTCGCGGACGACCAGCGCGTCGTGGGCCGCCGCCGTCTCGAGGACCGCGCGGGTCGCGTCGGGGTCGTACACCGCGCCGGTCGGGTTGTTCGGGTCGTTGAGGACGACACCCGCCGTCTCGGGGCCGACCGCCTCGCGGACCGCCGCCTCGTCGAGACCGCCGTCCGGCGCCGCGGGGACGCGCCGCACCCGCCCGCCGTGGAGCCGGGCCTGTGCCGGATAGTACGGGTACGTCGGGTCGACGACGACCACCTCGTCGCCCTCGCGCTCGTCCGACAGCGCACGCGCGATCCCGAGCGAGACGGCCTCCGTCGCGCCCGCGGTGACGAGGACCCGTCGGCGCGAGACGCCGTGACGCGCCGCGAGCAGGTCGCGGAGCCCGGGGAGCCCCGGCGACGGCGGGTACTGGAGGTCGTCGGCGGGCGCGTCCGCCGCCTCGTGGAGCCCCTCGCGGAGCGACGGCGGCGGCCCCCAGTCCGGGTCGCCGCTGACCATCCCCACGACGTCCCGGTCGGCGTCGGCGGCGTAGGCGACGACCCGCTGGAACAGCGGCTCGTCGTAGCCGGTCACGGCGAGCCCTCCGTCGAGCCGTGAGCAGGGAGCGTCGCGACGGCGGTCACGGCGAGCCCTCCGGGTGCCGCGCGCGGTTGGGATACACGACGAGCGACGCGTGTCACGACTCTTTCTCCGTCGCGGCGCGGGTATCGGTTTCGACACGCCGGACCGTCGACCGCGCGTCCGACGGTCCCCGTGACTTTTCGCCGGTGCCCGCGAGCGACGGTCGTGAACAAGCGAGACCACGTGCTCAACGGCGTGTTGCTGGCAGTCGGCGTCGCGGTCATCCTCGGCGTCGCGCCCTCGGTCGGTGTCGGTGCCGACGAGCGGACGCTCCCGACCGCGTCGCTCGACGCTCTCGCGGCGGTGGGCCTCCTCGTCGCCGAGTTCTTCGTCCCGATCGTTCTCGGCGCTCTCGTTCCGGACGTCGACACCGCGTTCGGCAGGCACCGCAAGAGCCTCCACAACGCCCTCGTGGTCGCGGTGTTCGTGGCATACCCGGTCGTGTTCGACAACCTCCACTTCGTCTGGCTCGGGGTCGTCTCGCACCTCGTGCTCGACCTCGCCGGGAGCGCGCGCGGCATCGCCCTCCTCTACCCGCTCACGAGCGAGGAGACCGACCTCCCCGGCGGCGTCTCGACCTCCAGCCGGTACGCGACGCCGCTCACGGTCGCCATCACGCTGGCCGAACTCGGTCTCGTCGCGGTCGTCCACTACTACCTGGTGCCCCTCGACACCTCGGGCAACGCCATCAGACAGGCGATCACACAGCTGGCGACGCTGCTCTAGTACACCCGCACGTCGTCGAACCGCCCGCCGTAGGCGACGTGGCCGGGGTGGGTCGCCTCCATCCCCGAGAGGAGGACGCGGTCGACCTTCCCCCACGTGTTCTCGTAGCCGAGGTGGACGAACTCCGTCAGCCCGCGGGCCCGGCCCACGATCCCACGCCGGCGAACGACCCGCCGCTCGGCGCCCTCGCTGAGCGCGGCCACCAGGTCGCCGGCGTCGTCTATCGGTCGGTCGAACGCCGTCCACGCCTCGCCGACGGTTCCACACAGGTGGGCGTACGACGACCCGAACCCCTGGAGCCCCGTCTCGCGGGCGATCCGTCGCGCCCGACGGTTCTGGTAGGGCAGGAGCTTCGCGTTGTGCGTCTCTGCTGCGTGAATCGTGTCTGCGTGCTGGGTCACGTCGGCGGCGCCGAGACTGATGCCCGCGAAGCCGGGGTGAGGGACGAGAACGGCGGCGTCCTGCTCGTCGAGGGCCGCGAGCGCGCCGTCGAACGTCACGAAGTCGGGAATCGGCTCGTCGGGGTCGACCGCGAGGACGTGTCGGCGGTCGTGCCACATTCCGGTGAACACCTCGCGGCCGGGGACGACGAGGAGGTCGTCTGTCGAGTGCTGCGTCGCTCGCGCCCGAATCTCGGGCAGGCGCGTGTAGTGTGGCGCGTACACCAGCGCGTCGAGGCCACGTGTCCGCGCCCGCTCGACCACCCGGTCGTCGAGTGCCTTCACGTGGAGGTCGACACGCGTCTCGGCCCCTGTCACGGCCGGCGGTATCCCGGCCCGGCTGTTAGTCGTTCCGTCTCGTGGACGGCTCCCGGCAGCGGGCTCGTCGCCGTCCCTCGCGGCTCCGCCGCTCGGGTGGCCGGTGAGCTACCGTTCCTCGCTGTCCAGCACCCGGATCTGGTCCCCGCGCACCGTGACCGGAATCGGGACGGTCGCCTCGTACAGTTCGACCGTCACCTGGTCTTTGCCCTCGTCGATGCGCTGGACCCGCGCCTTCTCGCCCTTGAACGGCCCGGCGACGAGTTCGACGATGTCGCTCTCCGCGATCCCCTCGACGTCCGGGGTCGGCGAGAGGAAGTGTTCGACCTCCGTCAGCGACGAGGTGCCGGGGACGATACTCCGCGCGTGTGGAATCTCCTCGAGAACCCGCTCCAGGACGCCGGTGTCGTCCGCCTCGACCATCACGTAGGAGGTGAGCGAGTCCGGCGCGAGGACGGCGTGGACCTTGTTCTCCTCGCGGCTCGCGATCATATCCGCGACGGTGCGCTCCTGGCTGGCCGTGGTCTTGACCGCGAAGATCGGCACGGCTCAGGCCCCCGGGAGTACCGTCATGAGTGTGAAGATGAGGAACCCGAGGATACCGATCAGGACGATGCCGGCGCCCGCGATCAGCGCCACCTGTGAGAACTCGTCCCACGCCGGCGTGCTCGCGAGTTCGAGCACCCGTCGGTAGCTCGAGAAGTCGTACTTGACGTCCATGTGTACGGATACGCCGGCGGCGATATATCTATCTGACGACTCCCCCGGGCCGCTACTCGACGAAGTCGATCTCTTGCTTACGGTCCGCCTCCGGCACCGACGCCTCGCCCTGCCCGTAGATCTGTGGTGACTCGACGCCGGTGACGACGATCATCGTCCGCATCGTTCCCTCCAGCGACTCGTCGATGGAGGTGCCCCAGATGATCCGCGCCTCGGGGTCGATCCGCTCGTATATCTCCTCGACGACGCCCTCTGCCTCCTCGATCGCCATGTCGGTCCCGCCGGTGACGTTGACGAGCGCGGAGTTCGCGCCCGAGATGTCGACGTCCAGCAGCGGCGACCGGAGCGCCGACCGAACCGAGTCCTGCGCCTTCTTCTCGGAGTCGGACTCGCCGAGGCCGATCATCGCGACGCCGCCGCGCTCCATCACCGTCTGGACGTCGGCGAAGTCGAGGTTGACGAGTCCCTGTTTGGTGATCAGCTCCGTGATCCCCTTCACCGACCGCATCAGCACCTCGTCGGCCACCTTGAACGCCTGCCGGACGGGGAGCTTCCCGACCGACTCCAGCAGGCGGTCGTTCGGCACGACGATCACGGTGTCGGCGACGTCGCGCAGGCGCTCGAGCCCCGCCTCGGCGTTCGTCCGCCGGACCTCCCCCTCGGCGGTGAACGGCGTCGTGACGACGGCGATAGTGAGCGCCCCCGACTCGCGTGCGGCCTGCGCGACGACCGGCGCCGACCCGGTGCCGGTGCCGCCGCCCAGCCCCGCGGTGACGAACACCATGTCCGAGCCGTCGATAGCGTCGTGGATGTCGTCCTGTGACTCCAGGGCTGCCTCCTCGCCCACCTGCGGCACGGAGCCGGCGCCCCGACCGCCCGTGCGCTCCTCGCCGATGAGGATCTTGGTGTCGGCCTCGACGTCGACGAGGTGTTGGACGTCCGTGTTGGCGGCGACGAGGTTCGCGCCCTCGATGCCCTCCTCGGCCATCCGATCGACCGTGTTGCCGCCCGCGCCGCCGCACCCGACGACGGTGATCTCCGTCTCCAGGTCCGAGAGCACGTCGCGTAGCTCTTCGTCGCTCATCTCGCCGGTCCGCGCGTCGGGTTCGCCGGTCGCGTCGGCGTGGTCCACACCGTCGACGGCCCTCCCCCCGGCCCCCTGCTCGGCTTCGTCTATCGCTTCGTCGACGATCGAGTCCATGACCTGGCGCGCCATACCGACCCGAGGTTCATTACTGTACCGGGCCGTCAGACGCCCGTCTGACGGCTCTCGGGGCCTGAGACGCCCGATTTCTGTCTCGCTGCCGCGAGACGTATCACTCCCGCCGGCCGTCTCACAGTGGGAACTCGTCGACGACGTCGCGCGACACCTGCTCCGGCGGAATCTGCCGCCCGTTCACCTCGACCGTCTCGCCGTCGGCGAGCCGGCCGAACGCCGGTCCCTCCGGCACGCCGAACGTCCGGGCCTTCTCCGGGTCGAACGCCAGCCGCCTGGCGACGACCCGCTCTCCCTCGACGGTCACGTCCTCGTACCGCTCGCGGAGGAGGTCGGCGAGCCCCGCGACGACACGGGCCGTCGCCCCCGGGTCGTCGGCGCGCAGGACCGCCGCGCCCGCGGGGCGTGATCCTCCCTCCGCCGTCCCGTACGCCGCCGCCTCGGCTGCGACGGCTCCCGTCGCCGCCGCGGCGTCGACACCCGCCGCCGCCTCGACGAGGCCGGTCGGCAGATCCCACGTCTCGAGGGGCGTGTCGGCGCCGGCCTCGCGGGCCGGCGCACCGAACCGCGTCCCGTCGTCGACGGGGCCGAGCAGCGACGCCAGCCGGTCGGCGAGGCCGAGCGCGACACAGTCCGTCTCGCGGAGCCACCTCTCGCTCACGATCTGCGCGCCGGCACGCTCGAGGACGTCTGCCAGTGCGGGCCGGTCGCCGTCGACCAGCGCGCGGTCGGTCCCCGAGGCCGCGAGCAGCCGCTCGAACGTCGCGACGCGCTCGTCGGCCCCGAGCGTCTCCAGCCCCCAGTCGGCGGCGACGTGGCCGACGGCCCAGTCCGTCTCCCGGACGAGCCGCTCGACCCGCGGGGCGTAGTGGCCGCCGCCGGCGACGACGACGGACCGGTCGGTGGTCGGGTCGACA
>JAQCMY010000163.1 GCA_028274865.1 Haloferacaceae archaeon | reverse complement strand
AGCGAACAGCGCCCGGAAGGTGACGTAGGCACCAGCCGTCGAGAGCACCGGAACGACGTTCTGCATCACGACGACCCGACCGGTCGTCTACGGGCCGAACAGCTCCGAGGAGGGCGGCACGTCCTCGGGGTCGCCGATGTCCGGCGTCGGCTCCGGGGCGTCGGCGGCGACCAGGGCGCCGACGGCGGTCATCGACGTCGAGGCCGGGACACCGGCGTAGTTGCCGACGAACAGCGCGCCGCCGACGAGCGACGAGACGACGACGCTCGTCGACAGCGTGAACACGCCCGGGTCGGTGTCGAGCGTCGTGACGACCTCGCGGCCGACCGTCCACGCGCCGAGGAGAAAGGCGATCGACATCAGGAACGCGGCGGCGACCTTCGAGAACACCCCGGAGCCGACCGCCGGGCCGGACGCCGGCCCGATCGTCGGCCCGCCGAGGTTGAATCCGACGAACGCGGCGATCGTGAGGCCGGCGACCAGGAGCGCCGAAACAATCGTCCACGGGTCGTCGGCGACGACGTGTAGAGCACACGGGATCTCACGGCCCCTCAGAGGAGTGCGAACACGGCTGCGCCGAGGAGACCGCCGCCGACGATTAGGTAGGCGGCGTCGACGTCACGGCCGAAGAGGACGAACGTCGCCGTCGCCAGCGCGACGCGAACCGGGTCGACCGGCCAGGCCGCGACCGCGGTCGGCGTCCCGGGCACGACGGCGAAGGCGTCGACCGCGAGAACGGCCGTCGCGCCGACGATGGCGCCGACGACGGCGGCGTTGACACCCCACAGCGCCGCGCGGACGACCGAGTTCTCGCGCACCCGCGCGACGAACGGGAAGGCGAGTGTCACGAACAGGAACGACGGGGCGAACGCGCCGAACGCGGCGACGAACGCGCCGACGACACCCAACCCGACCGAGCCGTACGTGTCGAGCATCAGCTTGTACCCGACGAAGGCGGTCGTCATCACGACCGGACCCGGCGTCAGCTGACCGATGGCGATCCCGTCGACGAACTCCGTCCCGGTCAGCCAGCCGAAGGCGTCGACGACGAACGTCTCGATGAACGGGATGAGTACGAGACCGCCGCCGAAGATGAACGAGCCGGTGTAGAGCATGAACAGAGCGAGCCGGACCCAGAGGTTGCTCCAGAGCGCGCCGACCGCGACCGCGACCGCCGCCGGGACCGCCACCCGGGCGGCGACCGCGTCGAACAGTCGGTCCCGGAGCGCGAGCGTGAGCGCGACAGCCGTGCCGGCGCCGGCGACGAGGACGGCCCGACCGGCGTTGGCGCGGAGCCACCGGGGGCGGAGCGCGGCCACGGCGAGCGCGCCCGCGAGGGCGAACTCCACGACGGGGTTCGGGTCGAGGAGGACGGTGGCGGCGAGTGCGCCGACCAGGAGCGCAGCGAGCCGGAGGTCGACGGTCGCCTCGTGGCCCGCGACCGACACCGACCGGGTGCCGTCGCTCGCTCCGAGCGCGCTCCGGCCCATCGAGAGCGCGGCGCCGCCGATCAGCCCGATCACCACCGGGTTGACACCGTAGAAGAACGCCCGCACCGACGGCAGACCGCCGAACTCGAAGTAGACGTACGAGAGTCCGACGACGATCAGGAACGTCGGCAACATGAACGACACGCCGGCGACGAGGGCGCCGAGCCGGCCGGCCCGGACCCAGCCCATGAAGATGCCGAGCTGGGTCGAGGCCGGACCGGGAAGCGTGTTACACACCGCCAGCCCCTCGGCGAACTGCTCGTCGTCGGCCCACCCGCGCTCGTCCTCGCCGACGAGTTCGTCCTCCATCATCGCGATGTGGACCAGCGGGCCGCCGAAGCCGACGACCCCCAGCTTCAGGAAGAACAGCGCCACCTCGACGAGCCGGGCACGGGAGGGCTCGCCGCGGTAGGCGTCGACGGCGACGGTGTCCGCGTCGTCGGTTGCCACACGACCGGACACGGTCGGGAGTGACTAAACGCTGGCTCGGGAGCGCTCTCGAGCGTTCCCGGGCGTTCCCGGGCGTTCCGGAGCCGAAAGTGCCCTCACCCTCGCCGGCCTACTGCGACCGTGCGACACACGCCCGACGACGTGCGCGCCCGGCTCGACGAGCTGTTCGAGGCGCGTCTGCGCGGCGACGCCGTCGCCGCCGTCGAGGGACGGCTCCGGGCGGACCTGTGGCTCCGGGTCGTGCCGACCGGGGACCGCGCGCTCCGGGTCGCGTTCCGCCTGCACGACCACGAGCGACAGCCGTGTCTCCGGGACGGCGGCCCGTTTCGCGCGACGTACGCCGACGAGGTCGACGACCTGCTGCGGTCGTGGGGCGTCGACCCGCCCGACCGGTACGCGCTCGTCGCCGAGGACGCCGCGTGGGACGTCTACGCGGCGACGGTCGACGGCTGAGTCCGACGCCGGGGCCGGTCGCGGCGTCGTCGTGGGTTCGCCGCCCACAAGCTATAAATTAGACTCGTCTAATCTATACGTATGACGCGACCGAGTCACGAGGCAGGGGCACGGCGTCGCCGAGAGAGACCATGGTGAGCTTCGTCGAGATCGCCGTGATCGCCGCGGTCGCACAGCTGACGGTGCTGCCGGGCGAGAAGGTCCAGTTCATCATCGCCGGGCTGTCGACCCGGTTCGACCCGAAGGTGGTCGTCGGCGCCGCCGGGGCGGCCTTCGCCGGCTGGACGGCGCTCGAGATCCTGTTCGGACGGGCGATCCAGCGCGCGCTCCCGGGTGTCGCGCTCGACGCCCTCACCGCCGGACTGTTCCTGCTGTTCGCGGTACTGCTCGTCCGCTCGGCGCCCGACAGCGGGGCGGCACAGACGGACGGCGGCATCGGTGTCGGCGGGCTGGACGTCGCGGCGGTCGACCCGGAGTTCGACCTCGGGCGCTACACCGTCGGCGGTCGGGTCGGGGAGTTCTGCTCTATCTTCACGATGATGGCAGCCGGCGAGTTCGGCGACAAGACCCAGCTCGTGACGATCGGGCTGGCGGCCACGTACGGCGCGACGCCGGCCATCTGGGTCGGCGAGATGCTCGTCATCGTTCCGGTGAGCCTCGCGAACGCCTACTTCTTCCACCGCTTCTCGGGGCGGTTCGACGCCCGGGTCGCCCACTACGTCGGCGCGGCGCTGTTCGCGTTCTTCGGCCTCGACACCGTACTCGCGACGACGACCGGGTTCTCCGTCTGGGAGACGGTCGTCGGGGTGGTCTCGAACGCCGTGCTGGCGGCGTAGCGGGCCGTGTCGGCGGCGGGTCGATTCGCAGTGCGCCCCCGGGGAGCAGTCCCCGATGCTGGTACGACACAGCCCCCGTCTCGTCGGCGCGGATCCGACGGCACCGCCGGTCCGGGACCGGGCAGCGCGAGACCGGTGTGTCGTCGCGTCGTGTGAACCCGCACAACGTACAAGTTACGCGGTGTCGTCGGTACCGACTGTCGATGACGGGGGGATCCACGTCGGGAGCGAGGAGTACGCGTCGACCGACCGGAGGCGGTGTCGTCGGGGCGCCGTGAGGAGAGTCGAGTTCAGCCGCCGGCAGCTGCTCGCGGCGACGGGCAACGCGGCGTTCGCCGCGGGAGTTACGGCCACAGCCGGGAGCGTGCCCGCTGTCGCACAGACGAGCGGAGACTGGCCGATGTACCGCGGGGCCGCGGCGAACACCGGCGTCGTTCGGGCGCGCCCCCCGAGCGAGGTCGGGACGCGGTGGACGTACGAGACCGACGCCGCGATCCCGTCGGCGCCGGCGGTCGTCGGCGACACGGTGTACCTCGTCGACGGCGACGGAGCCGTCCACGCGGTCGACAGGACAGCCGGTGAGCGGACGTGGGTGACGGAGACAGGGACAGAGGTCGTCTCGTCGCCGGCAGCCGTCGGCGGGACGGTGTACGTCGCCGGGGACGACGGTCGGATCAGGGCGCTGAACGCGGACGGCGGGGGGGTTCGGTGGACGGCCGAGACGGATCGCGCGGTCGAGTCCTCGCCGACGGTCGTCGGGAACACGGTGTACGTCGGGGGAAACGACGAGCGCGTTCGGGCACTCGACGCAGAGAGCGGCGAGACGCGGTGGGAGACACGGGTCGGCGGGGCGGTCGTCGGGGCGCCGGCGGCTGTCGACGGCACGGTGTACACCGCGACAGCAGACGGGGAGCTGTTCGCGCTCGAGGCGGGGTCCGGAACGGTTCGGTGGGAGCGGCGCCTGTTCCGTGGCGTCGGGGCGCCGGTCACGGTCCGAGACGGAGCGGTGTTCGTCCCGACGATGAGCGACACGCTGCTGTCGTTCGAGGCGAGCAACGGCGAGGAGCGCTGGGAGTACGCGGTCGACATGACCGACGCGACCGCCGTGGTGGCGACCGACGACCGGGTTCTGGTCCCGTCGACGGACGACAAGGTGTACAGCGTCGACCCGCGGACGGGCGCCCAGCAGTATCGGTTCGACGCCGGCCTCAGGGCGTACGACGCGGTCGGCGTCCAGGGCGCGTTCGGCGTCGCGACGGGACAGGGCGTGACACTCGTCGGCGCGGAGTCGAGCAGCGAGCGGTGGTCGGTCGGGGTCGGGTTCGACGGAGCGCCGTCGCTCGCGGCTGCCGGGTCGAGCGTCTTCGTCACCACCGGAGGCGGAGCGCTCGTTCGGATCGGGCCGGAGGAGACCCAGACCGCGCGGCAGACGGCACGGCGGACGACGCGACAGCCAGACGAGGACCAGTCGGGGGGTGAGTCGACACAGACGGAAGTTGCGCCGACCACACCCGACCCCGGTGGCGGCGGCGGGGTTCCGGGTGACGTCGTCTCGCTGTCGGTCGGGGGTGTCCTGACGGCCGTGGTCGTCCTCGCGTACCTCCGGCGCCGGGGCGACGACGGCGACGCCACCCCGGAGGGCGGGTCGACCAACCCGTTCGACGGGGA
This sequence comes from Haloferacaceae archaeon, assembly GCA_028274865.1. Taxonomy (GTDB): domain Archaea; phylum Halobacteriota; class Halobacteria; order Halobacteriales; family Haloferacaceae; genus A07HB70. The sequence goes on along the minus strand of JAQCMY010000163.1, from coordinate 587 downwards.
CCGGACGAGCGGCGACGCCACCCCGGAGGGGGGGTCGGCCGACCGGGGACCGGACCCGGCGCCGACGTCGGACGGGGCACGGCCCGCTGCGGACGCGGAACAGGGCGCCCCGTCGGACCGAGAGCGCGGCGCCGGGGAGGTCGTCGGGACGCTCCGGGCGGCAGAGGACGATATCGACGACGCGGTAGCCGCGTTCCTCGAGGGGCAGCAGGTCGTCGCACGCGTCCGGTTCCGGCAGGCGAAGCGCCGGCTCGACGAGGCGCTCGACGGCCTGACAGAAGAGGCTGCGGTCGGCGCGATCGTAGAGCCGGAGACCGGCGACGCACCGGCGGAACTCGGCGACGTGCCGGGGCTCGGGGCGGCGTCGGTCGGGACCCTCCGTGGACACGGGTACGAGGACCTCGACGACGTCTCGGCTGCGTCGGTCGACGAGGTCGCCGGCGAGACCGGCATCGACGAGGACACGGTCGCACGGGCAGTTGTCGCGAGCCTCGGGAGTCGTGGCAGCGCGCGGACGTTCGAGACGACGGCGGACGTCGGGGACCGGCGGGACGCCGCGGCGCGGGGACAGCGGCTGTGCGATCGGT
>JAQCMY010000250.1 GCA_028274865.1 Haloferacaceae archaeon | reverse complement strand
CACTGTCAGCACTCCAGCGCGGACGGCCCTCCTCCAGCAACTGGCGGACGGCGAGGGGTTTCTCGTCACGCCCCGTGGCTACGCCCGCGTCTGGCTGCCGATGTACTCACAGCTATCGCCGGCGACCCGGCGCGCGCTCGTCCGACACGATCAGAAACAGACCCGCTCGGCGGCGGGCGATAGGGCCGTTCCACGGCGATGACGACAGACGACGACTCCCCGTGTCCCGAGAGAAGGTCCCAGTACCGGACGAGGCGCCGTGAGAGAGAGTCGGGCAGGATCACGGCTACATGTGGTTCTCACGCCTGCCCTCGCCCCTGTGGATCGGCTGCCGAATTTAATAGCGGCCAGCAGATAGCTGGGGGTACGGATGGGTACTGAGCGTGAGGGGGCGTCCGACGGGGCCGACGGGGCCGAGTCGGACGGGGGGACACCGCCCGACAGCGCCACCGCCTCGAACGCCCGGGCGACGTCGAACGGCGATACCCAGTCCGGTGCGGACTCGACGGCCGTAGAGACGGGTCGGCTGGACCGTGCGCTGGCGGTGTTGGCCGCTCCAGACGAGTACGAACCGGGAAGCGAGGCGCATCGCCGTGCGGCCGACGACGTCGCCCGGTCGGTGACCACCCACCGGGAGAGAGTCGCCGAACGGGTCGATGTCCTCGTCGGGGCGTTCGAACACACAGTCGACGACGAGCGTGCCCGGGCCACACCGGAGAACACCGCAGAGCGCCGCAAACAGCGACTCGGGGAGAGCCGGGAGTCGATAGTCGAGGCACTGGCGGCGCTGGTCGGCAACGACCGGGCCCGTGCGGTATTGATCACCACAGTACAGCGATGGCTCGCCGACGGGGATGAGACGCTGTTGCGGGCGGGTCTGGTCGTTGGCTGGGCGCTCCTTGACGACGGCGTCCACCCGACCGTCCACGCGGCGTTCGCGAGCGCGCTCGAACTGGTGCTCAGCGGGGATCACCCGGGGTATCAACGCGTCTCCGAGTCGGTGTCACAGGACCCGGTCCAGGTGGTTGTCCCCTCGGAGTCACGGCCGGTACGCGTGTCGGTCGCCCCCGAAGACGTCTCCGACAGCGAACTGCTGACGGAACTCTGGCGGTTCGCGCGTCACCTGTCGGCGGCCGCAGCCGAGGCGCTCGAAACGTGTGACGAGGACGCCGTCGAGTACGCGCTCGCCTGTCAGGGCCACCTCCACGGAGCCACTGCGGCAGTGCTGATGAACGCGACTGCGGTGCTCAAGACCGCCGCGAAGCGGGATTTGTACGAGCACGGTCCACCGATACTCGGAAACCTCGCTGCGACTGTGTTGATCGCCTACGACGACCCCAGGCGGGAACCGTATGCGTCGTACGACGAACCCAGGGCACTCGAAGGCGCGCTCGCCACGCTGGTGAAGGCGAACCGACAGTCGGAACGGCGACTCGTGCCCCCGTTCGACCGGATCGCCAGTGTCGCCGCCGAACACCCGGACCGGCTGAGCGACCACGTCGTGTGGGTCGTGCGGATAGTGGGGGTGGGCAATCGGCCGGAAGAATTCAGGGCGACGTTCGAGGCTTTGCTGGCAGTCGCCGACGAGGACCCGGCGTCCGTCGCCGAGTACACGCCGAGTATCGCGACCGCACTCGGTCCGAACCGTGACAGCGACCTCGTCGAGACAGTCGCAACCCTGTTCGCCCGGATAGCCCCACACCACCCCGACGCCGTCGAACCACACGTCGACGCCCTCGTTGAATCGTTCGCGGCCGTCGACGACGGATCCGAGGGGGAGTTCTACACGCGGACGGCCACCGTGATGGCAGCGCTCGCCCCGACGTACCCGGAGACGGTATTACGACATGAACAGGCAGTCCTGGACGCGCTCGACCGGGCCGACGAGGACCTGCTCACCGACGAGCAGGGAGAGCGGCTTCAACAGTTGTTCGGCCCCGCGGTGGACACCGTGCTCGACGGGGATGCCACACCCGACCGGACACTCGACGTGGTTGAGGAGCACGCCGACACGACGGACCGGAGTGATGTGTCCGTCGAGGAGTGCATCGCGGCAGTGTCGGCGGCCCTCGACGAGGGCGCCGATAGTGGAGAACGGACGAACAAGGAAAGAGACAGTACTCTGGAAGAGAGTGAGACTCCGGGAGAGGACGACCGGAGTGTGACGCCACGGGAAGCGCTGGAGCGACTCTTCGAAGTGCAGACCGACCGCCCGCGGGCCGTTGAACCCTACCGGTCGACGCTTCTGGCGGCCGTCGAGCAGTTCGATGCGTCCGAACGTGTCGCTCCCGCGCTCGCGGTTCTGTCGCGGCTCGCGAACGCGAACTCACGCGCACTCGCTGGTGAGCTCGACCCAGTGGTCGAGGTGCTCCGGACAGTCGACGAGCCAACTGTCGTCAATAACGCCCTATTCACGCTCAGGAACACTGCCGACAAAGCCCCGGACGCGGTCACACCCCACGTCGAACACGTAGCCGACATCATCGACGCGACTGACAACGTGGACCACACTTACAGAGCTCTCCAGACGCTGGTCAACGTCTCCAAGGAACATCCGGACGCTGTCGCGCCTCGTCTCGCTACGGTCGCCGAGATGGTCGAGGCGAGCGACGACCGAGAGCTGGTGCCCGCACTGGTAACCTGTTACTACGTCGCCAAGGAGGAGCCCGGAGCGGTATCCGACCACACCGGAGTCCTGGTTGACGTCGTTGACGATGGCGACCCGGACGAAATCAGCGGTAGTG
>JAQCMY010000243.1 GCA_028274865.1 Haloferacaceae archaeon | reverse complement strand
GGGTTCCTCGACGGCGTGCGCGTCGTCGACCTGACGACGTTCGTCACCGGCGGCTTCGCGTCGACGATGCTCGCGAACCAGGGCGCCGAGGTCGTCAAGGTCGAGCGCCCCGGCGCCGGGGACGACAACCGCCACTCCGGGCCGCCGTTCGTCGACCCCGACCCGGACTACGACGGCCCGGGCCGGACCGCCGACGAGAACGGCGAGTCGCCGTACTTCTGGACGGTCAACTACGGCAAGCGCTCCGTCGAGTTCGACCTCAAGACCGAGGCGGGCCACGCCGCCCTGCTGGACCTCGCGAGCGAGGCCGACGTCTTCCTGGAGAACTTCCGGCCCGGCACCGCCGAGCGTATCGGCGTCGGCCCCGAGGATATCCGGGCGGTCAACGAGGACGTGGTCTACTGCTCGATCTCGGCCTACGGCGAGACGGGGCCGTGGGCCGCCCGCCCCGGCTACGACCTGCTGGTCCAGGGGACGAGCGGCATCATGAGCGTCACCGGCCCGGCGGACGGCGAGCCGTGCAAGGTCGGCCTGCCACAGACGGACCTCATCACGGCGATGTGGGCCGCGTTCGGGGTCACCGGCGCGCTCCTGCGCCGGGAGCTGACGGGCGAGGGCGACCGGATCGAACTCGGGATGCACGACGCCGCGCTCCCGTGGCTGACGAAGCAGGCCGGCAAGTCCTTCGCCGGCGAGACGCCGGAGCGGATGGGCACCCGCGACCCCGTGATCGCACCGTACCAGGCGTACCCGACCGCGGACGGCTACCTCAACGTCGGCTGTGCGAACCAGAAGCTCTGGCGCGGGCTGTGTGAGGCGATCGGTCGGCCCGAACTCGCCGAGGACGACCGGTTCGACTCGAACCCGGCCCGCGTCGAGCACATGGACGAACTCGAGGCGGAGCTGTCCGAGACGTTCCGCGAGCGCACGACCGACGAATGGGTCGACCTGCTGGCCGACGAACACGGCCTGCCCGTCGGACCGGTCCACACCGTCGACGAGGCGCTGGCGAACGAGCAGACCGAGGCCCGGGGCGTCGTCCGGACGGTGGACCACCCGACAGCCGGCGAGATCGACGTGATCGAACACCCGCTGAACTTCGAGAACGCCCGCTCCGGGTTCGTCGACGCGCCGCCGCTGCTGGGCGAGGACACGGAGGCGGTGCTGTCGGAGCTGGGCTACTCCGAGGACGACATCGAGGCCCTCCGCGAGGCGGGCGGCATCCCGACCTACTGACCGACGCCCGCGGCGGCGAACGCCTCGACGCTCGCCGACAGCCGCTCGCCCGTCGACGCGAGGTACGGCACCCGGCGCTCGTGGACCGACCCGTGCGAGCGCAGGTCGACCTCGTCGACCCGTTCCGGCCCGTCTATCGGCCCGAACGCCGTCCGCTCGTCGCCGAGGACCAGCAGGTCACCGACCCGGTCCGGGTCGAGACGGAACCGCTCGCAGGCGTCCGCGCGCGACAGTACCTCGGCCCCGGGCGCGTCCGCGAGCGCCGCCCGCGCCGCCGCCGGGTCGTCGGCGTAGACGTACGCCGCGCCGCCGAGGTTCCGGTGGTGGTAGACGTGCCGGTCGCGGATACACCGCACCGTCTCCGCCGCGACGCCGGCGTCCGCGAGGAACGCCTCGACGTCGACGCGGCGGCTCTTCCGGTTCATCCCGTGGTCGGCGACGGCGACGACGGGGCCGAACTCGTGCAGGCGGCCCAGCCCGTCGTCGAGCGCGGCGACCCACTCGCCCGCGGCGGCGGCGCCCGGCGCGTGCTTGTGTGGTACCACGTCCGTCGTCGAGACGTAGCACACGTCGGGGTCGCGCTCCGCGACGACGACGGCGGCGGCCGCGAGGAGCCACGCGCTCGCACCGCCGGAGTAGATCCCCGGCGGCTCGCCCGCGAGGTCGGTCAGCCAGTCCGGCGGCTCCTGTGCGCTCACCGCCTCGACGCCGCCCGCGCCGACGAGGCGGCGGAGCTTCTCCTTTGCCACCAGCGCGACGACGTCTGCGCCCCGGTCGGCGGCTGCCGCGAGGGCCGTCTCACACCTGAGGAAGCGCGCGTCCTCGACGTAGACCCGCTCGCCGTCCTCGAGGAACGTGTTCGCCGTGACGCCGGCTGCCTCGGGATGCCTGCCGGTGACGATCCCGACGTTGTTGACGTTCGTGAGGCTCGGCACGAGCCCGTCGCAGGTGCCCGTCGCGCCCTCGTCGGCGATCCGGTCCCACGCCGGCGTCGGGTGGGCGTCGAGGTAGTCCGGGTCGAGGCCGTCGAGACAGGCGACCGTGCGGGTCATACCGGGTCCGCGCGGCCCGCGGGCTTAGTTCTCGTGTCTCCCGTCCCCAGCCCGCTCGCCCGCGGCGAGGGCGTCGACGAGCGCCGTGTCCGCCGCTCCGCGCCCGCCGACCGCTCAGTAGGGGTCGAAGTCGGGCCGCGAGTCCTCGCCACGGGGGAGGTCCAGCCGCTCGCGGTACTCGTCTGCGAGGTCGCGCCCCGCCGCGGTGAAAAAGAACAGGACGCCGTACGGTTCCGTGTTGCGGGACGCCCCCGGCTCGTCGGCGTCGACGACGAGGAGTTCGCTCGCGGGCGCGTCGGCGCTCGGGAGGCCGCGGAACAGCGGCTCCAGCGGGACGAGCCCGGTCGCGGCGCGGCGGGTGAACGCGCCGTCCGGAACTGCGTCGCGGGGCTGGACCCAGACCTCGCCGGCGGCGCCGTCCGCGCCGAGCGTCCGGCCCGCCGGCTCGACGGGGTCGTCGCCCGCCGCCTCCCGGGCCCGTGCCCACGTCTCGCGGGCGACCAGCGGGTAGTCGACGCCGGTCGCGAAGTCGACGCTCACGCTCCCGTCCGGCTTCGGCTCGGGGTCGACGACCCGCCACGGGTCGTCCGGGGCGTCCGGGTCGCCCGCCACTGTCGCGTCGAGGAGGTCACCCGTCGACAGGTCGTCGACGACCCGCTGCCGGTCCTCGGGGTAGCCCGACTCGTAGACGGTGTAGAGTCGGTCCGCCGCGACGTCGACGAGGTTGAGGTGTGGCACCGCGCTGAACACGCGGTAGACGCGGAAGGTGCCGTCGACGCGGTTCACACCCTCTCGTGGGGCCGGGGAGACATAGCGGTTCGGGCCGCGCGTCGACACCTCTTTGCCGGCCCCCCGCGCGTCGGCGGCCATGGCACACGCCGAGAGCGGGCGGGGCGCCGGCGAGACGGCGGCGCTCGCGGAGTTCGTGGCGGAGACGACGGCAGCCGACGTCCCCGAGTCGGCGGTCGCAGACGCCCGGGTCGCGATACGTGACTACCTCGGCGTCGCCGTCTACGGCGCCCACCACGGCGTCGGTGACCGGATCGCCGCCCACGTCGACGCGACGATGGGCGGCGACGACGCGACGGTGCTGGCCCGGGGCCGAGCGAGCCCGACCGGCGCCGCCCTCGCGAACGGCACCTTCGGCCACGCCGTCGACTACGACGACACCTTCGAGTCGGTCGTCGTCCACCCGACCTCGCCGGTGTTCGCCGCGGCGCTCGCGGCGGTCGAGGCAGAGGGCGGGACCGCCGGGGACCTCCTCGTCGCCGACGTCGTCGGCTGTGAGGTCGCCTCCCGCGTCGGCCACGCGATCTACCCCTCGCACTACGCGAACGGCTGGCACCTCACCGGCACGGCGGGGTCGTTCGGCGCCGCCGCCGCCGCGGCGTCGGCGCTGTCGCTCGACGCCGACGCGACCCGGCGGGCGTTCGGCGTCGTCGCCAGCGGGTCGTCGTCGCTGAAGAAGAACTTCGGGACGATGACGAAGCCGCTCCACGCCGGCCACGCCGCCGAGGCCGGACTCCGCGCCGCGATGCTCGCCGCCCGCGGCTGGACCGCCGACCGGAACGTCCTCGAGAGCGACCTCGGCTACGGCGCGGTGATGACCCTCGACGACGGCTACGACCCCGAGGCGATCCTGTCGGGGCTTGACGACCCCGACCCGTGGGCCGTCGCCGACATCGGCTACAAGCCCTACCCGTCGGGGGTGATCACCCACGCCGCGATGGACGCGCTCCGGGCCCTGGTTCGCGACTACGACCTGACCCCCGAGCGGACCGAACGCGTCGTCGTCACCCTCGACGAGGCGGCGAACGAGATGCTGATCCACGCCGACGCGGAGGACGAACTCGAGGCGAAGTTCTCGGTCGAGTTCTGTCTCGCCGCCGTCCTGCGCGAGGGGAGGGCCGGCGTCGGCGAGTTCACCGACGAGTACGTGCAGGCCGAGGCGACACGGGAGGCGATGGCGCTGGTCGAGCGCGACTTCGAGGCCGACCTCTTCGGCGACGAGTTCGCGGGCTACGGCGCCCGCGTCGTCGTCGAGACGGCTGACGGCGAGCGCCACGAGACCGCCGTCCGACACGCGCCGGGGAGTCCGAACAACCCCGTCGGCGAGGACCGTCTGGTCGCGAAGTTCGAGGAGGCCGCCGGCGCGGTGCTGGCCGGCGAGGCCGTCGACGAACTCCGGGCCGCAGTCGAGAGCCTCGGCTCGGAGCCGGGGTCACTCGACCGGCTGCTGGCCGCGCTGTAGCCGCCGCTGGTCGGCTGAAAAAACGGAGAACGTCGACCCGGTGTTAGCGGACGCCCTGCTCCTCGAGGACGCTGTTGATCTCCTCGCCGGCGGTCACGACGGCCTCGTCGACGGCGTCCTCGATGCTCATGCCCTGCTCGATACCCTGGGCGGCGCGCTGGTGCATCCGCCGCGGGATCTGGTAGGTGATCGCGTTCGCACCCGGCACCGCGGGGATGGTCGTCGGGGTGGTGTTCTCGAGGAAGCCCTGACAGGCCTCCTGCCAGAACTCGACGTGGCTCTCCGTGGAACTGTAGAAGTCGACCGACTGGATCTGGCTCGGGTCGACCGGCACGAACCCGAGCTCCTGGGCGTTGAACAGCGCGTTGTCCGGGTCGGCGACCCAGAAGTCGAGCATGTCACCCGCGGCGTCGAGACGGTCCTGGTTCCAGTCCGCGTCGTCGATGAACCCGAGCGACGGCAGCCACGAGATGTACGCCTGCGAGTCGGCGCGGTACGGCACCGTCCACGTCCAGGTTCCCTCCTCGAGGTCGCCGTCCAGGTCCGCGAACGCTCCGGGCGTCTCGGTCCGGTAGTTGGCCCAGAGGTCAGTCGAGTCCTGGATGGAGTTGTTGGTTATCTGCTCGCTCTGGTGGAGCGTCGTCGACTCCTCGTCGCCGTGGTTGATCGAGTTCTCGTGGAAGTTCCCGTTCTCGATGTTCCCGAACTGCCACTCGACGGCGGCGCGGCCGGCGTCGGTGTCGATGGCCTGCTCGGTCCCGTCGATCGTGACCATCCCGGCCTCGCTCCCGCCGAACATCGGGATGTACGCCGACATGTACTCCTCGTCGGACTGCTTCATCCCGGTGGTGTCGGGGAAGTAGCTGTCGACCCCGTCGGGGCCGCCCCAGTCCTGCAGACTGGCGTAGATGTCGGCGACCGCGCTGTCGTTCGGGTCGGAGAAGTCGAGCGCCTCGCCGCGGACGTCCTCCTTCGCGACCCCGGCTGCTTCGAGGTGCTGGGTGTTGTAACAGTGGACAAACGGCCGGAGGCCCAGCGGCAGGGAGACGAGGTTGCCCTCCTCACCCGTCGACTGGGCGCCCCAGACGCGGTGGCCGTCCATGACCACCTCCGTCGCGGCGTCCGACAGCTCCATCGACTGGAACAGGTCGTTGATCACCCGACCGGCGCCCCCGGTGAGGACGCCCGGCCGCGTCATGACCTCGACCATGTGGGGCACGTCGCCGGCTGCGCGGGCCGAGCGGAACTGCGAGACGACGTCCGTGTACGGGACGCCGGTGATTTCGATGGTGTTGCCGGACTCGTTCTCGTACTCGCTGAGGATCTCCTCTGTCCCCTCCTTCTTCCCGCCGCCCTCGGTGATATACGAGAGCCACATCCGCAGGGTGACGCCGCCGGACGAGCCGGCGGAGCCGCCGTCCCCCTCGGTCATCTCCCCCTCGGTCATCTCCCCCTCGGTCATCTCGCCGCCGCCGTCGCCGCCGTCGCCGCCGTCGCCGCCAGACCCGGAACAGCCAGCGAGGCCGCCCATCGCGGCGAGCGTTCCGCCTGCGCCGGCCTTCCTGAGCACCGACCGACGCGAGGTACGATCCGTCTTCATCTTTGAAGTAGCGTTATTGTCTGTCACGATCTAACAGCCATTATACTGTATTTAGGAATCTATTATAAACGTTTCCCAATCCCGCCACGCCCGGCAGCCTCGCCGGCTGCGACACGGCGCGTACGTCCGTGGCGCAACGCTTAAGATCGATCGTGGAGATCTCTCTGCGTATGAGTCAAAAGCAGGTGTCGACGGACGGTCGCAGGGGGCGCGACCTCCCGGACTATCTCAAGCTCGTCGGACAGGCGATGTACGCGCTCACCGGCGTGCTGTTCGTCGGCGGCCTCTGGTTCGACTGGCAGTCGCCAGGGGTCGCGATCATCCCGGTGTTCTCGCTCGCAGACGAACCGAACGCCAACAGCGGCCTGTTCATCGCCGGTGTGATCATCCTCGTTCTCGGCTACCTGCTCTCGAAGGCGGGCGAGAAGGTCCGCGCCTACCGCGCCGAGAAGGTCGACCAGACCCAGGAGTGGGAAGTCGACATCGACTGACACGGCTCGACACTCGTCTGTTCTGTCTGAACCGGTCCTGTAGCCACGTCCGTGTCGTCTGTTACAGGCGGCGCCCCGGCGGTCGTCTCTACCGGAGACACGGCTCGGTGGTGGCGTAGAGAACGGGGACGAGCGACCCGGCGCGCCGCGGGGTCGGGTCAGGTCAGGTCAGGCCAGGTCAGCCCTTGACGCCGCCGCCGGAGGAGAGCCCCTCGACGAGGTGGGTCTGGAGATACATGTACATCAGGATGGGGACGAACATCGACAGGAACGTCCCGGCCATGATGTAGTGGAGGTTCTTCACGAAGAACGTCCCGCGCAGCTGCAGGATGGCGGGCGCGAGCGTCGTGTGTAGCGGGTCGTTCCCGAGGATAAAGGCCATCAGGAAGTTGTGCCACGCGAGCAGGAACGCGAGCAGAAAGACACTCGCGATCGCCGGGCGCGACAGCGGCAGGATGACGCGGAAGAACGCGCCGATCTGTGTACAGCCGTCGACGCGCGCCGACTCCTCTAAGTTGTCCGGGAGGTCCTCGAAGAACCCGCGGAGCAGCCAGATGTTGTACGGCAGGGTAAAGGCCGTGAACGCGAGGATCATCCCGAGGTAGGTGTTCAGCAGGGTGAGGTCCTGCATCAGGACGAAGATCGGGATCGCCAGCAGGACGATGGGGAAGGTAAAGCCCATGACGCTGAGGACGAACAGCGGCGTCTTCGCGGGGAAGTCGAGCCGTGCGAACGCGTACGCCGAGAAGACGGCGGCGACGGTCGCCAGCCCGGCTGTCCCGACGCTCACGACGGTCGTCGCGAGCAGGTACTCGACGAACGGGAACGCGTCCCACATCGAGCGCCACGCGCTCAGCTGGGCCGCGTCCGCCGCCTCCGGAATCAGCGGCACCTGACCGGTGATGATCCCGATGAGGTCGCCGAACGGAAGCGGGTCGAACGTCACGTAGGGGATGCCCATCGCGGTCTTGAAGATCTGTCCCGGCCCCTTCAGCGAGTTGACCCCGGTGTAGTAGACCGGAAGCATGATCCAGGCGAGGAACACCCCCAGCGCGATGTACTTGACGACCGGCTTGTAGTGGTCCTCCCAGCTGAACCGTGAGCCGCTGCGCTCGAAGGAGAACTTCTCTGTCGTCGGTCCGTCTTGTGTTGCCATCTCAGTAGTCCTCCGTCTCGGTCTTGATCCAGATGAGGATCAGCGGGATGATCGACACCGCAAACAGCATCCCGAGCGCCGCGGCACGCCCGAGGGCCCACTCGCCGAACGCGACGTCGAAGATGACCAGGCCCAGCACGCGCGTGTAGTTCACCGGTCCACCCTGCGTGGTGGCGAGCGGAATCGCCAGCTTGCCGACGGTGAACACCGTCCGGATCATGACGACCGTGACGATGACCGTCCGCAGGTGCGGGAGCGTGATGTAGCGGAACCGCTGGATCGGGTTCGCGCCGTCGACCTTCGAGATCTCGTACAGCGCCGACGGGATAGACTGGACGCCCGCCAGGAAGACGACGTACATGAACCCGAAGTCACGCCAGACCTTGGCGATGACGACGCCCCAGAACGCCCACGGGCGGTTGCCGACGATGCCGCCCGAGGCCGGGACGTCGAAGAACATCGTCGCCGCCTGGTAGACGATCCCGTACTCGGCGGCCTGCTCCATGATGCCCCAGGTGAGGCCGGCGGCGATCGCCGGGCTCGCGTAGCCGGCGAGCATCAGGCCGCGCCAGAACGCCCGGGTCTCGATCCCGAGCCCCGGCAGTTCGAACTTCTCGTTCATCAGCAGGGCCGCGCCGAGCGCGACCACGAGGTCGAACGGGACGACGAGTAGCTCGTACAGCACCGTCACCTTGACGCTGAACAGGAACAGCGCCTGCCCGCTCCCGAGGAGCCAGTACTGGTAGTTCTCGAGGCCGACGAACGGGTCGGCTGCGTTCGGATTCAGGGTGAAGTCCTGGAAGCTCAGGATCAGGCCGTTGACGACCATCGGGTAGAACACGATGCCCGCCAGCAACACGAGCGACGGCACGAGGAACAGCATCCCCTGGACGCCGCCGTACTCCTCGAGGATACTGTCGACTATCCCCTCGATACCGCCGCGGTCCTGTCCGATCTGATCGACTGCTGCCATCTACTGTGCCTCCTCCCCGTGCCCGTCGGCACGGACCCCGTCGCCCGACTCCGCGTCGGCGTCGACGTCGACGGCGTTCCCCCACTTGACGAGCTTCGGCCCGTCCGGGTGGAACATGTGGACGTTCGGCCAGTAGACGTCGAGGCCGACGGTCCCCCCTTCGGTCACGTTGCGCGCCGACGGCACGACCGCCCGCACGCGAGAGTCCTCGACGTCGAAGTAGATTATCTGTGTGTCGCCCATCGGCTCGATCACCTGCACCTCGACGTCGAGCAGCCCGTTGCCCGGCTCGACGACGTTGATGTCCTCGGGCCGGATACCGGTGACCACCTCGTCGCTGTCGAGTCCGCTGTCGAGCTCTGTCGCGATCACGTCGGGCACGTCGACGTCGAAGGCGCCGAGGTCGACGGTGCCGTTCCGGTAGCTGGACCGGAAGAGGTTGATCTCCGGGCTGCCGATGAAGTCGGCGACGAACAGGCTGTTCGGGTCGTGGTAGATGTCCGACGGCGGTGCGACCTGCTGGATGTCGCCCGCGTTCATGACGGCGATCCGGTCGCCCATCGACATCGCCTCCTCCTGGTCGTGGGTGACGAACACCGTCGCGACGTCGAGCTTGCGCTGGAGCTCCTGGATCTCCGTCCGCATCACGGCGCGGAGCTTCGCGTCCAGGTTCGACAGCGGCTCGTCGAGCAGGAAGATGGCCGGTTCGCGGACGATTGCGCGCCCCAGCGCGACCCGCTGTTGCTGGCCGCCGGACAGCTGGTCCGGATACCGGTCGAGCAGGTCGCCGATCTCCATGATGTCGGCGGCCCACCGGACGCGCTCGTCGATCGTCTCTCGGTCTGCCCCGCGCATCTTGAGCCCGAACTCCATGTTCTCGTACACCGTCATGGAGGGGTAGAGCGCGTAGTTCTGGAACACCATCGACACCGCGCGGTCTTTCGGCGGCAGTTCGGTGACGTCGTGCCCGCCGAAGGTGATCCGACCGGAATTGGGCGTCTCGAGCCCCGCGATACAGCGGAGCGTCGTCGACTTGCCACAGCCGGAGGGCCCGACCAGCACGATCAGCTCGCCCTCCTCGATCGTCAGGTTCACGTCGTCGACGGCGACGACCTGTCCGTCGTTGAACGTCTTGCGGACGTTGTCGAGGACTGCGTCTACCATCGAACACCTCCGACCGTCCTGTGGTCACGCCGCGATACGCTGGCCGTTCTGTGGGTAGTTCGTTTCATGATCATTCGTTCGAGCCGCCGGTGAAGCCGAGTCGGCGCGCCTGTCCACCACCGTACTGTTGCTTGAATCGCAGGTGAAGCGCCGGAACGAACATCAGCGACCCCATGATCAGGGCGGCGACCGGTATCGTGCTCCCGGTCGTCCCCGCCTCCTCGTGGACAAGCCCGAGGAACGTCTCCGACACCATGAAGAAGTACGTCGGGACGCAGACGACCGCGTAGGCGACGACAGCCGACGCCGTGGGTCGCTCGCTGATCTTGTTCGTCAAGCTGTCGGGAAGGACTCCCATGCGTATTTCGACACTGCGTTCACAAGCATAAATCCTTCCACAACGATCATGGGTCGAACCGTGTCCACGTGCGCCCCCGTGCGCGAGGGAGTCGGGGTACTTTTGTCCTGTCCCCGAATACCACGGCTCTGTGACGGACGACAACCACCCCGGCGCCGGGACGGCGGAGACGCCAAGCGGCGGGACCGGGAGCGAGCGCTACGCCGGCACCGACGCCGACGTCTCGGGCGCCGCCGTAGCGGAGTCGGACGACCGGGGAATCGTGACACGGCTCCTCGACCGGGTGCCGGAGGCGACCGTCGCCCTCGGCGCCGGCTTCCTCCTCGCGTCGACCTTCCTCACGGCTGCGGTGACGGTCTTCGGCCTCTACAACCTCGTCACGGGGAACTACGTCGGCTTCGGCGCCTCGGCGGCGCAGGTGGTGCTTCTCCTCGTCACCTTCGGCTTCACCACCGTCTTCCAGGCGCTCGCCGTCCGGTGGGCGCGCCGCCGGATCAAGTGGACCTGGGTGATGCTCGCCTGCGCGATGGCCACCGTCTCCGTCGTCGCGTCGCCGGTGTCTCTGCCCGCCGCTGCCCTCCTGTTCGTCGGCAAGCGCCACTTCACCGTGTCGACGCCGTTCTGGGTCGTCTCCGGCGACGACACGGACGCGGCTTAGAGGCGGTCGCGGACCGCCGTCGCCACCGCGTCTGTTCCCGCCGACCCGCCGAGATCCGGCGTCCGTGGCGCGGACTCGTCGGCCAGAACCGCCCGCACCGCGCCGTCGAGTCGCTCCGCCGCCGCCGTCTCCCCCACGTCGTCTAAGAGCATCGCCGCCGAGCGGAGACACGCGATCGGGTTCGCGACGCCGTCCCCGGCGATGTCGGGCGCGCTCCCGTGGACCGGCTCGAAGGCTCCCGGATTCACTCCCTCCGGGTCGACGTTTGCCGACGGCGCGAGCCCCATCGACCCGCTGACGGCGGCGCCGACGTCGGTGAGGATGTCGCCGAACAGGTTCGACGCGACGACCACGTCGTACCGCTCGGGCCGGCGCACGAGCTCCATCGACGCGGCGTCGACGAGCATCCGGTCGACGTCGACAGCCGGGTAGTCCGCCGCGATCTCCTCGACCATCTCGTCCCAGAACACCATCCCGTAGGCCTGAGAGTTCGACTTCGTCACGCTCGTCAGCCGGCCCTCGCGCTCGCTCGCGGCCTCGAACGCCGGCCGGACGACCCGCTCACACCCCCGGCGGGTGAACACCGACGACTGGACCGCCACGTCGTTCGGCAGGCCGACGTGTTCGCGTCCTCCCACGTCGGCGTACTGCCCCTCGGTGTTCTCGCGGTAGACCAGAAAGTCGATGTCGCCCGGCTCGTACCCCCGGAGCGGCGACTCGACGCCGGCGAGCAGCTCACAGGGCCGCAGGCAGACCGAGAGGTCGAGTCCCTTCCGGATCGGGAGGAGGAGCCCGTTGAGCGTGACGTGGTCGGCGACGTCCGGGTGCCCGACCGCGCCGAGGAGGGTCGCGTCGTGTTCGCGGAGCCGGGCGAGACCGTCGTCGGGCATCATCGACCCCTCGTCGAGGTAGCGCCGGGTGCTCCAGTCGTACCGGGTCGTCTCGACTTCGAACCCCGACCGCTCGGCGACGGCCTCGACGACCGGCACCGTCGCCTCGACGACCTCCGTTCCGATACCGTCGCCGGGGATCAGCGCGACGTCGTGTGTGGTCACGGTCGACAGGGAGGCGGCGGCGGGATATATGCGCCGGTCAGCCGCCGTTCGCGCGCGGCTCGAACCGGCGCAGGAGGACGACGCCGAGGCCGGCGGCGAGGAGGGCAACGGCGGCGAGGAGGCCGAACAGCGCGGCAGCCGAGGCACGCGTGAGGACGACGCCGGCGCCCGCCGCGCCCGCCGCGCCGACGCCGAGCACCGCGAGGTAGACGTAGCCGAAGGAGATGCCCCGCGCCGCCGGCGGGACGTGCCGGGAGACGACCTCCTGGTTGATCGGCGCCTCGACGAACACGAGGAAGGCGAGGACGCTCCCGACGACGAGCAGGGGGACGAGGCCGGCGCCGGAGGCGGGCACGAACAGGAGCGCCACGCCCCCGAGCGCGACGAACGACCCGATCAGCGCCCGCTCCGCGGGGACGTGGTCGACGAGCTTCCCGCCGACGTACTGTCCCGCCGCGCCGAACACCAGCAGCCCGGAGTAGACGTAGCGGCTCGGCTCGATCGTCCGCTGCCCGACCGCGACGGGGTCGAACAGCGGCAGGCCGCCCAGCACCTCCGGCAGGAAGGTGAGCACGCCGCGGTAGTAGAGCCCGTACAGGTTGCCGACGAGAAAGACGAGCGCGAACCCGCCCGCGAACAGGAGCTTCGAGTCCACGAGGATAGCGCCGAGGCTCCGAACAGACGCCGCCGTCGTGTCGTCCTCTCGCGCCGCCGACCCGGCAGTCTCGTCGAAGTCGAGACGGGCCCCGACGACGAGGGCGAGCAGCGCCGGCGCCAGGAGCACCAGCACCACCTGCCGCCAGCCGAGGCCGACGAGCAGGACCGCGCCGAGCAGCGGTCCGCCCGCGACGCCGGCGTTCCCGCCGATGCCGTGGTAGGCGAAGGCGGTTCCGCGCGCCTCCGCGCCGCGGGAGATGAGCGCCAGCCCCGCCGGGTGGTAGATACTCGCCGCCGCCCCCCAGACGAGGAGTCCGAGCGTGACCGAGAGAAGTCCCTGTGCGGCAGCGAGGAGCGCGAACCCCGCCGACATCCCGGCGATACAGAGCAAGACCAGCCGCTTTGCGCTGTAGGCGTCCGCGAGCAGACCTGCCGGGAGCGCACCGACGCCGGTCAGGGCGTAGGCGGCGCCGACGACCAGCCCGATCGTCGCCGGCGTGACGCCGAACTCGTCCAGCCACACGGCGACGAGGATCGGGATCACCAGCTCGTAGGCGTGGAAGGTCGCGTGGCCGAGCATCGTGAATCCGGTGAGCGCCCGGTCGTTCGCGTTCACAGCCGGTCGGCGCCGCGGGCGGGGTTAGTCTCCTCGCCCGTCGCCGGGGCGCGACGCCCGACCGCCGCCCTCTGTGGGCGTTCGCGGAACGTCGCGCTCGCCACGTCCGTCTCGCGGTCGGCGCCGACGAGCCGCCGCTCGCGGCCCCCGGCGTGCCGGCCCGGGCCGCGGTCGGCGAACGCGCCCCGAACGAAGGGGTCGCCGGAGGAGAGGGCGAACACGAGCGCGGGAGCGAGCCGAGGGCACCGGAGCGACACGCCGGCTCAGTCCGCCCGGAACGCAGACAGCACGTCGCGGTCGACCTCGATCCCGAGCCCCGGCTCGTCGCGGATCGGCACCGTCGTCCCGCTGTTCCGGATCGGGTCGACCGCGAGGTCCTCCCGGATCGGGTTCGGCGTGCGGTCGAACTCCAGCATCGGCTCCGGCACGTCCGGCAGGGTCGCGAGCAGCTGGAGGCTGGCCGCGAGCGCGACCGCCGACCCGAACACGTGGGGGTAGAGGCCGGCGTTGCGGGCGCGGGCGAGGTCGGCGACCCGCCGCATCGTCGTCAGGCCGCCGGCGCTGGTCACGTCGGGCTGGAGGTAGTCGACACAGCCGCGGTCCAGACACCCGTCGAACTCGTCGAGGAA
>JAQCMY010000233.1 GCA_028274865.1 Haloferacaceae archaeon | reverse complement strand
CCACCGGTCGGCGTGTGGACCGCCGGGGTCGGTGAGCGTCACCGTCTCGAACCCGGCTGTCGGGTCACGACGGACCGTCATCTCGTTTGGCCGGCCGGGGTCGAAGCGGACGGCGCCCTCGTCTCTCTCGACGGCGACCGCCTGGGTGTTGCGGTGGCCGGTCGCGACGCGAGGCCTCGAACGTCGCGCGGGCGCCGCCCGCGAACCGTGCCGGAACGGTCGGCGCGAGCAGCCGCTCGCAGCGGACGGCGACGCCGCGGTCGAGGGCGGCGGTGCTCGCCGCAGCGTGGCGGCTGGGGGACGCGACGTAGAGCGCGTCGACGTCGGTCGGCGCCCCGTCGAGGTCCGGCGTCGCGCGGGCGAACCCGAGGCAGTCCGTCGCCGCGGCACGGTCGGGGTCGCGGTCGGCGCGGACCGACCGCTCGGCGGACGGGTATCCGGGAGGAACGTCGGGAGGCGGGCGAGGGCGTTCGGGTGCGCCCGGGCGGCGAGGCCGTGTCCGAGGAGGGCGACAGGGCGCGTTACGGGCGACTGCGGGCGGCGCGGTGATGACTCCGGACCGTTAGCCCGGGATGGCGCCGAAGTCGTCGACGGGCAGGACCGAGTAGTCGACGGTGAGCGTGTCCCGCGTCGCGCGGATCTTCCCGACGAACTCGGAGATCTCCTCCAGCGACCCCTCGAGGACGAACAGTTCCATACAGTACCGGTCACCGACGTGGCTGTGGAAGTTCGAGGCGACGATTCCTTCGTGGTCGTGGCGCAGGCGCATCATCCGCTCCTCGACGGTGGTCGTCTCGTAGTCGAACACCACCGTCACCACGCCCATCAGCTCGCGGCCCTCGAGTTTCGTGTCCTCGAACTCGCCGAGGAGGTTCCGCGACGCCTCGCGGACCACCTCGCTCCGGCCGGTGTAGCCGTGGTCTTCGGCGAACGCGTCGATGCGCTCCAGCAGTTCTTCCGGCATCGAGACGCTGACGACGGTCACGAACTAGCTCGGACGCCGCGAGTTGTTAAGGACTAGCATCGGTCACGCGGTGTCGGGGGCGCCCGTCGCGAGGAACGCCGTCTCGTACCCCTCGTGGCGGGCGACCTGTGCGGGGACGTCGACCGTGAGGCGGGCGTCGGTCGGGTGGTCGAGGCGAGCGCCGTAGTGGGCGCCGAGTTCGGGGTCGAGCGCCGGCCGGAGGCGGGTCTCGTCGCCGTCGACGCGCGCAGACAGACCGAAGCCGGGGATCGGGAGCCGGTTGTACGGCGTCTGCGCGGAGACGGCGAGGTACGACCCGCCGAACCGGTCGGCGTCGAGGACGAGGGCGACGAACCGCGCGTCGCCGAGCGACCCGCGCCAGCGGCGGTCACCGGGGAGTGACGCCGGGACGCGCCCGTCCGGAAGCGCCGCCGTCGACGCCGGCGGGACGGCGTCGCGGGCGCCGGCCCGGTCGAACTGCTCGTCGTCGATATCGTCGCGCTCGGCCGCGCGGTAGGCGAACGGCACCGTCGCCGTCGCGGGGTCGCCGGCCAGGCCCGCGAGCGCGCCGTACCGTCGGACCGAGGTGCCGCCGACGCGGACGGTCACCTCGTAGTCGCCGTCGCCCGGGAGCGGGACGTTCGTCCCGTAGTGGACGCCCATGCGCTGTGAGAGCATCGGGTAGACGACCGCCTGGCTCACGAGCGAGCCGTCGCGGGTCACCTCCGCCGAGAGTCCGGCGCTCGGGACGACCGTCCCCGTCGGCTCGTGAAACGGCACGGCCATCAGGTGGACGGCGTCGTCCGGTTCCACCGCCGTCCGGGCCGTCGTCCACCCGTCGTCCAGCCGCTCGACGGTCCAGAACCGGTGGGGGTAGCTGTACGTGACGACGACCGTCAGGTCCCCCGCCTGCCGGGTGCCGACGACGCGCATCCCCTCCTGGTGTGTCGGGCGGTAGACGGCGTCGGGCCGGTCGTCGACGACGGGCCGGGCGCGGGAGTTCGTCGTCTCGAACGCGCCGGCGACACAGCCGGCGGTGGCGGCGACGCCGAGACCCGCGAGGTACGCTCGTCGGCGCACGGTTGAGCTCCGAGGCGTGAGAGAATGACGCTTGCGGTCGACGCGCAGGACACGAACCGGGCGACGTCGCGGTCGGCCCACTGCCGGCGCCGGGGTCCCCGCGCCGACGGTGCGACGTGTGTGTCGC
>JAQCMY010000230.1 GCA_028274865.1 Haloferacaceae archaeon | reverse complement strand
TCACCGTCTTCGACTCGACCGGGCTGGCGGTCCAGGACGTCGCGGCCTCGCACGTCGTCTACGAGCGGGCGACCGCCGACGACGTCGGGACGGAGTTCGACCTGCTCGGGCTGTAGTCTCGTCGTCAGTACAGGACGTGACGGGTGTCGTAGGAGCCGAGCCGCCGGACCCAGCCGGCCTCGGCGATCGCCTCTAGCCGCTCGACGGCGGTCTGTGCCCGCCGCTCGTACAGGCCGGCCTCGAAGTCGATGTGGAACAGGTAGTCGCCAAGTCGCTCGCCGCTCGGGCGGGACTCGACCCGCGAGAGGTTGATCTCGCGGTCGGCGAACGCCTCCAGCATCTCCAGCAGGAGTCCGGGGTAGTTCGCGTTCGGGTAGACCACCACGCTCGACTTCCCGCCGGCGTCGTCGCGGTCGGCGGGCGGCGCGGCGACGAAAAACCGGGTGGCGTTCGAGTCGCGGTCCTGGATGTCCTCGGCGAGAACGTGGACACCGTCGCCGGCGTTGTCCGGGTGGCCGATTCCGGCGACAGCCGGGTCCTCGCGGGCGCGCTCGACGCCACGGGCGGTGCTCGCGACCGCCTCCAGCCGCGCGTCGGGGTGGTGCTCCTCGAGGTAGCCCCGGCACTGTGCGAGCGCCTGGGAGTGGCTGGCGACGGCCTCGAACGCCTCGTCCCGCGCCAGCAGCGCGTGGCGGATCGGGGTGACGATCTCCTCGACGACGGCCACCTCGTAGTCCGCGAGGGCGTCGAGCGTCTCGGTCACCGACCCCTCGATGCTGTTCTCGATCGGCACCACCCCGCGGCCGACGGCGCCGCGGGCGACCGCCTCGACGATGGCGGTGACGGACTCGCGGAAGTCGACGTCGACGTCGTCGTCGTCGTCGCCGTCGCCGTCGACCGCGCGGGCCGCCCGGTGCGAGTAGGTGCCCGCGGGGCCGAGGGTGAGTACGTCCATGGGAGCGCGGTGGCGCGGTCTGTGGTTAAGCGCGTCGTTCCGCGCAGAACGCGACGAAGTTCTCCAGCAGCCGCAGGCCGGTCTCGCCGCTCTTCTCGGGGTGGAACTGCGTCCCGAGGACGTTGTCGCTCGCGACGACGGCGGGGAACCGCTCGCCGTGTGCCGTCGTCGCCGCCACCGCTCCGGCGTCGTCCGGGCGGGCGTAGTACGAGTGGACGAAGTAGGCGTACTCGCCGTCGACGCCCGACAGGACGGGGTGGTCGCGCTCGACCGTCAGGTCGTTCCAGCCCATGTGTGGCACCTTCGGGGCGTCCCGGAACCGGACGTTCCGGCCGGGGATCACCCCGAGTCCCTCGGCGTCGCCCTGCCCCTCGCGTTCTGCCTCCTCGCTCCCGGAGAGCAGCATCTGCATGCCGAGACAGATGCCGAGCAGCGGCGTGCCGTCGGCGGCGGCGTCGGTCAGCGCCGCGCGGAACGGCCCGGCGTTCTCCATCCCGTCGCCGAACGCGCCGACACCCGGGAGGACGACGCCGTCGGCGCCGGCCAGCGCGTCGGGGGTCTCGACGACGTCGACGTCCGCGCCCGCCCGCTCCAGCCCCCGTGTGGCGCTCCGGAGGTTGTTGATCCCGTAGTCCACGACCGCAAGATCGACCATGTGTTGCGTCGACGGCGCGGGCACAAGTCGGTTCCGCCCCGCGGCACTCCGGGCGCGCCTCGTGGCCGGTCAGTAGTCGCCGAGACGGGACTGCCCGCCGTCGTCGCCGTCGTCGCCGACCCCGGCCAGCGCCGCCGCCTCCGCAACCGCCGCGGTGAACGCCTCGCGCTGGCTCGCGTCGTACAGCGTCGCCGCCGGGTGGAGCGAGACGAGCACCCGCCGGGCACGGCCGCCGAGTCGCGCCTCGTCGACCGACCCCGCCTCGCTCGTCACCGCGACCGACCGGTCGAGGAGGTGTTCGCTCGGCACCTTCCCGAGCGTCACGACGAGGTCGGGGTCGACGGCGGCAGCCTCGGCGTCGAGGTGGTCCCGACAGCTGGTCAGCTCCGCCGCGGTCGGGTCGCGGTTGTCCGGCGGCCGGCACCGAACGCAGTTCGTGACCCGGACGTCCGCGCGGGCGAGGCCGGCGTCACGGAGGGCGTCGTCCAGCACGTCGCCCGACCGACCGACGAACGGGCTCCCCTCGCGGTCCTCCGTCTCGCCCGGCGCCTCGCCGACGAACAGGAGCGGGGCGTCCCCCGGCCCGTCGCCGTTGACGATCCGGGACCGACAGTCGGTGAGCGCCGGGCACCGCTCGCAGGCGACGACGTCTGGACCCTCGCGCCGCGCGGCGTCGGTGTCGTCCACACCGCCAGCCGGAGCGCCCCGTGCCTGAACTTACCGGTCGGCTGCCGCGCCGTCACCGGCCAGCGCCCGGCCCGCCCGCGCGCCCAGCCGCGCGACCCGGAGCGGCTCGGGGCGACCCTGTCCCTCGGGAGTGTGTGCGCGGACGACCCGTGCGGCCTCGTCGGGGCCGCAGCCGAGCGCCCGGACGAACAGCCGTCGCTCGCCGACGTCGACGCGGCGGCGGGAGGGGAGGGCGTCGTAGCGGGCACGGCGGGCGGCACGGGCCTCGCCGGTGAACGCCTCGTCGATCGCGTCGGCGAGGCCGGGGCTGGGCTCGAAGCTCACGGCGAGAACGGGGCGGTCGGCGGCGGCGTGGACGGCGTCGAGGTCGACGACGTCGAACCACGTCGGGGCGACGCCGGCGACGAGGAGGTGGCTCGCGTCCGGGCGGTCGACCCGCGCGAGGAGCGACCGGACGGCGGCGGTGGCGGCGCCGTCGGTGACGGGTCGGGCGTCGAGGGCGAGGCCGTCCGCGACGCGGTCGGCGCGGACGACGGCGGCGCAGGCGACGAGGCTCCCGGAGTCGTCGCCGTCGCCGGAGAACGCGACGCCGAGCGCGCGGGCGCCCGGGCTCACGGCTGGGGCGCTACTCCTCGTCGTCTTTGATCTGTTCGAGCTTGTCGATCAGTTCGTCGTTCGAGGCACCGATCTCGAACTCGACGTCGCCCTCGTGGTCCGTCTCGCTGGTCTTGACCCCCTCCTCGTCGTCGGCGAGGTCCAGTTCTTGATTCTCCTGCTCGGACTCGTCGTAGCTCCCGAAGCCCATCGGGGTACGGTAGACGGTCACGCGGGAAAAGTCGCACGGGCGTCGAACAGGGTTTTGTCCCGGGCGGGCGACACACAGCCGTGAACGTCGTGAACCTCACCGAGGGTGCGGAGCAGTTCACGTGCAACGCCTACCTCGTCGGCGGCGAGACGCCGGCGCTCGTCGACACCGGGACGGTACCGGGGGTCGCCGACGCGGTCCGGAGCCACGTCGACGGCCTCGACCGTGTCGTCCTGACCCACCAGCACGGCGACCACGTCGGGCGGCTGGACGAGGTGCTGGACGCCTTCGACCCGGTGCTCTACGCCCACGGCGACCACCCGCGACGAGACGAGTCGCTCGCGGACGGCGACAGCGTGGCGGTCGGCGACGAGACGTTCGACGTCGTCCACACGCCCGGCCACGCGAGCGACCACGTCGCACTCGTCTCCGGCCGGACGCTGTTCAGCGGCGACGTCGTGGTGCACGACGACGGCGCGTTCGACGACGGGAGCTTCGGCCGGACGGACGCCGCCGACCAGTCCCGCGAGCGCCTGATCGAGAGCCTGTACGACCTCCTCGACCGGCTCCCGGAGACTGTCGAGGCGATGTACGCCGGTCACGGCGGGCCGTTCGTCGCGGGCGAGACGGCCGACGAGTCCGTGCGGACGGTCGTCGAGCGCGCGCTGACCCGCGCCGAGCGCCGCGAACCGAAGTATCCGGACGGGTAGCGGCCCCGCGGTTTTTGTCTGTCGCGGTCGACCGCCGGGTATGGCAACGGAGACGGGTACCTCGTCGGGGCTGTCGGTCGAGACGGAGTCGATGACCGCGGTCCACTGGCTTGGGGTGGTCCTCGCGCTCGTGACGGCGGCTGTTCACCTGGTCCTCGGCGTTCGCTTCGCGCCGAGCGGCCTCGGCATCTCCTTCCTCCTCGCCGGGCTGGGCTTTCTCGGTGCCATCGCGCTCCTGCTGGTCGGCTACCGGCGCCGACTGCTGTACCTCGTCGGCGTCCCGTTCACCGGCGCGCAGCTCGCGATCTGGTACGCGCTGAACGTACTCCCGGAGGGGCCGCTCGCCGTCGGGGCAATCGGGACGTTCGGCGCCGTCGACAAGGTCGCGCAGGTGCTCCTGATCGCCGTCTTGATCTACCTGTTCCGCGCGGAGTAGTCAGGCGCTCCGCCGCTCTTTGGCCTTCTTGCGGAGGTTCTTGTAGCCGCACTTCCGGCAGGACGACGCGCGCTGGGGGTTGCGGGCGTTACACCGCATACAGATCTGTTTCTCCAGCCGGCGACGCGTCGCGTGCTCGTACCTAGGCATACACGAAGCCGGCGGGCGTCGCGGTTAACGCTTGCGAGACGGTGGGCGGGCGAGAGCGCCGAACAGGCCGCCGCCGAGCGCCAGCGTCGCGCCGGCGGCGACGACGGGAGCAGCCGACCCGGCCGGCCCCGCGCCGGCGAGGGCGAGGCCGGCGAGGCCGGCGCCGGCGGCAGCCGGGCGCGGCGGCAGGACGCCCGTCGGGCCGCGCGAGTGGTGGACGGCGTAGGCGAGGAAGGGCACGAGCGCGAGGCCGGCGAGGGCGAGCGTCGCCCGCAGGCTGGCGCCGAGGAGGACGCCCGCCGCCAGCCCGGTGAGAGAACGGCGACGCCGGCTGCCAGCGCGAA
>JAQCMY010000212.1 GCA_028274865.1 Haloferacaceae archaeon | reverse complement strand
CCGCGCCGGCGTCGGTCAGCGCCCGCTCCGCCGCGTCCAGCAGCCGTCCCCCGAGGCCGTCGTCGCGCCACCCCGGCGCGACGTAGAGGTCGTGGATCAGCCCCCGCGTCAGCTCCTGCTCGTACCGTCCACGCTCTAGCTCGAAGGTGACGAACCCGACCGGACTGTCGGCGTCTGCGACGCGCAGCCCGTCCGTGACGACCTGCTGTGCGAGAAACTCCCGCGCGGTCTCGCGGTTGGCCGCGGCGGCGAGGTGTGACCCGTACTGCTGCTGGCCGGCGGCGAGGTCGACCCACAGGTCCGCGAGCGGCTCGAGGTCGCCGGGTCGAGGGTCGCGGACCGTCGCGTCCGTCACGGCCGGCAGGTACGCCGGCTGCCGACTTCAATTCGACCACACGGAAGAGTTAACACCGAACCGGGTCCCCTGTTTTGACAGTATGGGTATCGCAGAGACGTACTCGCGGGGACGTCGCCTCGCGACCCAGAACCCCGTCGGCGTAGTCGTCGCGGCGACAGCGGTCGTGTTGACGCTCGACCTGCTCGGGGCGCTCGCGACCGGCGGGGTCGCGGTGTCGCGGGTCGGCCGGCTGGTCTGGGACGGGCTGATGCGTGGACTGGTGATCGGTCTGGCCGGCATCGGGCTGTCGATGACGTACAGCATCCTCGGGTTCGCCAACTTCGCTCACGGCGACTACACGACCAGCGGGGCGTTCGCCGGGTGGGCGGCGACCTACCTCCTCGCCGGACTGGGTCGGGCCGACGTCGGCTCGCTCCTCCTCGTCGGCGCCGGCGGGTCGGTGTTCGGCGCGCAGCTCGGCATCGGCGTCGTCGCGACACCGCTCGCTGTCCTCGCGGGGCTGCTCACCGCGGGGGCCGCCGCCGTGGTGCTCGCGCTCGCCGTCGACCGCGTCGTCTTCCGCCCCCTCCGTGGCGAGAGCGGCATCGCCCTGCTCATCACTAGTATCGGGGTGGCGTTCGCGCTCCGGAATCTCCTCCAGTTCGTCTTCGGCCCGGCCCGCCGCGGCACGACGGACGCGGGCGCGGTGCCGGACGTCGAGATTCCGCTCGCCGACGGGGCCGTGACCGTCGGCGCACACGACATCACGCTGCTCGTCGTCGCGAGCGGCCTGATGCTCGGCGTCCACGCTCTGCTCCAGCGGACGAAACTCGGCAAGGCGATGCGCGCGATGTCGGACAACCGTGACCTCGCGCGCGTCACCGGCATCCCGACCGAGCGGGTCGTCACCGCGACGTGGGTCATCGGCGCCGCGCTGACCGGCGCCGCGGGCTACGTCCTCGTGCTCTGGAAGGGAACGATGACGTTCAACGACGGCTGGCTGCTCCTGCTCCTCATCTTCGCCGCGGTTATCCTCGGCGGCATCGGTTCGATCTACGGCGCGATCGTCGGCGGACTGGTTATCGGGCTGACGGCCTCGCTCGCGGCTGTCTGGATCCCCGCGTCGTTCGCCCGCGCAGCGGCGTTCGTCGTGATGATCGTCGTCTTGCTCGTCCGGCCGACCGGTATCTTCGGGGGGCGGTCGACCGCATGAGCACGACGTCGGGGCTCGTCGGCCGAATCGCCGACGCCGACCTCACCTACGTACTCGCCATGCTCGCCGGCGTCTACGCGCTCTACCTCGCCGCGGGCCTCGCGCTCGGGTTCGACGCCCGCGGGCTGTTGAACTCGGTCGCCGTCGTCACGTTCTACGTCGCCGTGTTCGCGATGCTCGCGCTCGCGCTCAACCTCCACTGGGGCTACACGGGGCTGTTCAACATCGGCGTGGTCGGCTTCATGGCGGTCGGCATCTACACGATGGCGCTCGTCTCGAAGCCGGTCCTGGGGAGCGGCGGGAGCGCCGCGCAGGTCGGCGGCCTCGGCCTGCCCATCTGGGTCGGGATGATCGCCGGGATGGCCGCCGCGGCGCTGCTCGGACTGGTCGTCGCACTCCCGGCGCTCCGCCTGCGGGCCGACTACCTCGCGATCGTCACGATCGCCATGTCGGAGATTGTGCGGTTCACGCTCCTCTCGCGGACGTTCCAGAGCTTCGGCCTGTTCGGTCGGACCGTCGGTCTCGGCGGCGGGAGCGGCCTCATCCTCGACTTTCAGAGCCCGCTCGCGGCGCTCGTCGGCACCCTCGGCCTGGAGGGAGCGTACGCCGGCCTCGTCGGTCTCGTCGGGACGGTCGTCGCCCAGAACCCGCGGGCCGTCGTCGACCAGTTCGTCTACGGCCTGCTCTTGCTCGTCTTCGTCGCCGGCTTCTACTGGCTGCTGAAACGCGCCGGCGAGTCGCCGTTCGGGCGCGTGCTGAAGGCGATCCGGGAGGACGAACAGGTCGCGGGCGCACTCGGCAAGGACACCGACCGGTTCAAGATCAAGTCGTTCATGCTCGGCTGCGCGCTGATGGGGCTCGTCGGTGTCCTGTGGTTCATGCCACAGGGCGCCATCACGCCGAACACCTACCGGCCGCGACTGACATTCTTCGTCTGGATCGCGCTCATCATCGGCGGCGCCGGGTCGAACACCGGGAGCGTCCTCGGCGGCGGGGTCTTCGCCGCCCTGCTGTTCCAGGGACCGCTCTACTTCAAGAACCTCGTCGACCGCGCGGTCGACATCTCGAACGCCCCCGGGAGCTTCGGCCCGGCGGTCGCGCCGCTCCTCGGCGCCGGCGACCCCGTCCCGTTCCTGCTGTACACCGTCGACAGCGTCCGGCAGCTCCAGCTCGTGCTGATGGGCGTCGTCCTGATCGTCCTGATGCACCGCCGGCCGGAGGGGCTGCTCGGCCACCGGGAGGAGACGGCGGCGACGGTGCCGCTCACGCGCCGGGTCGCCGGCGAGGACGACGAGCCCGAGTCGCAGGCCACCGCCGCCGACGGAGGCCAGCGATGAGTGAGGGCGTCGAGGAGCGCGCGACGACCGGTGCGCTCGGCGCCGACGGCCCCGCCGACCTCGCGGCGGAGCCGCTCCGCGTCGACGGGTTGGAGAAGCAGTTCGGCGGTATCACCGCCGTCGACGGCGCGACGTTCGGCGTCGAACGCGGGACGCTCACGGGACTGATCGGCCCGAACGGGGCCGGCAAGTCGACGACGTTCAACCTCGTCACCGGCGTCCACCGCCCGGACGCGGGCCAGGTGACGTTCGCCGGCGAGGACATCACCGGGATGGACCCACACCGGATCGCCCGCAAGGGGCTGGTTCGGACGTTCCAGATCGCCCGCGAACTCGGCGGTATGACCGTCATGGAGAATATGATGCTCGCGCCACAGCGCCAGTCGGGCGAGGCGCTCTGGCGGTCGGTGACGCCGGGACTGCGGCCGCGCGTTCGGCGCGAGGAGTCCGACCTCGTCGAGCAGGTCTGGGATACACTCGACTTCTTCGACATCGAGCACCTCGCGGAGGAGGAGGCCGGGGGGCTGTCCGGCGGCCAGCGGAAGCTGCTCGAGCTGGCGCGGGCGCTCCTGACCGACCCGGACGTCCTCCTCCTCGACGAGCCGTTCGCGGGCGTCAACCCGACGCTCGAGCGGCGCCTGCTCGACCAGATTCACGCGCTCCGCGAGCGGGGCTACACGTTCCTGCTCGTCGAACACGACATGGATCTGATCATGGAGCAGTGCGAACACGTCATCGTGATGCACCAGGGGCGGATCCTGACACAGGGGTCGCCCGCCGAGGTGCGGTCGAACGAGGCCGTCGTCGAGGCGTACCTCGGGGGGGAGGTCTGATGGGCGCCGAGTCGGCGGCGGGCGCGAGCCGGTCTGCGGTCGTCGACGCGCCAGACGAGGACCGCCTGCTGACCGTCCGTGACCTCGACGCGGGCTACGGCGACCTCCAGATCCTCGCCGGCGTCGACCTCGACGTCCTCGACGGCGAGTACGTCGTCGTCGTCGGTCCGAACGGCGCCGGGAAGTCGACGGTGATGAAGTCCGTCTTCGGCCTGACGACACAGATGGGGGGGGCGGTCCGGTTCGCCGACAGCGACATCACCGGCCTCGCGCCCGAGGAGATAATTCACGAGGGGATCGGCTACGTCCCGCAGAGCGACAACGTGTTCTCGTCGCTGACGGTGCGCGAGAACCTCGAGATGGGGGCGTACATCCTCGACGAGGTGCCCGAGGACGCGCTGTCGGCGGTGTTCGAGCGGTTCCCGGTACTGGAGGAGCGTCAGGGCCAGCGCGCCGGAACGATGTCGGGCGGCCAGCAGCAGATGCTCGCGATGGGCCGCGCGCTGATGCTCGACCCCGACCTGTTGCTCTTGGACGAGCCCTCTGCCGGCCTCGCGCCGGACCTCGTCGACGAGATGTTCGACCGCATCGACGACGTCGTCGCCGCCGGAACGGCGGTGCTGATGGTCGAACAGAACGCGACGGAGGCGCTCTCGCGGTGTGACCGCGGCTACGTGCTGGCGAACGGCGAGAACCGCTACGCCGACACCGGCGACCGACTGCTGTCGGACCCGCAGGTGCGACAGGAGTTCCTGGGCGGCTGACCAGCCGGCGAGAAGACGGGCGGACGGTGACGCGGCGCGCTGTCTACCCCTCGAGCGCCGACTCCAGCGCGGAGGTGTACGACGACGCGCCCTTGTTGAACCCGACGGCGTTCGTGACGGTGCCGTCGAAGGTGCCCTCGAACACCTCGGTGAAACGGTCCGAGAGCTGCTGGCCGTAGTCGTTGTTGACGTACAGCGTCGCGGCACTGGCGTTCTCGAGCCGCTCGGCGGCGACCTGTGCCAGCACGCGGCCCTGCAGGATGTCCGACGGCGCGGTGCGGAAGATGTAGTCGTCGTCCTCGAGGTTCGTCACCGACAGCGCCGTCGAGGAGGGCGAGCAGCCGACCATCTCGTTCGAGATGAACACCTCCTGCGAGACCGGGACGTTCACGCCGGACGAGGCCGTGCCACAGACTGCCGGAACGCCAGCGCTCGCGAGCGACTGCGCGGCGCTGACTCCGTTGCTCGGCGAGGTCTGGGTGTCTTCGATCTGTGCGTTCACCGAGAGGTCGGCGGGGTTGGCGTCGTTCACCTGGCCGACCGGGAGCCGAGCCGCCTGGATCATCGGCTGGCCGACGGATGCGAGGTCACCCGTCTCCGGCAGGAGAATCCCGACCGAGAGCTCGCGACCGGAGGAGCCGGGGGCGCTGTCCGCAGCCGGCCCTGCACCCTCGGGGTTCTCGCCCTCGAAGCTCTGGACCTCGATGGTCTCGGTCGCCTCACCGCCGGCAAACTCCCAGATTGCGTAGGCGGCAGAGGCCGGGTCGCCCGCCTCGTTGAAGTTCGTCGCCGAGGAGGCGCCCTGGAAGTTGATGTCGTCGCCCGCCGCGGCGGCCTCGACGGCCTCGACGAAGTTCTGCGGGCCGAACTCCTCGCCGCCCGGGTTGGCGACCCGGCGCAGCTGGTCGCGGACCGCAGTCCCGGAGTTCTCGCCGGCGGCGGCGTTCGCGAGCGTCAGGAGTGCCACCGAGTCGTACGACTGCGAGGTGAACACCCCGGGCTCCTCGCCGTACTCCTCCTGGAACAGCGTGCTGAACGCCTCCTGGTTCGGGCCCCCCGCAGCCGGCGCCGTTCCGGTGACGTTCGACATGTCGTTCCCGACCTGCGGGACCATCGACCCGTCACGGAGCCCGTCGGGAACGAGGACGTCCGTCTCCTCGTTGCCCATGCTGTAGAAGTCGCGGAACAGCTGAATCCCGGACTCGGGGTAGCCGATGACGAGGAGCATCTCCGGGCCGCTCGACCCGCCCTCTGTCATCTCGCCGCCCTCTGTCATCTCGCCGCCCTCGGTGGTCTCCGCGTCGGTGGCTTCAGAACCCCCACCGCCGCTGCCGGCACAGCCCGCGAGGCCGACCACGCCGGCGGCGCCGGCGGCGCGGACGAACGTTCGTCGGTCGATATCGTTCGACATACCGTGTTTGTCGACGAACTCGCATTTATTAATTCTGTTCGTACCTGGCGTAAACGCCGCCGGCACGACGAGTCGGCACGCCGGCCTCAGGCGAACGTCTCGCTCCCCTCGTAGAACCAGAGGCCGTTCTCCCGCATCGCCCGACCGACGGCCCGGTGGAACTCGACGAAGTCCGCGAACTCCTCCTCCTCGACGCCCTCGAATATCTCGCGGACGGAGACGACCCGCTCCGCGTCGAGGCGCACGGGGTGGTCGCCGAACTGTTCGACGTACCACTCGGCGGTGACCGGGAAGTCCTCGTCGTCCACCTTCTTCGCGAGGACGGCGTGGCCGTACTTGCGCCGTCCTTCGCTCCCCTCCTCGCCGTCGGGGTCGTGTGGCCAGTCCATACCGCGCGGTACGAGGCCCGGAGCAAAGGCGTTACGTCACGCTCCTGCGGTCGGACGCGACCTCGGACCGCCGGTCGCGCTCGGCGAGCGAGCGCGACACGCCGCCGGTGGGACCCGGATTCGACCCCGACGGCGAGACCCGCGACGCCCGTCTCGCGTGGTTCGAACCGCTGGCGGTCCCGTTCGCCGGTCGCTACGCTCGCGAGAACGCGGTGGGACTGGGATTCGAACCCAGGAGGCCTGACGGCCACCTGCTCTCAAGGCAGGCGCAATAGTCCACTCTGCCATCCCACCGCGGGCGGGAGTCGACGCGTCGCCCGCTAAGGCCTGTCGGTCCGCCCTCGACGCCTACTCCTCTGTGTCCCCGGAGAGCGCGACGGCGTCCTGTTCCAGCCGGCGAAGCTGTGTCCGGGCCTCGCCCAGTTCGGCGCGCAGCGCCTCGACGCCGCTCCGGGTCGCCTCGGTGCTGTCGGCCCGCTCCTCGATGTGCCCACGAAACGCTCCGCGTGTTCGCCGTGCCGTCTCCTCCAGCCGGGCGACCAGACCGCACAGCTCGTCGACCGCGTCCCGATTCCCGCCGTCGGCTGTACGGTCACCCGTCGTCACCGCCGGATATACGCGACGTTTCGGACGCGGGCCTTCCGCTCACGACCGAACGACCGCGACCTCGTCGCCCGACGGGTCGAGCGACAGGCCGAGGTCGTCGACGGCGCCGGCGACGTGTTCGGGCACCGACCGGCCGGCGCGGCGGCGTGCCGAGAGCGACGCGAGCAGTGTCGGCAGGTCGGCCGGGCCGTCGAGACGCGGGCGCGACTCCACGAACTCGGTCGTGGCGTCGGCGTCGGCGGC
>JAQCMY010000025.1 GCA_028274865.1 Haloferacaceae archaeon | reverse complement strand
GCGCGCCAACCAGGTCCCGGCCCTCAAGTCGCCGCGGCTCCGAGATTGTGTCGATGACCGAGGCCCCGGCCCCCCGGCTCTCGGCGACCGGCACCGAGGTGAGCGAGGCCGAACTCGACGACGTCCGGCTGTCGTCCCCGACAGCCGCGCTGCTGGAGGAGGACGAGCGCGAGGCGACGGTGGTCGGCGCCGACCTCTCCCGGCTCGCAGACGAGCGGTTCGCGGCGCTGTTCGGCCACGAGCTCGAACGCCTGCGCGCCGCCGCCGAACGCCTCCCCGCCGGCCGGCGGGTCTACGTCCTCGGCGTGACGACCGACTCCGCGCTGTCCGGCCGTCGGATCGACCTCTCCGGCGGACGGGCGCCGGGCGTGCTCGTCGAGGCACGGCTCCTGTTCGCGTACGCGCCGAACGACGCGGGCGACGGCGCGACGTTCGCCCACGTCGCCGAACAGCTCGACGGCGTCGACTACCTCCTGCCGGCGACGACCGACGGCGGCAGGCTCGACGGCGCGGCGACGACGCTCGACGGACTCCGACGCGAACTCGTCGCGCGCCACGCACGCCGCCTGGACCTCCTCGGGAACGAACCGGGCGCGTACGACGAGGAGTTCCGGTTCGCGCTGGCCGCGCCGCTGGCGGCGTTCGAACTGCTGCGGTAGGTCACGTCGGAGACTGGAGCGTGGACCCCGACCGAGCCGGGAGTCGGAACTATACCGCTCCGAGCCCCACGACACCCCGTGTCCTGTGACCGCTCGGCGCTCCTCGCGCGCCTCCGGCGGCTCGACCCCGCGACCCGGGCCGCGGTCGTCGCCGACTGCTGGGCCGCCGCGGGCCACGACGTCGAGCGCGAGGCGACGGCGGTCCGGGTCGAGGCGCCGGGCGGCAGACGCCGGCTGTCGACCGTCGACGACCCCACGGCGGACCGGGTGCTCGACGCCGCCGCCGTCCGCGAGGTCCTGCTCTACCGTGTCGACCGCCCGGACGCCGACCGGATCGCCGAGCGGCACCTCGGCGCGCCCCTCGACGGCCTCCGCCAGCCGCTCGGACGCCGGGCTGCGAGCGCCGTCCGGGCGCTGGCGACGCCGGCGACGGTCGTCCTCGCCGTCGTCCTCGTCGGCGCGGCAGGGGGGCTCGTCGGCGGGGAGGGAGCCGACCAGCCGACGACCGCGACGGCCACAGCGACGCCCTCGCCGGCGCCGGCCACGTCGTCGCCCGCGCCGACGCGGAACGTCACCGCACCCGGCCTCGGGCCGGACGGGGTAACCGACCTCGCGGCCCTCGCGTCGGCGCACGGGCGCGCCAGACCAGACGCACACGTCGTCTGGGTCGACTTCGAGCGGGGCGACGGGGCGGTCGTCCGCGACGTCGACCTCCGGGTCGACGGCGACCGCTACCGCGCCGCGGTGCGGGTAGAGCGCGGCGGACGCGTGACGAGCCGGGCAGCCGTCTACGGCGACGGGCGGGAGCGGTACGCGCTGATAGCGGACGAGGAGCAGACGACACGGGCGCTCCAGCCGACGGAGGCCGGGCCGGCGGGCGTCGACCCACAGGACCTCGGCGCAGAGGGCGTGCGCTACTGGCTCTCGGCGCCCGAGACGCGGGTCACCGGCGTCCTCGAGAACGAGGGGTGGACGGGCTACCGTGTCGTCGGAACGGGCGTCCCGCCGACACGGACGGCTGCCGTCGAGTCCTACCGGTTCGAGGCGCTCGTCGCGCCAGACGGGGTCGTCGGCCACCTGGTCGTGGAGTTCGAACTCGCCGACGCCGAGGACGGCGACCGCCGGTTCGAGTGGACCTACGGCGAGCAGGCACCGACGGTCACCAGACCCGACTGGGTGGAGCGCGGGTCGAACGAGACAGCACCGCGCCGCGCCCTGCGGTAGGGCCTTGACCCCACGGCCCACACGGGCGGGCGTGTCAGGGTCCCGGGCCGTCCTCGCGCGTGTTCGCCGCCTCGGTCCGGAGGCCCGGGCCGCTCTCCTCGCGGACTGTCTCGCGGCCCGGGGTGACGAGGTGACACGGACCGGAACAGTCGTCCGGGTCGAACGGGCGGGCACCGAGCGCCGGCTGGCTGTCGTCGACGACCCCACGGCGGACCGAGTGCTCGACGCGGCGGACCTGCGCGACCTGGTGCGGTACGGGCTGGCGCGTGCCGACGCCGACGCGGTCGCCAAGCGGCACCTCGGCGCGCCCCTCGACGGCCTCCGCCCGCCGCGCTCGCGGCGGGTTCGGCGGCGGGCGACGGACGTCGCGGCGCCGGCGGCGCTGGTCGCCCTCGTCCTCCTGGTCGTCGGGGTGGCTGTCGGCGCGACTGGCGGCGGGACGTTCGACCGCCCACAGGCGAGCGGCGACGGGCCGGGCGCGTCGACCGGGGCCGCCGGAGCGCCCGCGGCGACACCCACGCCGCGGGGCACGGTCTCGCCGCCGTCGCCGTCGGAGGTCGCCGCGGTGCCGGGACTCGGTCCGGAGGGCGTGACCGACCTCGCGGCGCTCGCCGAGGCACACGAGCGCGCGCGACCGGAGGACTACGTCGTTCGGGTGTCGCGCGAGCGCACGGCGTCGGACGACGTCGTCTGGGAGAACGTCACGCTCCACGTCGAGGGGAGCCGCTACCGCGCGGTGGTGACCGCCGGGGGCGAGGGCCGGACGCGCCGGGCGACGGTGTACGGCGACGAGTCGGGGCGGTGGGTCGCCGCGGAGCGAAGCGGCACGCCGACGGCCTCGCGCCTCGGCCCGAACCAGACCGGGCCGACCGAGGTTCGCCCGGAGACGGTCGGCGCGGAGGGCGTCCGGGACGCGCTGGCGACGCCGGAGACGGCCGTCTACGGCCCCGTCGAGCGGGACGGGCAGACGGTCTACCGCGTCGTCGGGACGGGCGTCCCGCAGACGGAGACGGGAGCGGTCACGTCCTACCGCGCCGTGGCGTACGTCCGGCCCGACGGGTTCGTCGTCGGCCTCGTCGTCGAGTACACCCTGATCGGCCCGCGGCAGTCCAGCCGCCGCTTCGGGTGGACGTTCGCCAGCTACGACCCGACGGTGGTGCCGCCGAGGGCCGACGTGCGGGTCGACAGGGCGCCTCAGCCGCCGGCGTCGACGACCTCGTAGCCGACCGGGGCGTCGCGGAGCGCGTCCGTGTGGGCGGCGAGCCGCCCCGCCGCGCAGCACGCGAGGACGTCCTGCCCCTTTATGCCGGCCTCCGGCACCGCCTCGTCCGTGCCGAACCGCAGGTCGGGGTCCAGTCCCGCGCGCGAACAGGCGGCCAGCGCCTCGACGCCGGCGGCGGCGACGAGGTCGTGGTCGGCGGCGAGAGCGGCCACGCGGTCGGGGTCGACCGCCCGGCTCCCGCCCTCGCGGACCGTCGGGACGGCGACGACGGTGACGTGGCCGAGGTCGTAGTCGACGACGCCGTCGAAGTCCGTCACTCCGACGTCCTGTCCCGGGTCGGCGTCGGTCATCGCGACGGCGGTCGCGCCGCCGGTGTCGCCCGCGAGCGCCCGTAGCACCCCGTCACGCATCGTCAGGGACACGACCTGGCCCTCGGCGACCGCGTCGGTCGCGAGGGCGGCGTCGACCTCCACCTGTTCGATCACGTCCTCGGAGACGTGGTCGACGAACGTCCGCAGCGCCTCCGTCTGTGAGATGAGCCAGTCGACGCCCTCCTTCGTCACCTCGTACCGGCTCCGGCCGTGTTTCTCGACGTAGCCCTCGTCGACGAGGCCCCGCGTGTACTCGCTGACGGCCTGTGCGGTGACGCCGATCGCCTCCGCCACCTCGCGCTGGCTCACCGCCGGCTGACGCTCCGCGATCTCGACGAGGATCTGGTAGCGGGTCGCGTTTCGCTTGCTCTGCAGGACACCCGTGTCC
>JAQCMY010000210.1 GCA_028274865.1 Haloferacaceae archaeon | reverse complement strand
TCGGCCGTCCAGGGGTTGTTTCTCGCGTTGCTGCTCACCGGACTGTTCCTCACGGTCGCGTACGGCGTGCTCGAGTCGAAGCCGTTGTTGGGGATCGTGAACGTGTTTCCGATCCTGATCTCGGTGGCGTCGCTCGTCGGCACCATGCGTTTCCTCGGGTTGTCGCTCAACGCGCTCACGGCGACGCTGTTGTCCATCGGCGTCGGCCTCGGCATCGCGTACTCCGTCCACATCACCGCGCGGTTCGTCGACGAGTACGGTCAACGCGAGGACGCGCTCGCCGCGATCACCAAGACGCTCACGGGGACCGGCGGCGCGCTCACCGGAAGCATGCTCACGACGTCGCTGGGAACCGGCGCGCTCGCGCTCGCCATCACGCCCGTGCTCGGTAACTTCGGGCTCCTGATGGGGATGAGCGTGGCGTATTCGTTCGTGATCTCCGTCATCGCGCTCCCCCCGGCGTTGTTTCTCTGGGACCGCGTCGCCGACGCCGAGGCGCGGGCCGTCGCGACGCTCGGTCGGCGGCTGCCGGTGTAAACGCCGGCCTCGCCGAGCCGACCCCGGACCGCTCGAGGATGCCCTCGCGTGTCCCTTTGACCTCGCGGATGCTCGCGCTCGTAATCGTCCCTCACACGGGCACGAAAACCGGGACACGACACGAGTGGTCTCGGGACTCGGACTGGTGCTCGAGGACGAAATTCGATCCACGGTCGACACGAAAAGATCCACTGACGCGTGGGGTGGGGAAACCGGCGGTGCCGGACGGTCCGACTTCGGCCCGCCGGATCCCGGACGGCTCGCGACGTCGCGGCTCGGCGCTCAGTTGAACCGCGTGGGCCCGGCGATCACGGCGTCGTCGCGCTGGACCGACACCTCGATCCGGAAGTCGGACGCGGGGTTCGTGAGGTCGAACTCACAGCCGATCGTCCCGTCGGTCTCGACTTCGGTCACGCAGTTCGACACCTGGCTCACGCCGCCGTCCGGCTCCTCGGCGTCGACCTGGACGACCAGCCGGTTGCCGGGCGCGAGGTTCGTGTCGGCCGCGACCGTCAGCGCGGGGTCGTCCGGCACGGAGCGGTTCGTGAACGTGACGTTCGGCTCCGTGACCTCGATCCGCTCTTCCATCGTCGTCCGCGGGTAGACGTCCGGCGCGTCCTCGCCGACCGTCAGTCGGGCGGTGTAGATGCCCGTCTCGACGCGGTCGGTGTCCACGTTCGCGACCATCGCGCCCGCGGACGCGTCGTAGGCGACGTCGACGCCGGCGAGCGGCGCGACGCGTGCCGACCGGTGGGACTGCTCGTCGGGTTCGAGCCGGAAGTCGACGCCGTACCCGAGGGTGCCCTGCCCCGCGGGGCCGTACAGGACCGTGCCGCGCTCGGTGCTCGCGTTCGTCCGCCCGTCGAGGGTCACGCTGACGTCCTCGGGGCCGGTCGTCTCGGGGTTGGTCACGGCGTACTCCGCGAGGAGGGTGTCGTTCGCGTCCAGCCGCACCGTCCGGTCGAACCCCACCGTCACGGTGCCGTCGGTGCTGGTCCGGATGTTGCCGACCGCGATCCGGAGGGAGCGGTCGACGGTGCCGTCGCCGGTCTCGTCGACGCCGATGACCTCGATGTCGTCCCGCGACAGGCGATAGACGTCGGTCGGGATATCCCCGCCCGTCGTGCCGTAGTCGATCGTCAGCGAGCGCATCTCGATCGGATCGCCCGGCGTGGTCGCGAGGGTGTGGGTCGTCGACGCGCCGGACGCGCCGTCCGTGGGGAAGACGAGGTTGTGCGCCGGCGGGTCGACTTCGAGAACCCCGCCGAGACCGCTCACCGCGAACCGGGAGCGGGCGTCGTCGCCGACCGCGACCGTGGTCGGGTCGTCGGCGGCG
>JAQCMY010000207.1 GCA_028274865.1 Haloferacaceae archaeon | reverse complement strand
GTCCGTGTAGATGCGAACGCACACGCTCGGCGACGGCCCGCCGGAGGTGGCCGTCGTCGGCGGTATCCACGGCGACGAACCCTGCGGTGTCCGGGCGGTCGAGCGACTCGTCGCCGACCCCCCGCCGGTAGAGCGGCCGGTGAAGCTCGTCGTCGCGAACGAGCGCGCGGCCGAGACGGGCGTGCGCTACGTCGACACCGACCTCAACCGGGCGTTCGACGACGCGCCGGACGGCCACGAGGCCCGTCTCGCCCGCGGGCTGGCGGCGGAGATTCGCGGACTGACGACGCTGTCGCTCCACTCGACACAGTCGTACGCCGACCCGATCGCCATCGTCAACGGCGCGACGGGGACGGCCCGCGACGTCGTCTCGCGCCTGCCGGTGGGCGCCGTCGTCGACGTCAGCGGTCCAGAGGGCCGTCCGTTCGCAATCGAGGCGACGCCGCTCGTCGAGGCCGAGTGTGGTCTCCAGGGCAGCGACGAGGCCGCCGACAGCGCCGAACGGCTCTCCCGGGCGTTTCTCGCCGCGACGGGGGCGCTCTCGCCTCCTCCCGAGTCGCGGAGCCTGCCGGTCTTTCGGCTCGGCGACCCCGTCTCGAAGCCGCCCGCGGAGCGCTACGAGGTCCACGCCGAGAACTTCCGGCGGGTCGAGCCGGGCGAGACGTTCGCCAGCGCCGACGGGCGCTCGCTCGTGGCCGACGAGCCGTTCTACCCCGTCCTGTTCTCCGCCGAGGGCTACGAGGAGATCTTCGGCTACGTCGCCGAGCGTGCCGGCGAGGTCGAGCCCTAGGCGTCGTCCGGCGGCGCGAACTCGACGGCTGTCAGGTCTCGGTCGAGCTGGCAGTAGTCGTGGGGCGGGTCGCCGAGCACCTCGACGATCCGGTACTCGCGGTCGAAGTCCGCGCCGTCCGGAACGCAGTAGGGGTGGCTCGGACACTCGGTGTGCGGGCAGTCGCCGGCCAGGTCGGCCCGCGACCCCGCGTAGGCGCTCTGCGACGGGACGTTGACCGGGACGTTCGCCGGCTCGACCTCCACCGCGCGCACGCCGACGTCGTGGAGCGCACACTCGAGCGTCCGGGCGTTCTCCCGGACCGAGGTGATCCGGTACCGCACTCCCTCGGTGAGGTTGAGACACTGGCTCCGGTAGGGACAGCCCTCGCAGCCGGACGCCTCCCCTTCGAAGACGAACTCCCGGCCCGGGTCGGCGAGTCGCTCGCCGACGAGCGTGACAGTCGGCACGCGTGTGACGTGTGTCTGCGCCGGCTTAACTCCCCCCGGTCAGGTCGTCGAGCCGGTCGAGGTAGGCCCGCCGACCGTCGAGCACCTGGTAGGCCCCGCGGTAGTCCACCTCGCCGGCGTCGAACGCTCGCGCGAGGTCGCCGGCTGCCGCGAGCGCCGCCGCGCGCGAGTCGTGTGTCGACCGCTCGACGCGTACCTCCGGCTCGATACGGAGCGCGGCGTACCAGCGCCCGCTCGCGCGCGCCCCGGGCCGCCGCGATGCGTTCGAGACGTGGACCGTCGGGAGACAGGCCGCGGGGAACCGCTCGGCGTCGAACACGTCGGGCCGGTAGGCGAACACGACGGGGCCGTCCGGCTCCTCGTTCCACGTCGTCCAGCCCCCCGGCGGTGCGTCGTCGCTCACGCCGTCGCCTTCGTCGGCCAGCCACATACCGGTGCCGCCGGCGCCCACCTCGCTGGACCGCCGGTACCGCGTCCCTCGGACAGAGTGGGGAGAGAGTTGGGTCAAGCCTTATGCAACTGACGTCTCTACCGTATTTCAGTCTCGGCTCCCGCGAACCCCCGCGACCGGCGGACACGGACCGTGGCGTGGTACGGAGACACACATCACACCGTCCCGGGCGGAGGGCGAGACACGACTACCATGACCGGAG
Source organism: Haloferacaceae archaeon (assembly GCA_028274865.1). Classification (GTDB taxonomy): domain Archaea; phylum Halobacteriota; class Halobacteria; order Halobacteriales; family Haloferacaceae; genus A07HB70. The sequence continues at coordinate 1,276 of JAQCMY010000207.1, read as the reverse complement.
AGATGGAGACCCTGGCCGACCTCAGCCGGGAGTACCGCGAGTCGGTGCCCGGCGATCTGCGCGAGGCGAAGAGCTTCGACTGGTACCTCGACGAACTGTACGACGACCCACGGATCGCGCGAAACGCCCACCAGCGGGTCGCCGACATGTTCGACCACTACGGCACCGAGTACGACGAGGACGCCGGCGTGGTCGAGTACCTGATGGCGAGCGACGACCCCGTCCACGACGGCGAGAACGTCTTCTACGGGCGCGAGGTCCACGAGGCGATCCACGAGTTCGTCAACAAGGTGAAGTCGGGCGCCCGTGGCCTCGGGCCGGAGAAGCGGATCAAACTCCTGCTCGGCCCCGTCGGGAGCGGCAAGTCGCACTTCGACTGGATGGTGCGCCGGTACTTCGAGGACTACACGATGACCGACGCCGGACGGATGTACACGTTCCGGTGGACGGACCTCTGTGACGTCATCCGTGACCAGGACCCCGCGGACGACGTGGTCACGTCGCCGATGAACCAGGACCCGATCGTTCTCCTGCCACAGGGGCAGCGAGACCGGGTGCTGGAGCGGCTGAACGACGCGCTCGACGCGCCGTACACGGTCCGGAACGAGCAGAGCCTCGACCCGGCGAGCGAGTTCTACATGGACGAACTGCTCGCGCACTACGACGACGACCTCCAGGCGGTGATCGAGAACCACGTCGAGGTGGTCCGTCTCGTCGCGAGCGAGAACAAGCGCCAGTGCGTCGAGACGTTCGAGCCCAAAGACAAGAAAAACCAGGACGAGACGGAGCTGACCGGCGACGTCAACTACTCGAAGATCGCCATCTACGGCGAGTCCGACCCGCGGGCGTTCGACTACTCGGGGGCGTTCTGTAACGCCAACCGCGGACTGTTCTCCGGCGAGGAGCTGTTGAAGCTCCAGCGCGAGTTCCTCTACGACTTCCTCCACGCCTCGCAGGAGCAGACGATCAAGCCGAAGAACAACCCGCGGATCGACATCGACCAGGTGATCGTCGGGCGGACGAACATGCCCGAGTACCGCGAGAAGAAGGGCGACGAGAAGATGGAGGCGTTCAACGACCGCACCAAGCGGATCGACTTCCCGTACGTCCTCGAGTACGAGCAGGAGGCGGAGATCTACCGCAAGATGCTCAGCAACGCCGACGTGCCGGACATGCATATCGAGCCGCACGCGATGGAGATGGCCGGCCTGTTCGGCGTGTTGACCCGTATCGAGGAGCCGGACGGCACCGTCTCGCTCGTCCAGAAGGCGAAGGC
>JAQCMY010000184.1 GCA_028274865.1 Haloferacaceae archaeon | reverse complement strand
CGCCGCGCCTAAGCCTTGCGCGACGGCGAGAGGGAAACGGTTATTCAGCGGGCGGGCCGCGACTTCGTGAGGGCTCGTGGTCTAGCTGGTCATGACGCGGCCTTTACAAGGCCGAGATCGGTGGTTCGAATCCGCCCGAGCCCATCTCTCCGCGTTCGACCGACGAGCGGCGCGAGTCGCGTCGACGCGGTGTGTGACGGCGCGGATTCGTGATTCCCCCGCACCGTTTCGTAACGCTCTTATCCGGCTTCGGCGTCGTTTCGGGCGCGCCGCCTTAGCTCAGATTGGGAGAGCACTCGACTGAAGATCGAGCTGTCCCCCGTTCAAATCGGGGAGGCGGCATCCCTTCTGCGCGCGATTCGTACCGACCGGACGGCGCCGGGATTGACGCCCGTACCGGCACAGTTCGCCGTTAGATTCGAACGGGTTCGCACTCGCGCGTCGGCGTCCACCTGCTCGGACGGCGCGTCGAGGAGGGCGGCGACGACCCCGCGACGGTCGCCGAGAGCCTCGGTCTCGACCTCGGTGACGTCTCCCTCGCGCTCGCGTACTACCACCACCACCCCGAGGAGATGCGCGACCTCGAGCGCCGGAAGGAGCGGGTGCGCGAACAGGCGGGCACGCTGACCCCGCCCGAGGACTGATCGGTGGGCTACCGGCTGTTGCTCGACGAGAACGTCGACCGCGAGGTCGGCGACCGGCTCGTCGCGCTCGGGCACGACGTCGAACGGGTGGCCGACGTCGACGAACTCGGAGCCGGTGCGCCGGAGGAAGCGCTCGCACAGTACTCGGCCGACGACGAGCGGGCGATTCTCACCCACGGCGGCGGCTTCGTGACCACGGCCCACGGTGCTGTTCGTCGCCGACGGGTCGATACCCGCCGAGGACGTCGCGACCGTCCTCAACCAGATGTCCGACGCGTACCCGCACGAACAGATCGAAGGTGTCCCGCAGGTCGGGCGCGAGTGGCTGTCGACTCAACCGGTCGGAATCGACCGTATCAGTCGCGAAAGGACGGCTGCGTCAACTTCCATCACGAACGCCCGTCGCGCCCGTACGCGAGTAAATCGCCAGATAGCGGCGCGATTTCGGGTTACTTCGGTGATCGCGTTCGTTACGATACGTGACGGGGGTCGCCACTGTCCGGCGACGCGACTGACTCCGAAGCTGTCGAACGGAGCGAATAGCGACTCGCTAAGAGAGGCCGCCGTCGGCCACGTGGCCAGGGTCGATACGGAATAATCCACCTGTCCAAAAGAATATATCGTTACGCTCCGACCATCCCGTATGGATGACCCGGACGCCGACCTCCACACCGACGCGGACGAGCACGCCGACCCTCCGGATTTCGACGCGCTCACCGACCCCACCGACCTCGTCCGTGGCGGGCGAACGCGCGACGACTTCTTCGACGCGGTCCTCGGGCTCGACGAGCCGGCGACCGTCGAGGAGGTCGCGGAGCTCGCGGGTCACGGCCCCGACGCCGCCCGCGAGTACCTCGACTGGTTCGAGCGCATGGGGATGGTCGAACGGATGAGCGAACGCCCGGCGACCTACCAGCTGAACCGCGAGTACCTGGTCTGGCGTCGCGTTCAGCGCGCGAAGCGGGACCACGACGCCGAGGAACTCGTGGCGATGCTCGATGCCGAGGCCGAACGCGACGAGGCGTTCGCGGCACAGTTCGATTGCGACCATCCGGACCAGGTTCGGGTGCACGCCCACGCGAACACGGCCGGAACGTCCGTCGAGGCGGCGTGGCGCGACCTCTCGGCGTGGCACACCACCCGCCGCCGGATCGAGATCCTCGAGCGCGCGCTCGCGGACGAGACCGGGTCGACGAGTGGCCGGCGTCGCGGCGTCGCGTGACCGACGACGTCTCGACCGGCGCGCCCGTCGACTTCGACCGACTCAGCCTGATCCGCGACCGACTCGGGGGTGACGACCGGTTCGCGGGCGCCGACTGGCGTCCCGAATACGCCCCCGGCCGGGTCGTCTTCGAGTACGAGACGGGGCTCTACCCGGCCTCGGTCGAGACGGCGACGCTCTCGGCTGTCTGGTTCGAGAGCGGCGACTTCTCGCTCCACTACCACGAGGACCACGACACGGGGTCGTTCGATCATCGGTGGGACCGCCACCCGTCCGGGCACAACAGCCGGGATCACGTCCACCCGGGACCGGACGCGCCGACACCGGGCGAGAACGCGTCGCATCCTGTCGACTGGCGCGACGTGCTCTCTGGCGTACTCACCGAGATCGAGGAGCGCCAGCGGGCGTTCTGGCACGACCAACCAGGATGAGGCGCATCGCAGCCGGCGACAGATTGGTCGTCACGACCCCCGACGAGGGAGATCGATACCAGCGTCTCCGGTCCCCGTGCG
>JAQCMY010000183.1 GCA_028274865.1 Haloferacaceae archaeon | reverse complement strand
GTCGACCAGGGGCTCGGCCAGTACCTCTACCACGACTGCTCGTGGGATCACCCCGTGTTGCGAGTCGTCGCGACACTCGTCGACGACCTCGCGGCGATCGCCGACCGCCCGGACTGGCGCCCGGGGCCGGACTCCTCGGCCTGACCGGTCCTCGGCGCCGGTCGACGTCTCGAGACCGACGTCACCCCTCGGACCGTCGCCGGGCGAGTCTGGCGGCGACGCGAACGGCGTCGACCATGCTCCGTTCGCTCGCGGTCCACTCGCCGGCGATGTCGAACGCGGTGCCGTGGTCGACGCTCGTGCGGACGATCGGGAGCCCGATGGTCACGTTGACGCCGCTCACTCCTTCCCGGTCGAACCCGAGGAGTTTCACCGGGACGTGGCCCTGGTCGTGGTACATCGAGACCACGCAGTCGAACTCGCCGTCGACGGCACGGACGTACACCGTGTCCGGCGAGACCGGACCGGTGGCGTCGACACCGTCGGCCCGTGCGCGCTCGACCGCGGGAGCGATCTCCTCGCCGTCGGTCTCGCCCAGGAGACCCCCCTCGCCGGCGTGGGGGTTCAGTCCGGCCACGGCGACGCTCGGGCTGTCGACCCCGAGGTCGCGAAGCGCTCCGTCGGTCAGCCGGATCGTCGTCGCGACCCGGTCGGTGGTGACGAGGTCACACGCCTCCCGGAGCGGCACGTGTGTGCTGACGTGCGTGACCCGCAGGTCGTCCTCGAGGAGCATCATCGAGTAGTCCTCGACCCCGGTACGGTCGGCCAACAGCCCGGTGTGGCCAGCGTAGTCACTCCCTGCCCGACGGGTCGCTCGCTTGTTTATCGGCGCGGTCGCGACGGCGTCGACCCGCCCCGATGTCGCCAGTTCGACCGCCCGCTCGACGTACTCGAGGCTCGCGGCCCCGTGCGCCGCCCGGAGCGCGCCCCACTCGAGTGTCTCCGCCTCGACGTTGTCGCAGTCGAGTACCGGCAACGTCCCCGGCTCCGAACCGCCGGCGACTGCGTCCGGCGACCCGACGGACCGCACCGCGAGGGGAGCGTCGAGCCCGGCAGCCGCCCTCGACAGGACGCCCGCGTCGCCGACCACGAGCAGTCGCGCGAACTCGCCGACACGGGAGGCGGCCTCGACCACGACCTCCGGCCCGACTCCGGCCGGGTCACCCATCGTCACGGCCACGAGCGGCGCGTCCGAACTCATCGCCGGACCGTGGCGCGGCGGCTACTTACCGGTTGCCCGCCGCCGCGAGGTGTCCGGACTACCGGGCCGCGACCCACGCAGCCAGGAGCGCCGGCGTGCCGAACCCGCCGGCTTTCGTGACGACCGGTCGACCGGCGGCCTCGCCGCCGAGGATCCGCCCGACAGGCACCCCCGGCTCGACCGCCCGCCCGGCGAGTGTGATCGCGCGGGCGTCGAGGGCAGCGAGCACGGCGGCGGCGACCGCGCCGCCGGACAGGAGGAGGGCCGACGGGGCCGCGTCGGCGACGGCGACGCGCGCGGCCGACGCGAGCGCGGCCTCGACGCGCTCGCGGGCCGTCTGCTCGTCGACGCCTGCCCCCCGGGAACGCTCGGCGTCGGCACACTCCGTCGCGGAGACGACCGCCGCGCCCGAACCGGACCCGTCTGCGAGGAGGGCCGCCGCCGTGGTTCCGGCCTCGCGCCCCGCCCGTTCCGGGTCGATCACCGCCGTCTCGACGTCGAGTTCCACCCGGCGCTGGGCCGGCAGCCGCGACACCTGCTCGAGTGTCGCCGGCGCGAGACTGCCGACGACCGCGAGCGGCCGTGGTCCCGGCGTCTCGACGGCTGGTGGACCGGCTGTCGTCTCCGGGAGCCGCCAGTGTCGGGCGAGCCCCGCTGCTCCGACGAGCAGCGTCTCCTCGTCGACCGCCTCACCGACCGTGGCGAGGTGCGACTCGTGGACGGCGTCACAGCACACGACTCCGTCGTCGAGGGCCGTGGCGAGTTCGTCTGCTCCCCGCGCGACCGTCTCGACGCCGACGTGACTGACGAGGTGCTGGCCCGCGGCGAACGCGGTCGGAATGTGTGCGGTTTCGATCGACGCTTCCAGACCGCCGGCGACCGGGGGGTCAGTCACCAGCCGGCCGGCAGCTAGCTGGTGGCCCGCCGCGGTCACCCGGTCGGTCCCGGGAGACGCCGGCGCGACCGCGGCGACGGCCCGGTCTGTCGCCGCGAGCGCCGCGTCCACCTCCGCGACCGGGTTCCCGCGCAGCGTCGAGTCGACCTTCTTGTAGAGGCGCGTCGCCGGTGGCGCACCCTGCACCACGTCGGCGACCGTCGCCGCCGCGGTCGTCGGGTCGTCGCGCCGCGAGGCGGTGGTCACCGCCCGGGCGGCCGTGTCGCCCCGCGGCGTGGTGTCGGTCGAGACGACCGTCGGACAGCCGCGTGCGGCCAGTTCGTGGCCGGTGTCGACGGCGCCGGTCAGGTCGTCGGCGACGACCAGCACCCGGTCCACGTCCATGCGCCGCCGTGGCGGCGAGTACGGAAAACGCTCCGGGCGACCGAGGCCGGCGTCAGCCGCCGTCGAGCTGTTCGGCGTTGACGAGTCCGTCCGGCTGTTCGCCCCGGATCGCCCGGATCACGTCCCTGGTCGCCGACCGGCGCAGCTCCTCGTAGGACTCCTCGGAGTACCACGCGACGTGCGGGGTCGTCACCACGTCGTCGCGGGTGAGAAGCGCCGACGGCTCCGGCGGCTCCTCCGGCAACACGTCTAAGCCCGCGCCGGCGACCTCGCCCGCCTCGAGCGCGGCGAGCAGGTCGTCCACGTCGACGACGGCCCCCCGGGCGGTGTTGACCACCACGGCGTGCTCGCGCATCTGCTCGAACGCAGCCGCGTCGAACAGCCCCTCGGTCTCGTCGGTCAGCGGCACGTGAACCGAGACCGCGTCCGCGCGGGCGAGCAGTTCGCCGAACGTCACCTTCTCGACCCCGTGTTCGGCCACGGTCTCGTGGTCGACGTACGGGTCGTACGCGACGACGTTCAGCCCGAACGCGTCGGCCCTGTCGGCCACCCGTCGCGGGATCGAGCCGAACCCGGCCAGCCCCAGGGTCTGTCCGGTCAGACGGCGGATCGGCCGGGCCGCCGTCCAGTCCCACTCTCCGTCCGCGACCGCAGTGTCGTACTGCGACGTCTTTCGCACACAGGTCAGGAGGAGCGCGAACGCGTGTGTCGACACCTCGTCCTCGCAGTACGACGGCACGTTGACGACCTGGACGCCGTGGGCGGTCGCCGCCTCGACGTCGACGGTGTCGACGCCGACGCCGTACCGTCCGACCACGACGAGGTCGTCGAGCGCCTCGAACACCGCCGTCGTGACCGGCGCGTACTGGACGAGCAGGCCGTCCGCCCCCGCGGCGGCGGCGGCCTCGGCGACGTCTCCCGGCGTCTCGGACTGTGCCGCCACCAGCCGGCCACCCGCTTCGGTCACGAGGTCGCGCTCGAGCTCGAGGTCCGCGAAGTCGTAGTCCGTGACGACGACGGTGAACGTCATCGGCCGTACCTGTCCGGCGCCTGTAATGGCTCTTGCCGTCCGGTCGGCCCGGTCCGAGTAATCAGAGCTTAGTGTCTCCGTCCGGAACACCGACGTGTCCTTTCATGACGGTCGATGGTCAGAACTACGTCGACGGAGCGTGGGTCGAGTCGGAGTCGGGCGAGACGTTCGCGGTTCGTGACCCGGCAGCGCCCTCGGAGGTGGCCGGCCACGCACAGGCGTCGACAGCAGCCGACACCGAGGCCGCGGTCGAGGCGGCAGCCGCGGCAGCCGACGCGTGGGCCGCGACTCCCGGTCCCGAGCGCGGGCAGTACCTGCGTGACGCCGCGAGCCGACTCGATGCCCGTGCCGAGGAGGCGACGGAGACGCTCGTCCGAGAGGAAGGAAAGACCCGATCCGAGGCAGCCGGCGAGGTCGGGCGCGCGGTCGACGTCCTGTACTACTACGGACAGAAAGCAAGCGACGTCGGCGGGGTCGAGAAGTCGCCGAGCGGCCAGCGGACGAACCTGTACACGAAACAGGAGCCGATCGGCACGGCGGGGCTGATCACGCCGTGGAACTACCCGGTCGCGATCCCGACCTGGAAGCTCGCACCGGCACTGGCAGCGGGGAACACTGCGGTGCTGAAGCCGGCGTCGCTCGCGCCGGGCACCGCGCGGATCGTCGTCGAGTGTCTCGACGCCGCTGGACTCCCCGACGGTGTCGCGAACCTGGTGACCGGATCGGGGAGCGAGGTGGGAGCGACGGTCGCCGAGCACCCGGCAGTCGACGCCGTCTCGTTCACCGGGAGCACGGAGGTCGGGACGAGCGTCGCCCGGACCGCGGCGGCGGACCTCACGCGGGTTCAGTGCGAGATGGGTGGCAAGAACCCGACCGTGGTGATGCCCAGCGCCGACCTCGACGAGGCAGTCGAGATCGTCGGGGCGGGCGCGTTCGGTGTCACCGGACAGGCCTGTACCGCGTGTTCGCGGGCGGTCGTCCACGCCGACGTCCACGACGCGTTCCTCGACGGTATCGTCGAGTACGCCGAGACGCTCTCGGTGGGGCCCGGAGCCGACGACCCGGACGTGGGCCCACAGGTGAGCCGCGAGGAGCTGGCGTCGACGCTCGAGTACGTCGAGACCGGGCAGGACGAAGGCGCGGTGCTCGAGACGGGCGGCGAGCGACTCGACGGCGACGGCCACTTCGTCTCGCCGGCGGTCTTCTCCGGCGTCGAGCGCGAGATGCGGATCGCACGGGAGGAGATCTTCGGGCCGGTGCTGTCGGTGATCGAGGTCGGGAGCTTCGACGAGGCGATGTCGGCTGCGAACGACAGCGACTACGGGCTGTCGGCGAGTGTCGTCACGCAGGACCTGACCGAGGCAAACCAGTTCGTCGACAGGATCGAGTCCGGCGTGGCGAAGGTAAACGAGAAGACGACCGGGCTGGAGCTACACGTCCCGTTCGGCGGCTACAAGGACTCCTCGACGAACACCTACCGCGAGCAGGGAGACGCGGCGCTCGACTTCTTCACCACGACGAAGACCGTCTACGAGAACTACTGACGGGTCTCGGACCGTCGAGCAGGTATCGCTGGACTCTCTCCGCGGACCCGCGACCGTCGGCCTCTCGACACCGAGAGTCGTCTCTACCGACACCCGTATTCGAGCGATCGTCTCCCGATCTATCGAGAGTTGTCGGCTTTCGAACTACAAATACGAACAATACAACGCCGTATGTCGGACTTAGACGATATACTGAGCAAAAATCCCTCGATAGGTGAGCAACAAAGGAAATACATCTACAAGTCGAAACAACTTAAGAACAGAAACAGAGAACGTGCGTGTGGACGAAGACACCGAACCAGCGAACGGACCACACGCGACAATCGAGCTCTCGGGGGCGTACGACGAGGTTGTCGCCCGGCTCGACTCCCCGACCCGGACGGACGACCTCCTCGTGCCGCTCGTCGACGACCTCGAGACGGTGCTCGAAACGGTGGTCGGCATCGACGGCGGCACCCGGAGTGTCATCGCAGAGGAGCTCCCCGCCGACACCGCCGTCGAGTTCGACGGCGAGACCGTCGTCGAGACCCTGCAGGTGCTGGCGGGGTACGACCTGGTCGTCCTCGAGGGCAACACCTGGCGGCCCGGGCCGGCCCTGCACGGCTCCGACCGGTTCGACCGGTAGCACTCCCGGCGTGCCGAAGAGCCCCCCGTCGCCGGCCGGCTGACGTCCCCACGACCCGCCACGCTGGCACCCGCGGGGAGTACCGCCCTCAGGCGGTGTCGCCGCCGAACGACCCGGTACGACCCGCGCGGCGGCACGACACGGGTCGTCGGGCGGCTCGGAGAGCGCGTCGGCGAGACGCAGACGCCCTCCGAGCCGAGCGGGCGAACACTCTTGTTGCCCGACCGCCATCTCCGGCTGTGACGAGCGCCGTCTGGGTCGTCCGACACGGCGAGCGGCGTGACACCGCCGACCCGTCGTGGGCGGCGACCGCCGAGCGGCCCCACGACCCGCCGCTGACAGAACTGGGCCGGTGGGCGGCGTGGCGCACGGGACGGCGGCTCGCGGGGTCGGGCCCGGCGTTCGACGCCGTCTACGCGTCGCCGTTTCTCCGCACGGTCGAGACGGCAGACGAGATCTGCCGCGAGCTCGGGGCTACGGTTCGCCTCGACCCCGGACTCGGCGAACACCGCAACCCCGAGTGGTTCGACGCGGAGCCGGAGACCCTGCCACACGAGGCGCTCGCGGCGCGGTTCGAGACGGTTCGGCTCGGCCACGACCCGCACGTCGTCCCGTCGTTCCCGGAGGACGGCGCCGAGGCGTCGGCACGGGTCGGCGCGGCGACCCGCGCGGCCGTCGACGAGACGACGGGACCGGTCCTCCTCGTCGGCCACGGCCTCACCGTCGGCGGCGTCGTCGATGGACTCGTCGGGTCGACCGAGGGCGTCGACGCGCCGCTCTGTGGCGTCACGCTGGTCGAGCGCGACGGCGCGGACTGGCGCCTCGCGTTCTCCGGCGACACCTCGCACCTGTCGGACTGATGCCGGAACAGCCGGTCCGGTGACCCGCCGTCGACGACACGCCCCTCAGCCGGGGCTCACCCCAGCCGGCGGTCGAGGAAGTCGCCGAGTATCCGGAACAGGCGGATCTTCTGGCCGATATCCGACGAGGCGTGGCCTTCGTCGCCGAGTTCGACGTACTCGAAGTCGCCGTCCTCGCCGGCCTCGCCGTCCTCGCCGGCCTCGTCGCCGAGGTCACGAAGCCGGTCGCGGTACAGCCGGGCCTGTCCGACCGGCACCCGGCGGTCGTTGACGCCGTGGACGATCAGGAGCGGGCAGTCGAGGTTCGCGGCGTGTTCGACCGGCGAGCGCTCGCGGTACAGCCCCGGGCGTTCGTCTGGCGACCCGAGGTTCTTCTCCAGTAGCTCGGTGCGAAAGTGTGGCATCGTCGTCTCGTACATCTCCCGCAGGTCGGTCAGCCCGATCCACGCCACGCCGGCGTCGTACAGGTCGGGGTACTGGACGGTCTGCCAGTACGCCGAGTAGCCGCCGTAGGAGCCGCCGAAGACCGCGACCCGGTCGGGGTCGAGCCAGTCCCGCGTCGCGAGGACGTGCTCCGTCGCGGTCGCGATATCACCCTGTTCCGCGCCGCCCCAGTCGCCGTAGAGCCGCTCTGCGAACTCGCGGCCCCGTCCGGCGGACCCGCGGTAGTTCACCTGGAGCACCGAGTAGCCCCGCGAGACGAGAAACTGCGTGTAGAGGTCGAACGAGCGGTCGTCAATCGCGCGCGGGCCGCCGTGTGGGTTGACGACCAGCGGCGAGGGCCGGACGCCGGCGTCGTACAGCAGCGCACCGACCTCGAGCGTCGCCGCGGGGTCGTGCTCGACCGCCGCCTGCCGTGTCTCGGGCACGCCGTCCGAGGCGACGGTCAGGTACGTGGCACCGGCGAACGTCTCCGGGTCGAACGGCCCGTACTCGGGCGCGAGCAGCGTCTCCGTCTCGTCGGCTGCGAGGTCGTACGCGACGAGCGCCGACCGCGTCGTCGGCGTCGTCGTCGTCACGACGAGCCGACCGTCGCCGAGCTGTGGCCGGCGTCCGTCGCTCACGGCCGCGACGCCGGTCGGGAGGTCGAGTTCGCGCGACCCGCCGGTCGTGACGTCGTAGACGACCGGGACGACGGTGGCGTCGCGGGTGCGGTGAGCGACGAACCGGTCGCCGCCGCGCAGGACCGCGACGGGCGTCTCCGGGACGCCCGTGCCGTCGCCGTACCACGTCACCTCGTCCGTCGTCAGGTCGACGACCCCCGACCGTCCCGTACCGGGCGAGTTGTCCGCGACCAGCAGACGGTCGCCGTCTGGCCAGAAGTCCACGGGCGAGACCTCCGCGCCGGCCTCGCCGACGCCGAGACGACGGGCGTTCGCGCCGTCGACGTCCATCAGGTGTGTGTCCCGGTTCTCGGGGTCGTCGCGCTCGTTCGTGAAGTACGCGACCCGGTCACCGGACGGCGAGAGGACCGCGCCGCCGGCGGCCCGGTCGTGGTCGGTGAGCTTCGTCGTCTCGCCGGCGTCGCGGTCGTGGCGGTAGAGGTTCATCTGTCCGTCGCGCGTCGAGCCGAAGACCAGGACGCGCCCGTCGTCCGTGACGTCGCCGAGTGCGGCCTGGCCCGCGGCCTCGACGACCGGCTGGCTGGTCCCCGACCGGTCGACGACGTGGAGGTCGTTCTGCTCGTCGCCCGCCTCGTCGAGGTGAAAGACCACCTCGTCGGCACCGGCCCACGCGACCGGCCACCGGGCGCTGCGGGGCACCTGCCCGTCGGTCACCCGCCGGTGCGTGCCGGTCGTCGCGTCGAGCAGGTGGAGTTCGTTCCGCCCGGTGACGTCGTAGTAACACGCGACCGTCTCCCCGTCTGGGGCGACCGCGGGGTGGTGAAACGTCGGCAGTCCAGCGAGCGCCTCTAACACGTCCTCGGCTGCGTCGAACGACATTCGACCCGGTCGTGGGTCGTCGTCGTCCTGAGTGTTGTGCCCCGTGGACACGCTTAAGAAACGACACACGAAACCCACAGGAACGCGATGGACAACTTGGAGCGGGTGTTGCGGCGGTACGCGACGAGCCAGGACCTGATGGACCAGATCCGGTACACAGCGGAGTCGCTGACCATGGAGTTCGACCGGTGGGAGGAACAACACGTCACCGGCCCCAGCCTCTACGTCCTCCTCGTCGCGGACGTGGCCTTCGGCGACTACACCGACCCACTCGGGTCGAACACGTGGCCAGTCGACCGGTGTCGGGTCGTCGACGACGGCTCGGAGCGGTTCACACGGGTGGCGCGCGACGTGGCGTTCAGCCGCGACGGCGCGCTCGTCGTCACCGGCGACGGGACGATACAGGAGCAGATGGTCCGGGTGCGGAGCCCGAGCGTCAAGGAGATGGAGTCGTACGGCGGCGTCGACTACCCGGACTGGATGGGGACGAAACACCTGAGCGCGCTCGAGACGTCCACCCGCGAGGAGGTGCTCTGGGCGGTCACGCTGAGCGAGGAGAACGGCCGGGTGACGACGTTCCTCGACGGCACCTACCAGGACTACCCCCGCGACGAGATAGGCGGCCGGTGGCGTCCAGAGCGGTAGGAGCCGATGCTCAAGCCCCTGTTTGAGCCTCCAGCACCTGCTTTAGAAACCCGGTATTAGCCGTCGGTGCCGGCGTCTCAGCCCCTCGCCGGCAGGCCCCCCACAGAACCCTCCTCCCCCGCTGCGACGGCCCTCCGCCGTCGACCCGCTCCTCCGTCGGCACAAGAGTCATGCGCACGCCTCCCGTGGCGTAGCCGTGCGTCGCGACATTCCACAGCCGCCGGGTGCCGGTATCGTCAACGGCATTCGGTTCGGCACCGACCCTCTCCGCTTTCTCGAGACAGTGCAGGCGCGATTTCCCGACGCCGTCGAGGTGCCGATCCCCGGCCGGCCGCCGCTCGTGATCGTGACGGGACCCGACCTCGTCCACGAGGCGCTTGACTGGCCGGAGGCGTTCGGGCGGGTTCCGGCGTCCGGCCTCGGCCTGCCGGCGGAGAACGGACTCGTCCAGAGCGAGGGCGACCTCTGGGAGCAGCAGCGCTCGATCATGCTCCCGGCGTTCGTCGGCCAGCAGGTCGTCGACTACGGCGACACCGCGGGCCGGCAGTGTCGCGCGGTTGCCGACGAACTCGGCCACGCCGCGGACGAGGGCCGGACGGTCGACCTCCACCGCCAGACGACTGCGCTGACGATCCGGGTCGCCTCGGAGATTCTGCTCGGTGAGGATATCGGACAGGAGCGTGCCGCCGAGTTCCACGGCTGGATGGAGGCCGCCACGGAGGAACTCGCGATCTCACCGACCGGGGTGCTGCCGGACTGGGTGCCGACGTCGAGTTCCGCGGCGTACGACGAGGCGACGACGGAGATGAAGCGACTGAGCGAGGAGATAATCGACCGGCGCCGGGCCGCGACCGCCGACGGCGGCGAGCCCGGCTCGGACATGCTGTCGCTCCTCCTCGCCGCCGAGGGCGCGCCGGACGTCGAGTACGAGGACGACCAGATCCGTGACGAGGTGATCACCTTCCTCATCGCCGGCCACGAGACGACGGCGCTGTCGCTGACCTACACGCTCGCGGCACTGTCGAACCACCCCGAGATGCGCGCCCGGGTCCGCGAGGAGGCCCGGGCCGTGATCGGCGACGAGACGCCGCGGTACGACCACCTCGAGGACCTGACCTACACGAAGCGGGTGTTCCGCGAGACGCTGCGGCTCTACCCCGCCGCGTGGGCCATCTTCCGGGAGGCGACCGGCGAGGCCCCCCTCGGGGACTACCGCGTGAAGGACGGGTCGGCGATGATCCTGCCGCAGTTCTCGATCCACCGCGACGGGCGGTACTTCGACGACCCGCTGACGTTCGACCCCAGCCGCTGGACGCGCCGGTCGGCCGGGAGCGCCGACGCGTACTTCCCGTTCGGGAGCGGCCCACACGCCTGTATCGGGCGCCAGTTCGCGCTCGCCGGCGCGACGCTGAGCGTCGCCGGACTGGTGCGTGACCTCGACATCGACGTGCCCGCCGACACGCTCGAGGAGTTCCAGGCGACTATCACGCTCCGGCCGGGCGGGTCGGTGCCGGCGACGGTGGAACGAGCGGGCTGAGGACCCCGGCGCTCGCGTCCGTGCCGACGGCCCGTCAGTTGGGGCCGGCTGGCTCTGTGCTCCCTGCCGTCTGGTTCTGGCCGCCGCTGCCACCGTTACTGTCGCCGTCGAGCGACTGGCTCGTGTCCCGGTCACTGCTCGCGAGGAACTCGACGAGGTAGGTGAGGAACGCCTCGTTGTCCGCCACCCGGTACCGGTCGCCGCGCATGAACGTCTTGTCGCCGAGCCACACGGCGTTGTTCTTCCGGACGGCGACGGGGTACGTACCGGTCGCGTCGTCGGTGTCCGACGGGCGCGTCTCGGGCGCGGCCCGGAGGAGCGGCTCGCCGCCCCGAACCCGAACCGCCGCGGCGGTGTACATCGACGTCTGCTCGACGCCGTCTAACCCCTCGGCGTCGGTCGACTGCGTCTGGATCCACTTGTAGTTGATATCGGAAGAGCCCTGATTGCGGAGGTAGGCGGTGTCGACGCTCGCGCCGTAGGCGGCCCCGAGCGTCGTCAGGCTGCTCTCCCGGGTGGTGAGCGAGGTCCCGAACAGCGACGCAGAGATCCCGACCCGGTTCGGTTCGCCGACGACCAGCAGGCGGCCGCCCTGTCCGGTGAACCGGCGGACGTCGTCGACGTCGCCGGACGGCAGCTCCTGTCCGGGGTCGATGACGACGAGCGCCTTCGCGTCGTCCAGCGCCGCGGCGAGGTCGCCACTCTGGTGAATCTCGACCTGGTAGCCGACGCGGGTCAGCCCCCGCACCAGCGGCTCGATCGTCTCCCGGTCCCACCGGTTGCTGTGCGAGTCGTCGATGACCACCGTCCCGCCCTCGGAGACCGCCGACCGGTCGGGCGTTATCTCGCCCTCCGCTGCGGACCGGTCGACGCTGACGTTCTCCGGCTGGAACTCCGCCATCGACACGCCCCGGTCGCGCTCGTCCTCGCCGGTCTGGTCCGAGACGAACGCGCCGCCGGCGGCGATACCGACGACCACGACGACGGTCAGGACGAGCGCGCCGACGCGCTTCGCCCACCCGCCGGCGCCGAGACCGTCGCTCACGCGCTCACCTCCTCACGGGTCGCCGCGGCAGGCCGGGTCGCGTTCCGCGCCGCCGTGGTCGGCCCGGTCTCCGCGTCGACGACGTACGAGGCGGGGAGCATCAGGAACGTCGGCGCGGCGTCGTCGGGGTCGAAGAAGTAGTCCGACGAGACCATCCGCTTTTCCGGCGCGCTGGAGGCGAGGTAGCTGTTGCGCGACAGGAACAGCGCCTCCCTGTCGGGGCGGAGTATCTTGACGTCGTAGTCGTCGAGTCCGGCCTCGTCGGCGGCGGCGCGGACCGCGGACCGACGGTCGCCGATCCGGTCGGCCAGGCCGTTCTCGACGGCCTGAGCCCCGGAGTAGAGCTTCGCCTCCGCGAGCTCGGAGCGGCTGATGTCGAGTCGGTCGCCGCGGCCGTCCTCGACGGCGTTGTAGAAGCTGTTGCTCAGCGTCTCGAGTATCGTGTAGAACTCCCGGTCGTCGCCGCCGGAGAGCTTGTTCGACCCCGTCGTCGCGATGATGGTGTTCGGCTCTACCTGTGTCGGCGCGTTCGCGAGCGTGCCGACGCTCCCGACGAGCGACGCCGGCTTCGCGTAGATCGTGTCTGCCGGCGCGACCGTGTAGTACGCGCCAGAGAGCGCCGCGGAGTCGACGTAGGCCACGACGGGCATCTGCTCCGACGTCCGCTTCGCCTCGAGGTAGAGCTCCTCGCTCGCGGAGGCGCTGCCCCCGCCGCTGTTCGAGACGATCACCACCGCCTCTATGTCGGGGTCCTCGCGCGCCTGCTCGAGCATCGACCCGACCGACGCGGACGTCCCGCCGGTGATCCCGCCGGAGAGTGGTACGACCGCGACCGTCCCGTCGGACGACGTGGCCTGGAAGGCAACGGGCGCGAGCGTCAGCCCGACGACCAGGCCGATCGCGACGAACAGCACGTACGACCGGCTGGCCCGGCTGAGAGTCGCCCTGATACTGGATGACACAAGCGATACTACCGCCCCGTCACGGAAAAACGAACCGCACGGAGCGAAAGCGGTTAGCCGACGCGGTCCTAGGCACTGGCATGGCCGGGAGCTGGCGCGACGAACTCGACGGCGTCGACGCCGCGCTGATCGACGGGTTCCAGTCCGGCGTTCCCGTCGCGGAGCGGCCCTTTCGCGAGGTGGGCGAGACGCTCGGCGTCTCGGAGACGGAGGCCCTCGGTCGCGTCGAGCGCCTGCGCGAGCGCGGCGTCTTCCGCCGGTTCGGCGCCGTCCTCAACCCGCCCGTCATCGGCTCCTCGACGCTCGCCGCCGTGCGAGCCCCGGCGGACCGCTTCGACGACGTGGCCGAAGTGATAAACGGCTACCGACAGGTGAACCACAACTACCGCCGCGACCACGAGTGGAACACCTGGTTCGTCGTCACGGCTGGGTCGCGCGAGCGTCGCGACGCCATCCTCGCCGAGGTAGAGGCACGGACCGGGCTGTCTGTCCTCTCGCTTCCGATGCTGACCGACTACTACATCGACCTGGAGTTCTCGGTGGTGAACGACGACCGGTTCGCGCGGGAGACGGGTCCGGGCGACGGGGCTCCGGACGCACAGCCGGGAGCGCGGGCGGGCGTCGACGCGACCGTCATCAGCGAGGCCGCGACCGGCGACCTCTCGCCGCTCGAGGCCGACGTGCTCCTCGCCGTCCAGGACGGCCTCCCGCTCTCGCCCACGCCCTACCGCGACGTGGCACGCGAGGTCGGCGCGCCCGTCGACCGGGTCCTCGAGACGGTCGAGGGGCTGCTCGACCGCGGCTGTATCAAGCGGATCGGCTGTGTCGTCAACCACGTCGTCACCGGCTTCGACGCGAACTGTATGGTGGTCTGGGACGTCCCCGACGAGCGCCTCGACGAGCGTGGCCGGGCCGTCGGGTCGCTCCCGTACGTCACCCTCTGTTACCACCGTCCGCGCCGGCCCGACCAGGGCTGGCAGTACAACCTGTTCACGATGGTCCACGGACGCGAGCAGACCGCCGTCGACGCCGTCCTCGACGAGCTGGCTGCCGAGCACCTGCCGTACCCCCACGAGCGGCTCTACTCCACGGAGACGCTGAAACAGACCGGCGCGCGCTACGACGACCTCGTCGCGTCGGCGGCGCGTGGCGACCGCGAGGCCAGCGCCGACGACTAGCACCGGGCCCGCCGTCAGTGAGCGATCCGCTCTGCGGCGTCGAACCCGGCGCAGAGCGCGGCGTCGACGCGTCCCTCGCCGGCCACCCAGTCGCCGGCGAGGTAGAGGCCGTCCTCCTCGCCGACCTGGACGGCGTCGTGTGGCGGGCCCCCGTTCGGCTTCGCGTAGCGCCACCGCTGGTCGTCGGTCCACGACGGCTCGGCGAGTCGCGGCTCGTCGAGCGCCGTCGCCACCCGCTCTGCGACCGCCGGGGCGACGGTGTCGAGCGGGTCGTCCTCGTGGTCGCGCGCCCACTCGTCGCCCATCTGGACGACGAGGAGCGCCTCGCCCTGCGGGACGTGGCCGGGCTTCGCCGACTCCCGGCTGACCCACCGGACCGGCTGGTCCGCCGTCGCGGCGCGCAGGCCGAACCACGGACGGTCGAGCGGCCGGTCGTAGCCGAGCACCACCGACTGTGCGCCGCGGTAGCTGACGCTCCCGACCACCTC
The DNA here is from genome assembly GCA_028274865.1 of Haloferacaceae archaeon. Lineage (GTDB taxonomy): Archaea > Halobacteriota > Halobacteria > Halobacteriales > Haloferacaceae > A07HB70. The sequence goes on along the minus strand of JAQCMY010000183.1, from coordinate 9,441 downwards.
GCGCAGGCGCATCGCCCGCTCGCTCGACCAGCCCGTCGCCGCGAGCAGGCTCGCCGTCTGTGGCGCCGGCGGCGTGAGCAGGAGGGCGTCGAACGGTCCCCAGCTCCCGCCCTCCTCGTCGCTCACCCGCCAGCCGCGCTCGTCGCGGTCGATTGCCCGCACCCGTGTCTCGCGCTCGACGGCTGCCTCCGTCCGCGCCAGCGTTCGCTTCGCGAGCTGTGTCATCCCCGCCTCCCACGCGACGCGGCGGACCGGCTCGGGGTCGTCGTCGACGACCGAGCCGTCCGGGCCGAGCGTCCACACCGGCGCCTCGACGTCGATTCGACCCTCGTCGCCGAGTGCGTCGACGAGCGACGACACCCGGCTGTCCGCCACCGGCAGGTGGCTCGTCCCGTGGTCGTACCGCCGGCCGTCGCGCCGCCGGGTCGCGGCGCGCCCGCAGACACCGCGGCTCTTCTCCAGGACGGTCACCGCCACGCGCTCGTCCCGCAGCCCGTACGCCGCCGCGACGCCCGCCGCGCCGGCGCCGACGATACAGAGCGACAGCGTCACTGCACGTCCCCCGCGCTCAACGCCCGTTCCCGCTCCCTGGCGTCCATAGGACCGCCACGAACCGGTGCCGCAAAAGCGTAGGGTCGGCGCGCGACAGGTCTTTCGGGCGGCGAGCCGTACTACCAGTATGAGCAACACCGAAGGCGAGTCCGTCGACTGGAGCGCGCTGAGCGAGTCCGAGTGGCGCGAGCGACTCGGCGACGAGGCGTACGACATTCTCCGCGAGCGCGGGACCGAGCCGAAGTTCAGCGGCGACCTCCTCGACGCAGAGGGCGACGGGCGGTTCCGCTGTGCCGGCTGTCACACCCCGCTGTTCGACGCGGCGACGAAGTTCGACTCCGGCACGGGCTGGCCCAGCTTCCACGACGCGCTCGACGGCAACGTCGAGACGGAGGTCGACACCAGACACGGGATGCGCCGGGTCGAGGTGCTGTGTGCGACCTGTGACGGACACCTCGGGCACGTCTTCGACGACGGGCCGGAGCCGACCGGCAAGCGCTACTGTATCAACTCCGCCGCGCTCGAGTTCGACGACGAGTAGCCGTCGTGGGGGACGCTCGCATCCGACGCGGACGACTTAACACGCGGCCGGCCCTACCGATCGTATGAGCGACGAGTCCGGTCGGAAACCCCTGCGAATGCCCGACGACAACCAGGTGTTCGGCGTCGTAACCGAACACCTCGGCGGCAACCACGTCCGCGTCCGCTGTGCCGACGGCGAGACACGGCTCGGCCGGATTCCCGGCCGGATGAAGTACCGAACGTGGATCTCCGAGGGCGACGTCGTGTTGCTCGAGCCGTGGGAGTGGCAGGACGAGAAGGGCAACATCGAGTGGCGCTACACCGAACAGGACGCAGAGCAGCTCCGCGACGAGGGGCACATCCAGTAGTCCGGCTGCCCGGTCGGTCCCGGTCCCAGTCTCGCCCTCGCGGCGTCGGCCGACACCGACTAGCAGTCTCGCCCTCGCGGCGCGGCCGCGCCCGGTCGGCGTCGTCCGCGAGCGATACGCCCGTCTCCCGCCTGGTCGGAGGGGTTATCACCGTGCCCCGGTGTCGTCGGCCGTGAGCCCAGACCCAGACGACGTCCGGCGGCAGTGGGCGGAGCGCTCCGGCGAGTTCTCGCCCGCGTACTACGCCCACCGGGGCCCCGACGCGACGAGCGAGCGGGTCCGTCGGCTCCTCGAGGACGCCGTCGGGCGCGACGCGCGGGTGCTGGAGGTGGGGTGTAGCGCCGGTCGGCACCTCGCGCACCTCCACGACGCCGGCTTCTCGCGGCTCTCCGGCGTCGAGGTGAACCCGGAGGCGTTCGCGGTGATGCGCGAGACCTACCCCGCCCTCGCCGAAGCCGGCAGCTTCCACCGCGGGACGGCGGAGGACCTCGTCGCCGGCTTCGCCGCCGACGCCTTCGACGCGACGTTCTCCGTCGAGACGCTCCAGCACGTCCACCCCGACTCGGACCGGCTGTTCGGCGAGGTGGTCCGCGTCACCGACGATATCGTCGTCACCGTCGAGAACGAACCGGAGACCGCCGCGGACGGGGTGAACTACGTCGACGACGACGTGCCGCTCTACTACCGCGACTGGCACGACGTCTTCACCGACCTCGGTCTCGCCGAGGTAGCCGCAGTCGAGGGGGACAGAGACACGACCCGGGCGTTTCGCCCTCCCGACCGCACGGCGGAGTAGCGCCGCCGCTCGCCGGGCGAGCGTTCGAGAAGCAACGCCTCGTGGCGTCGTCACGAGCGGACGACGCCCGTCGTGTCGAGCGTTCGGACGACGCCGTCGCTCGTCGGTGGTGGCGTGTGCGGAGGAGTGCTCCGTCTATACGCGCTTGAGGTTCGTCGCGCGTGGGCCCTTCGGGGCCTGTTCGACGTCGAACTCCACGTCAGTTCCTTCCGTCAGGTCCTCGCCGCCGACGTCTTCCATGTGGAAGAACACGTCGTCGTCAGCGTCCTCGGTGTCGATGAAGCCGTAACCGCCCGTGTCGTTGAAGAAGTCAACCGTACCGGATGCCATTACACTCGGGGAGAGGCCGACCCGACAGTTAACACTTCCGAGTCTGTCGCCCGGTCGCGGCGAATTTCTGAACGATCGTCTATTGCCACCCGCCACGGTGATCGTTCACACGGCACCGTTCAGAGCTCTCTCGCCAGCCGCTCGACGCCGAGGGCCGCCACGACGGGGACGGAGAGAACGGCTGCGAGCAGTATCAGCAGCGTCGAGACGACGCTGACGGTCGGGTCGACGAAGTTCCGGAGCGCCGTCCACTCCAGGACCGGGAGCGTCCGGGCGTCGACGCCGGCGACGAACAGGGCGATCAGGAACTCGTGGAGGCTGAGGACCGCGGCGACGAAGCCCGCGGCCAACACTCCGGCACGGATCTGCGGCGCGACCGCCTCGCGGAACGCCTGCCACCGTGTCGCCCCGAGGTCGAGGGCGGCCTCCCGGATCTGCCAGTCGACGCGGGCGAGCGTCGCCCGCACCACCACGTAGACGAACGGAACGGTGACGAGCGTGTGACCGAGGACGACCGCGACGTGGCCGCTCCCGACGCCGATACGGGCGAAGTAGACCGAGAGCGCGAGCGCGAGAACCACGACCGGCGTCGGGAGCGGCAGGACGATAACCGTCGTCACCGCCCGCCTGAGCCGGCCGTCCGGCAGGCCCCGGACGCCGTAGGCCCCGGCAGTGCCGAGGAGCGTCGCGAGGACGGCGGTGCCTGTGGCGACGACGACGCTGTTGACGAACGCGTGGCGCCACTCCGGCTCCTCGAACAGGAACGCCCGGTACCACCGGAGAGAGAGCCGGTCCGGCGGGAAGACGACGTCTGGCGCCGCGTTCAGCGACGTGGCGACCACGACGGCGACGGGGAGCAGGACGAACCCGAGGAGCGCGGCTACCACGCCCCGGAACGCGAGCGTCCCGAGACGGCGGTTCACAGTAGCCCCTCCGTCGCGCCCCGCGGTCCGTACCGCCGGACGAGCGCGACCGCACACCCCGCGACGAGGACGACGGCGACGACCGCCTCGACGCTGAGCGCCGCCGCCCGCGGCCAGTCGTAGGTGACGTCGACGAACCGCGCCGCCTCGTTCGCGACCGTCGCCTGCGACGGCGAGCCGAGGATTGTCGGCGCCGCGAACGCGACGGTGCTCCACGCGAACGCCGTGACCCCGCCCGCGAGGAGCCCCGGCGTCGCCTGCGGGACGACCACGGCCCGCACCGACTGGAGACGTGACGCGCCCAGGTCCCGCGCAGCCGCGACCGTCGTCGTGTCCATCGTCGCCAGCGTCGCGTACGTCGGCAGGACGACGTACGGGAGCATCGAGTAGACGAGCCCGACGACCACCCCGACGTCGGAGCCGAGCAGCCGGAGCGGGGCGTCGACGACGCCGAGGCCGACGAAGACGGCGTTGACCGTCCCCTCGGGCGCGAGCAGCGGCACCCACGCGTACACCTTGATCACGATAGAGAGGAGCAGTTCCACGAGCACCGCGCCGAGGAGGACGGTCCGGCGAACACCGTCGGCGCGGGCGGCGGCGTAGGCGTAGACGAACCCGAGTACCAGCGTGACGGCGGTGACGACGACGCCGAGGCCGAGGCTGTACAGCAGCCGCCCCTGGAGGTAGCCGTCCGCCAGCAGGGCGCCGTAGTTCGTGAGCGTCCAGGTGCCGGCGGCGTAGGCGCCGCTGACGGCCGAGCGCGTGAGGCTGAGCCGGAGCAGGTAGACGAGCGCCCCCGCGAACACGACCAGCTCGAACGCCACGACGGGGACGACGAGGAGGACGGGCCGGTCGACGGCCCGCGCCTGCACCCGCCCGAGCGCCGTCCTCATCCGCACAGCCGCTCTCCCGCCGGTCCGAAAAAGCGAAGATCCGACCGTCGCCACCGGAGCGCGACCCGGTCGCCCCGCTCGAACCCGGGGTCGGTGCGCGCGCTGTACTCCGCGAACGGCTCGACCGCGCCGCCGGTCCCTTCGACCGCGACGTAGTACCGGACGGAGGTCCCGCGGTACAGTACGTCGCTCACCTGGCCGGCGGCGCGCCCGTCGCCGTCACTCCGGACCGCGTCGGTCCGCCGGCTGTGGTCGTCCGTCTCCGTCGCGGGGGAGAGGTCGAGCGCGGCTGGCCGGACAGAGACGGCGACGGGCCCGTCGTCGTCCCCGGTCGGAAGCGGGAGGTCGCCGAGCGGCGTCCGGACGGCACCCTCGACGACCGGTCCCTCGAGCACCGTCGTCTCGCCGAGGAACTCCTCGACGAACCGGGTCCGTGGCTGGTCGTACACCTCGCGAGGCGTACCGACCTGGATCAGCCGCCCGTCGCGCATCACGCCGACCCGGTCGCCGAGCGTGAACGCCTCGTCCTGGTCGTGCGTGACGTGGAGCATCGTCGTCTCGACGCGGTCGTGGAGGTCGCCGAGCGCGCGCTGGAGGCGCCCGCGCAGGCGCTTGTCGAGGCTCGAGAGCGGCTCGTCCAGCAGGAGGACGCCCGGGTCGACGGCCAGCGACCGGGCGAGCGCGACCCGCTGTTTCTGCCCGCCCGACAGCTCGTCGGGGTAGCTCCCGGCGTGGTCGGCCACCTCGACGGTTTCCAGCAGCTCCCTCGCCCGCTCGTGGCGCGTCTCGCGGTCGGCCCCCGCCATCTTCGGCCCGAACGCGACGTTCTCGAGCGCGGTCTTGCGGGGGAACAGCGCCCAGTCCTGGAACACCATCGAGGTGTCGCGCCGGGCCGGCGGCCGGTCGGTGACGTCGTCGTCGCCGACCACGACCCGCCCCGCGGTCGGGTCGGTCAGCCCGGCGACGGCCCGGAGCGTCGTCGTCTTGCCACAGCCGGAGGGGCCGAGCAGACAGAACAGTTCGCCGGCCTCCACGGACAGGTCGACCCCGCCGACGGCCACTGTCTCCCCGTACGCGACGCGGAGGCCGTCGAGCCGGACCGGCTTCGGGGTCGGAACCATCGGGCTACGAGGCGGTGATCCTCGTGAACCGGTCGGAGAGCGCCGACTTCTGTGCCGCGAGACGCTCCGAGTCTCCGAGGACGAAGAAGTCGGCGAGCGCGTCGTTCGTCTCCGGATAGCGGCCCTGGACCCGGTCGGCGTAGCTCCCGGCGACCTCGCGGTTCGCGGGGACGTAGTAGCCGTTCTGGTGCCAGTCGGTCTGGATCTCCGTCCGGAGCATGAAATCGAGGAACCGCTCGGCCTCGTCGCGACGGTCGGTGTTCGTCACGGCGAAGTTGGTGAAGTAGCCCGGCGACTGCTCGGGGAGCAGCATCCGGTAGTTCTTCTCCGGCCGGGCGTCGATGCCGGCGAGCCCCGACGCGTAGTAGAACGCGCCGTACTCGATCTGACCGCCGTCGAGCGCCGACCAGACGTCCGCGCCGCCGCGGTACCACGTCGCGACGTTCTCCGCGAGGCCCTCGAGCGTCTCGAACATCGGGTCGTACATCTCGGGGTCGTAGATCTCCTCGACGCCGGGCGCGGCGTCGGTCAGGAGCGCCGCGATGAGCAGCGGGTTCTTCCAGTAGCCCCCGTTCATCCCGGCGGGCGCGTCGACGGTGGCGAACTCGCTCCACGTCTCGGCGTGGGCGTTGCTCTCCTCGTAGACGATGCCGAGGACGCCGCCCTCGCCGGGAACGCCGTACTCGTCGGTGCGGTACTCCGTGAAGAACGGCCAGACCTTCTCGGCGTTCGGCACGTTCTCGTATCGCACCCGCTGGATCAGCTCCTCGTTCCGGGCCGAGAGGTAGTTGAACCCGGACAGGCCGATCACGTCGTACGGCGGGCTGTCGCTCCCCTGGTCCGCGGCGCGGAGCTTCGACACCCGGTTGCTCCACGCCTTCGCGACGTTCACCGTCGTCCCCGTCTCCGCCTCGTACGCGTCTGCGACGGTCTCCTCGAACACGTCGCCGTACGCCCCGCCGTAGACGGAGACGGTCAGTTCGTCTGCCCCGCCGCTGCCAGCCCCGGTAACACCGGCACACCCGGCGAGGGCAGCCGCCGACCCGCCGAGTGCGCCGAGTACGGCCCGCCTGCTCACGCTCGAGTGGCCCTGCTCCGCCGTTGATCGTTCCATCTGTGTCGTTTCGGCGCCGGATCGTCAAGAGCCTCACGCTCGCGCACGAGCTGCCAGTTCGGGGGCACGCCGTGGGCCGACCCGTCCTCGCGGGTGGCGTGCCAGTGGCTCCGGAGACGCGCGACGAGGTGGTCGGGTGTCAGCCGTCGCTCTCTGCCGCGGCGCTCCGGTCCGCTGCCGTCCCGTCCCGGTCGCCGTGGACCAGTACGACGCCGCCGAGCACCAGCGCCCCCCCGGCGACGACGGCGACGGTCACCCGCTCGCCGAGGAGGAGGGCGCCGAGGACCACCGTCACGACCGGTTCGGCGGTGCTGACGACGCCGACACGCCCCGCCTCCAGCCGCGAGACACCCTCGTAGAACAGCAGGTGAGGCGCGACCGTCGAGAGGACGACGAGGCCGGCGACGAGCCCCCAGCCGTCGGCGGTCGCCGGCAGCGCGAGTCCGCCGTCGAGGACACCGTAGACCCCCGTGCTCAGCGTCGTTCCGACGAGGACGCCGAGCATCACGCCGGGCGGCGACGCCGCCGGGACGACAGACCGGCTCCCGGCGGTGTACGCCGCGTAGCAGACCGCCGCGGCCAGCGCCAGCGCCAGGCCGACCGGGTCGGCGCCGCCGGCGCCCGTCGAGACGACGAGCGCGACACCCGCCGTCGCGAGGCCGAGCGCGGCGACCCGGCGCGCCGTGACCGGCTCGTCGAGGACGACGGCGCCGAGGCCGACGACGATCGACGGGTAGGTGTAGAGGACGATCGTCGCCAGCCCGGCGGTGAGGTAGCGCAGCGAGACGAAGTACGAGAGCGTCAGCAGCGTGTAGACGACGCCGAGCGCGAGCGTGGCTGCACGGCCCCGGCGCGTCGGCGGGAGCGACCAGCCTCGGAGCACGGCGACGCCCGCGACGACGACGGTGGCGAGCGCGAACCGAAGCGGCAGGAGCGTCGAGAGTGGGAGTCCGGCCCGGGCCGCGGCCTCGCCGAACACCCCGATCGTGCCGAACCCCGTCGCCGCGGCGAGCACCAGCAGCGTCCCCTCCGTGGACTCTCTCACCTCCGCTCGACGGAACGCCACCGTCCTGCAGCTTTCGATCGTCCGGGAGCCCCGCTCCGACGGGCTATCCCTCCCGGCTCGCGGCCTCCTGCCGGAGGTCGTCGAGCGTCGCGACCGACACCTCGCGCACCGCGTCCGCGCCGTACTCGAGGTACGGTCTGAACGTCGGCAGGATCGACTCGTCGGCCTCGAAGTTGCGCTCGAAGACGTCGGCCAGCTCCCCGACGGCCACCTGTTCGCCGAGTTTCACCCCCCAGTAGTGGTCGCTGTAGTAGTGGACGCCGGCGAACATCCGCGCGAGGCCGACGTTCGACATCAGTTTGTCTATCTCCTGGTAGACCCCGGTGTGGCCCGACGGGAGCGGTATCGTGTCGCGACTCTGTCCGTCTGCCGTCGGGACGTAGTAGTCGTCGTACGGCCACGCCACGTCGGTAAACCACGTCTTCAGTACGGTGCCACAGGCGCCGGCGATGACGGAGTGTCCGCTCGGGTACGCCGGGTGGACCGGCGACCCCTCGATGTACGCAGTCGAGAGGTAGTCCTCGTCGCCCTCCCGAACCGAGAGAATCTCCGCGTCCGTCAGGAGCGACGGGACACCGATGTCGGCGCCGAGGTTCCGCTGGGCGTGGACCCGCCCGCCGTACGTCTCCGGACGACACCGGAAGTGGACGTAGTACTTCTGGTAGAACGCGGCCAGCAGCGCCTGCCGGGCGACGCGCGTGAGCATGTCGAGCAGGCCGACCGGCCCGGTGTCCGTGTACGCGAACACGTTGCCGTCGTCGCGGTCGGTGTACGGCAGGCCGGGGTCGAAGTCGACGTCGCCGAGCAGCTGAATCGTCGCGATCAGGTACTCCTGAAACGGCGGCTCGGCGTTGACCACCGTGGCGAGGTGTCGCGGCGTCGCGATGTGGCCCTTGTTGTCGCTCGGCGGCTGGTTCGGATTGGTCTCCGCCGCGAACTCTCCGCGTCCCTCGACGGTGTCCAGCCACGCCTCCCGGGTGTCGTTGTAGTCCTCGCCGGCGGGGTACCGGAGGTACTCCTGGCTGGCGTTCAGCGCCCAGAGCTTCAGCTCGCGCAGCAGGAACTGCGAGACGTACGGCCCCCAATCCACCTCGTCCGTGTCGGCCTCGACGAACAGCCGGTCCGTGTCGTACCACCAGCCGTCGAGCGCGCCCTCACCCGTCGCAGCCGTCAGGTCCGTCTCGACCGCGTCTACGACGTCGTAGGGCACACCGACGGCGTCGTCGCCGGGCTCGTTCGGCCACTCGACGAACGGGACGTCCCGAACCTGCTCCATCGCGTAGACGTCAACCATCTCGGCGGCGTTGCGTGCGCCCCGCGGGTCCGGGGCCGGCGGCATGACCCCGCGCCACGGGTCCATCCCAGAGAGGTTGATGCTGTGGACGCCGGGGACGCCGATGAACAGCCGGCCGCCGCCCCGCTCGAACTCGTCGATGCCGGCGAGCGACGACCGGTTACGGATCGGGTCGCGGTAGTTCCGCACCATCCGGTCGGCGGGGACGAACCCCTCCGGATACCGACGCCCCTCGTCGTCTCGCTCCAGCGGCATCCCCTTCGTGAACATGAACGGCGCCACCTCGTGGCCGTGGAGCGTCACCGTCTCCTCGTACTCGTGTTCGACCGGCTGTTCGACCGGGTCCGGCTCTCCGACGAGCTGCGGGTCGTCGACGAACGTGTTCACCGAGGCGATTCCCCGCTCCCGTGCCACCAGCCTGATCCGATCCTCCAGCCCGAACGGCGCCCTGCGAGCCATACG
>JAQCMY010000178.1 GCA_028274865.1 Haloferacaceae archaeon | reverse complement strand
CCGTCGCGTCCGGGGGTGTCGTTCACTCTCGGTGTGCCGAGCGTACTAGAGGCTTTCGTCCGGGGTATCGAAACTCTTAGTGCCCGGCCGCGACTGCGAGCGAGCGTGACAGACACCGCCGTCGACGAGGAGGAAGTGCGTCACGTCGCGGCGCTCGCGCGCCTCGGCCTCGCAGAGGGCGAGGCCGAGGAGTTCGCCGGGCAGTTCGCCGAGATTCTGGAGTCCTTCGAGGCGCTCGACGAGGTTCCAGACGCCGAGGCAGAGCCGGAACTGACGAACGTCCTCCGGCCGGACGAGGTACACGAGGGACTCTCCCAGGAGGAGGCGCTCGCGAACGCGCCGGAGACGGAGGAGGGGCGGTTCAAGGGGCCCCGAGTGTCGTGACCACGGTCGCACCGCTCCCTGCTCACGCCTCCACACAGGACGCCGTGACCACGGTCGCACCGCTCCCTGCTCACGCCTCCCCGGGAGCGTCGTCGTGAGTTCAGACCTCGACCTCAACGTATACATCACGGAGGGGCGGATCGAGGGAGCCGACGACGGGCCGCTCGCGGGGCGGACGGTTGCGGTCAAGGACAACATCTCCACCGCGGGCGTCCGCACCACCTGTGGCTCCGAGATGCTCGCGGACTACGTGCCGCCGTACGACGCGACGGTCGTCGAGCGGCTGAAGGAGGCGGGCGCGACCGTGTCGGGCAAGACGAACATGGACGAGTTCGGGATGGGCACGACGACGGAGACGTCGGCGTTCGGGCCGACCCGGAACCCCGTCGACCCGGAGCGCGTCCCCGGCGGCTCCTCCGGCGGCTCCGCCGCCGCCGTCGCCGCGGGCGCGGCGGACCTCGCGCTCGGCTCCGACACCGGCGGGTCGGTGCGGTGTCCTGCCGCGTTCTGTGGTGTCGTGGGGATCAAGCCGACGTACGGGCTGGTGTCGCGCTACGGCCTCGTCGCCTACGCCAACTCGCTGGAGCAGATCGGCCCGCTCGCGCCGACCGTCCGCGAGGCAGCCGCGCTTCTCGACGTCGTCGCCGGCCCGGACGAGCGCGACGCGACGACGCGGTTCGGCGCGAGCGACGCCGGGCCCGACCGTCACCCCGCCGAGACGACGACCTACGCCGACGCCGCCGACGGCGACGTCGACGGGTTGACCGTCGGCGTCTGCCGCGAGCTGTTCGACGGCGCGGACGAGCGGGTCGTCGAGACGGTCGAGTCGGCGGTCGAGCGGCTGGCCGACGCGGGGGCGACGGTCGAGACGGTGTCGCTCCCCTCCGTCGAGACGGCGGTCCAGGCATACTACGTCATCGCCACCTCGGAGGCGTCCTCGAACCTCGCGCGGTTCGACGGCGTCCGCTACGGGCAGAGCGGGGGCCACGACGGCGACTGGAACGAGTCGTTCGCCGAGTCGCGGTCCTCGTTCGGTCCCGAGGTCAAACGCCGGATCCTCCTCGGGACGTTCGCGCTCTCGGCGGGCTACCAGGACCGCTACTACCGGAAGGCACAGGACGCCCGGGCGTGGGTCCGTCGGGACTTCGACGAGGCGTTCGACGAGGTCGACGTCGTCGCGTCGCCGACGATGCCCGTCCTCCCGTTCGAGGCAGGCGAGACGCTCGACGACCCGCTGGCGATGTACCTCGCCGACGCCAACACGACGCCGGTCAACCTCGCGAACCTCCCGGCAATCTCGGTGCCGGCGGGGACAGCCGACGGCCTCCCCGTCGGCCTCCAGCTCGTCGGCCCGCGGTTCGGCGAGCAGACGGTCATCCGGGCCGCGAGCGCGGTCGAGTAGCGGCGCCGACTCAGACCGACGTCGTCAGCCGGTCCGCCGCCTCGGTGGTGGTGAACACGACCAGGTGGTCGCCGGCCTCGACGACGGTGTCGCCGCGCGGGGCGACCAGGTCGTCGTCGCGCGTGATGGCACCGATCACCACGTCGTCGGGGAGGTCCTGGACCGACTCGCGGATCGGTCGGCCCTGGATCGGGCTGTCGCGGTTGACCTCGAACTCCATCACCTCTGCCCGGTTGTCCTCCAGGATCGCGACGTTCTCCGCGCCGCCCTCCCGGGTCAGCCGCGCGATCTCCTCCGCGACGACGCGGCGGGGGCTGACGGCGACGTCGACGCCGACCGTCTCGAACACGTCGATGTATCGGTACGCGTCGACGACGGCGATCGCCCGCGACACGCCGACCCGCTTCGCGAGGAGCGACGCGAGCAGGTTCCGCTCGTCGGACGCCAGCGCGCTCACCACGACGTCGGCGTCGCCGACGCGCTCTCGCTCGAGGAACGCCGGGTCGGTGGCGTCCGACTCCAGGACGACCACGTTCGGCAGGTCCTCGGCGATCTGGCGGGCGCGGTCGCGGTCGTGTTCGACCACCCGCACGTCGAGTCCCCGGTTCGAGAGCATCTCGGCGACGTTGACACCGATCTCGGAGCCGCCGACCACCACCGCGTCCTCGACGGTCCGCTGGCTCTCCTCGCTCGAGACGCTGCCGGCGAACTGTCGGACCGTCGCCGGCGGACCGACGACGACCACCCGGTCGCCCGCCCCGATGACGGTGTCGCCACGGGGGATCACCACCGCCTCGTCGCGGAACAGGCCGACGAACGTCAGCGCGTCGAACACGTCTGCCTCGCGGACGGTCCGGCCCGCGATCTGGCAGTCCTCGACCACCTCGAACTCGGCCATCTGGACACGACCGCCCGCGAACGGCTCGACGTCCCGCGCGGCGGGCAGGCCGACGACGCGGACGATCTCCTCTGCGGCGAGGAGGTTCGTACAGACCATCAGCTGGACCCCGAAGGCGTGCTGGGAGCGCCGCCACGTCTCGAGGTAGCCCGTCTGCTTCACCCGCGCGACGGTGAAGGCGTCCGACACCGCGGCCACCGTCGAGCAGGCCACGATGTTCGTCTCGTCGACGTCGGTGGAGGCGATCACCATGTCCGCCCGCTCGACGTCGACCTCCTCCAGCGTCGCCAGCGACGCCCCGTCGCCCTGGACCGCGAGGACGTCGAGGGCGTAGGTCAGTTCCTCGACGCGGTCCGGGTCACGCTCGACTATCACGACCTCGTGGTCGTCGGCCAGGTCGGCGGCGATGCTCTCGCCGACCTGTCCGGCGCCGACGACGATCACGCGCACCGCGACCGCCTCCGTCTCCGGCTGTCGAGTCGACGCACTCTGGTCACGCCCGACCGTAGAACGGGGGCCGGTTTCACGGTTTTCACACGGTGTCGGGGCGGTCGTGGTAGACGACGTCGACGTCGCGCCGGCGGCCCTCGACGTCTGCGACGGCGCGTTCGACGACGCGCTCGGCCTCGTCGACGACGACGGGGCGGACCCGGTCGACCACGGTGTCGAGCGAGACGAACCGCGGGAGCGAGACGGCGTCCGGCTCCGCGGAGTGGGGGTCGAACGACACCTCGAACCGGATGCGCGTCGCCGCCGACTCGCCTGCCGGCGGGTCCGCCGGCGCCGTCGCCCAGAACCCCTCGGCGTCGAGGTGTCGGGTGAGCCGCCACTCGATGCGCGACGGCCGCTCGACTGCCGTCACCGCCGAGTGGACGGTGTACGAGAGCCGCCACCACGCGAACCGCAGCCGGTAGTCCGTCCCGGCCCCGCCGTCGCCGTCGCGTTCGACGTCGGTCAGGTACTCCGAGTACCGGGTGTACCGCGGGAACTCGAGGAGGAGGTCGAACACCTCCTCACGGGGAGCGTAGACGACGGTGCTGAGCGCGATACGGTCCACGGCAGATCTCTCGCCGCCAGTCGTAATGAGTCTCCCCCCGCGAGGCGCGCTGCCGGATTGAACTGCCGGGCGGGTGACCGGGACGCCGTGACCGTCGACGACACGGTGCTGGTTCCGACAGACGGGAGCGACGATGTCGACCGGGCGCTCGGGCACGCACTCCGGACCGGAGTCGACCACGACGCGGCGCTCCACGCGCTCTACGTCGTCGACGGGCGGATACTCCGGGCCACGGGCGAGGACCGCGAGAGCGTCGCCGCCGACGTCGACGCCGACGTGGTGGTGATGGCCCCCCCACGGCTGAACGGGCCGGGAGCGCCTGCGGAGCCTCGGGAGCGTCACGGAGCGGGTGGTGACCGGCCCCGAACGGCCGGTGTTCGTCGTCGGCGAGGAGCGAGAACCGTAGCCACGGGAGACCGTTCAAGTCGGCGCGGACGGTACCAGGTGCCGTGCTCGAAGGCGTCAACGTCGCGCTCGGGGTCACGGGCAGCGTCGCCGCCGTCCGCACGGTCGAACTCGCCCACGAACTCCGGCGCGAGGGCGCGACCGTCCGGGCGGTGATGACGGGGTCGGCACGCGGTATCGTCCACCCGTGGGCCGTCGAGTTCGCGACCGATGCCCCGCCGATCACCGAGATCACGGGCCAGGTCGAACACGTCGAACTCTGCGGGCGCGAGGGCTGGGCCGACGTCCTCCTCGTCGCGCCCGCCACCGCGAACACCGTCGGGAAGGTCGCCGCCGCCGTCGACGACACGACCGTCACCACCTGCGTGACGACGGCGCTCGGCGCCGGCGTCCCCGTCGTCGTCGCGCCGGCGATGCACGAGCCGATGTACGACCACCCTGGCGTCCTCGACGCCCTCGACCGGCTAGAGTCGTGGGGCGTCGACCTCGTCGCGCCACGGGTCGAGGAGGGAAAGGCGAAGATCGCGAGCGACGAGGCCGTCGTCACGGCGACGGCGCGCGCCGTCGGCGACCGGCCCCTCGACGGCCGACACGTCGTCGTCACCGGCGGTGGCACCGTCGAGGCCCTCGACCCCGTGCGCGTGCTGACGAACCGCGCGTCGGGCCGGACGGGCCGTGCGGTCGCCCGCGCCTGTCGCGTCCGCGGCGCCGACGTCACCCTCGTCCACGCCGGCCTCGGCGACCCGCCGGCGACGCCCGGCGTCGAGACGGTCGGGGTCGAGTCGACGGCTGACCTGCTGGCCGCGACAGTCGACGCCTGCGACGGCGCCGACGCCCTCGTCGCCGCCGCCGCGGTCGGTGACTTCACCGCCGAGGCGCGGAGCGAGAAGATACGCTCCGGGGAGCCGCTGACGCTCGACCTCCGGCCGACCCCGAAGGTCATCGACGAGGTGCGCGCGACGGCCCCGGACCTGCCGGTCGTCGGGTTCAAACTCGAGCCCGGCGCGGACGACCAGGCGATGGCCGCCGCGGCGCGACGGCTCCTCGACCGCGCGGGGCTGTCGATGGTCGTCGCGAACGACACCGAGGCGCTGGGGGGCGGCCGGACGCGTGCGCTCCTCGTCGGACCGACGGACGACGTCGACCGGTTCGAGGGCTCGAAGAGCGGCCTCGGCCTGCGCGTGGCGGACGCGCTCGCCCCGCTCTGCTAGTCGTCGCGCTCCTCGGGACCGGGACCGGACCAGGAGACGCCCTCGAGGAACGGCACGCCCATCCGCTGGGCGGCGCGGGATATCATGTGCGCGCCGGTCGGCGCCGTGAGAAACAGAAAGAGGACGGTCACGAGCGCCGTCAGTCCCTCGTTGCCGGGGCCGAACCGCGCGACGCCGGCGAGGGCGACACTCGCGGCGCCGAGCGTCGTCGCCTTCGAGGTGGCGTGCATCCGGTTGTAGACGTTCGGCAGGCGGACGATACCGACCGTCCCGACCGTGAGGAAGGCGGCGCCGACGACGACGAACAGGACGACGAGCGCGGACCGGACCGGCCCGAGCGCGGGTGCGGCGCCGCCCTCGGCGGCCAGCGGGACGAGTGCGGTCATTCGACGATATCCCCCTCGGTCACGTAGCGCGCGACCGAGATGGTGGTCAGGAAGCCGATGATGGCGAGGACGAGGCTCACGTCGACGAAGAACGCCTGCCCCGTCAGCAGGGCGTAGAGGACGGCGATGGCGACGACGTTCGTCCCGATCGTGTCGAGTCCGACCACCCGGTCTGGCGTCGTCGGGCCACGGACCACGCGGTAGCCGACGAAGAGCGTCAGGGCCGCAGAGAGCACCAGTACCGCCTCGAGGACGACGGCGACGGCGCCCGTCGCCGCCGCGGCACCACCGGCGCTAACCACCGGAGTCACCACCCGTCGCGTCGTCCGGCGCGCCGCCCGGCGCGTCGTCGACGCCGCCGTCGGCTGCCGGACGCGCCGGCACCGGGTCGCCGGGCTTCAGGCGCTCCTCGAAGACGACGAGCAGGTAGTCTTCCCAGCGGCGGATCGGCTCGACGACGGCGTCGCGGTTGCTCCCGTCGATGCTGTGCACGTACAGGGCGTTCGCCTGCGGGTCGTAGTCCATCGTGAGGGTGCCGGGGGTGAGGGTGATGCTGTTCGCGAGCGTGGTGACGGCGAGGTCCGACTCCACCCGGAGCGGCACCTCGACGACCTCGGGGTCGATCGGCATCGACGGCGCGACGACCCGCCACGCCACGTCGACGTTCGCCGTCACCAGCTCCCAGACGAACGTCGCGGCGTACAGGACGGCGTACGGCACGGGGCGGAGGCTGGCGTCCAGGCCCGTCACCGGCCGGTAGAAGCTCCGGACGACGTACGCGACCGGGAGGCCGAGGCCGAGGCCGATGAGCCCCTCCTCGGCCAGCCGGACCGGCGTCAGCGGCACGCCGCGGACGGCCAGCCACACGAACGCGAGAACGAGTCCCATCGCGAGCCAGCCGACGCTGCCGGTCGAGTCGGAGGGCGGGCCGTCGGCACTCACGACGACCGCACCTCCGCCGGGTCGACCGCGTCGACGTAGCCCTCGGTGTCGAGCGCTGCCTCCGCCGCGCCCTCCGCGCCGGCGACCAGCGCCTCGCCCCCGACGCCGAGGCCGACGACCGCCAGCGCGAGCGTCACGACGGCGGCAACCTGGACGACCAGCGCGCCGGCTGCCCGCCCGCCGTCGGTCGCCGCGTCGGGGGCCGGGTCGCCGCCCGTCGTCGGCCGCGGGACGGGCAGGCGCGCCCGGACCGTCTCGGACGACTCGCCCCAGAAGCCCGCGGCCCACGCCCGGCTGTAGTACGCGAGGGTCAACACCGCACCCGCGAGCGCGACGGCCAGCGCGAGCGCCGCGCCGCGGCTGCCGGCGCCGAGCGCACGAGCGCCGACGTCGAAGACGAGGAGCTTTCCGAGGAAGCCCGCGAGCGGCGGCGTCCCGACGAGACCGAGCGCGAAGATCAGAAAGGCGCCGGAGAGCACCGGCGCGCGCCCGGCGACGCCGCCGAGGTCGCCGAACCGCGTCGTCCCGAGCACGTCCTGGAGCGTGCCGGCGACGAGAAAGAGCCCGGCCTTCGCCAGCCCGTGGTTGAACGCGTAGACGAGCGCCGCGGTCACACCGAGTGCCCGGACCTCCGGGACCGTCGCGGCGACGGCCAGCGGCAGGAAGACGAACCCGATCTGACTGATCGAGGAGTGTGCGAGGACGCCCTCGACCCTCGGCTGGGAGAGCGCCGCCACGCCGCCGAACAGGACACTCGCCGCCGCGAGGACGAACAGGACCGGACCGAGGTAGGCGAGCGCCGAGTCGCCGGCGACGCCGGGGAGCGCGACGGGGAGCGGCGCGGTCCCGAAGACCGTGAACCCGACCCGCACGACGGCGTACAGTCCAACCTTCTTGACGACGCCCGCGAGCAGCGCCGTCGCCGGCGCGGGGGCAGCGCGGTACGCCGCGGGCACCCACGCGTGGAACGGCACCAGCCCGGCCTTCAGCGCGAAGACGGAGACGAGGAGCGCGAGGAGCCCGAGCGTCGGCGCGACCGAGACGCCGTACGCCGCGGGGTCGGCCAGGCGCCGGGCCATGTCGGCCATGTTCAGCGTCCCCGTCGTCGCGTAGAGGCCGCCGACGGCGAGGAGCATTACGGCGCTCCCGACGAGGTTGAGGACGACGTAGTACAGCGCCGCGCGGGTGTGGCTCGCCCCGGAGTAGAAGCCCACGAGGACGTAGCTCGCCATCAGCATCACCTCGAACCAGACGAACAGGTTGAACAGGTCGCCGGTGAGGAGCGCGCCGGCGACGCCGGCCATCATCAGGTGGACGAGCGGGTGAAAGGAGAGCCGCTGGCCGAAGTCGTCGACGGCGACGACGGCGTAGGCGACGACCGGGACGAACACGACGGCGGAGAGCGCGAGCAGGAACGCCGACAGCGCGTCGGCGACGAGAACGATGCCGAACGGCGGCTGCCACCCGCCGACGGCGTGGACCAGCGGCGTCGAACTCCCGAGCGGCGTCGCGACGGCCCGGACGAGGACGACGACGCTCGCGGCGTAGGCGAGCGACCCGAGCAGACTGACGCCCCGGACGACCCGGCCGTCGCCGAGGCCGCCGACGCCGAGCGTGGCGACGGCGGTGAGGAGGGCGGCCAGCAGCGGGCCGACGACGGCGCTACTCACCGGTGCCCCCGAGCTCCTCGAGGTCTATCGTGCCGTTCTCCTCGTGGACACGGTAGGTCAGCACCAGCGCCAGCGCCGTCGTCCCGAAGCCGATGACGATTGCCGTGAGGACGAGCGCCTGGACCAGCGGGTCGGTCGTTCCGCCCGAGACGGGCGCCGCGCCCTCGAACCCGCCCATCGTCACGAGGTAGGCGTTCGCGCCCTGTCCGACGATCGCGACGCCCCACACCACCCTGACGACGTCGCGCCGGAGCACCAGGAACGTGCCGACGGCGAACAGCGTCCCGAGCGCCAGCGCCAGGAGGGCCTGTGTCACTCTGCCCCCACCTCCGCGACGACGACGAGCAGCGCCCCGACGACGGTGAAGTACACCCCGAGATCGAACGCGAGCGCCGTCGCCACCTCCAGTTCGCCGTAGAGCGGTAGGTGCTCGACGAAGAAGACGGCCTGGGTCAGGAACCTGCCGCCGAGGACGAGCGGCACCAGCCCGCTCACCAGCGCGACGCCGAGACCGGCGGCGAACAGCGCGCGGTAGCCGGCGACCAGCCCGCCGGAGGCTCCGAGCGTCTCGCCGAGGTAGCTCCCGCCGAAGACGACGTAGACGAGGACGAGCGCCGTCACCGTCAGCACGCCGCCGATGAACCCGCCGCCCGGGAGGTTGTGACCCTGGAGCAGCAGGGCGACTGCCGTCATCAGGGTGACCGGGACCACCAGCCGGGTGACCGTCCGGAGGATGACGGTGGTCCGCCGGTCGTACGGCGAGGGGGGCCGCTCGTCGTCCGGCGCGCTCACGGCGAATCCCCCCGGATTCGCCGTGCGCAGGGAGTGCGCGCGGAGCGCGAAACGACCGTGCTCACGGCGAGCACCTCCGCGAGCCGTGGGCAGGGAGCAGAGTGACCGTGCTCACGGCGTCTCACCCCGGTCGCGCATCCGGATCAGCGTCAGGACCGCCAGCGCGGCCACCGCCACGACGGTTATCTCGCCGAGCGTGTCGATCCCGCGGAAGTCGACGAGGACGACGTTGACCACGTTGCCACCCCCGCCCCAGTCGACGAGCACCGGGCCGTGCTCGGCGGGCAGCCCAGCCCGCTCGGACAGGGTGGTCGCGAGCACGTCGTTCGGGTCGGCCGCCGTCGTGACCAGCACCGTCGCCGCGACGGTGGCACCGACGACGAGCGAGAGCGCGCCGTCCCGAACCGCCCGTGCCGTCCCGATCTCGCCGTAGAACGCCGGCAGTCGGTGGAGGACGAGGAGGAACAGCACGAGGACCAGCGTCTCGACGACGAGCTGGGTCAGCGCGAGGTCCGGCGCGTCGACGAGGACGTAGAGGACCGCGAGCATCGACCCGAGGATCGAGAGCGTGAGGACGCCGGCGACGTGCGAGGGCGCCCGGACGACGGCGACGGCGGCGACGGCGGCGACGACGGCGACGACTGCCATCGCGGCGGTCACCCCCGGCCCGAGCCCCGGCGGAACGGGCAGGGCAACGCCGGCAGCGACGTAGCCCGCGAGCGCCAGCACCGCCGTCGCGCCGACGGCCATCGAGGCGTAGCTCCGGAGCAGTCCCGTCTGGACCGCCGGGGTCGTCCGTATACTCAGCCACGGGAGCGACGCCATCGCGCCGTCGTACCAGTAGTTCGCGCGGAGCGCCGGACGGGCGGCGAGCAGACCGCCCAGCCCGTCGTGGAGCCGGCCGTAGCCGCGGTAGGAGACGGCGCCAGCCGCGATCGTGATCGCGCTCATGACGAGCGGCGGCGAGAGCTTCGTGGGCGCCGGCACCGAGAAGCCGCCGGCCTCGCCCGGAACGGTCGCTCCGTACGTCGACCCGATCAGCCCGTCGACGAACGCCTGCGGCGCCGCGGTGACGGCCAGCACCAGCCCGCCGAGGAGGACAGCCGGCGCGAGCATCGCGGCGGGCGGACTGTGGACCGTTCCGAGCGCGTCGGGCCGGTCACCGTAGAACAGCGCCGCGAACCGGATCGAGTAGAGAAACGTGAACACGGAGCCGACGACGGCGACGACCGGGAACAGCCACGCGGCGCCGCCGACGGCGTGGGCCGTCTCGTAGGCCGCGTCGAAGAGGAACTCCTTCGAGTAGAAGCCCGCGAAGGGCGGCAGTCCCGCCATCGACAGGCAGGCGACGGTCGCGACGGCGGCGGTGATCGGCAGGTCGTGCCGGAGGCCGCTCAGCTCCGCGATCCGTCGGGTCCCGGCCTCGTGGGCGACGATCCCCGCGACCAGAAACAGCGCGGCCTTGAACGCCGCGTGGTTCAGGACGTGGAAGGCGCCGGCCTCCGCGCCCGCCGCCTCCGCGAAGCCGAAGCCGGCGACGATCAGTCCGAGGTGTGAGGCCGTTGAGTACGCGAGGAGCTCCTTTACGTCCGTCGCCTGGACCGCGAGCACCGCACAGACCGTCATCGTCAGCAGCCCGAGCGCCGCGAGGACGAGCGTCCACGCGCCGACGAGCGACGCCTCCGCGGGGAGAAACAGGGGTCGGAGCCGCCCGACGAGGTAGACGCCGGCCTTGACCATCGTCGCGGAGTGGAGGAAGGCAGAGACGGGCGTCGGCGCCTCCATCGCGTCCGGCAGCCAGATGTGCGCCGGCACCTGCGCGGACTTCGTGGCGGCGCCGACGGCGACGAGGAGCAGCGTCGGGACGAACAGGCCGACGTCGCCGAGCGTCGCGCGCAGCTCCGGCGCACGGTCGACCAGCGCCGCGATGACGTACGTCGGCTCGCCGCCCTGCCCCGCGGCCCACGCCAGCAGGAGGAAGCCGACGAGCATGAACAGCCCGCCCGCGACGGTGATGACGAGCGACTTCCGGGCCGCCCGCACCGACGAGTCGCGGTCGGAGTAGTGGCCGATGAGCAGGAAGGAGGTGATCGAGGTGAGCTCCCAGAAGACAAAGAGGGCGACGAGGTCGCCGGCCAGCGCGACGCCGAGCATCGAGCCCATAAATGCGAGGAGGACGGCGTAGTACTTCGCCAGCCCCGGCTCGCCGTGCATGTAGCCCGCGGAGTAGGTGAACACGAGGACGCCGACGCCGGACGCCAGAAACGAGATGAGGAGGGCGAGCCCGTCGACGTGGAGGGCGAAGGCGACGTCCAGTGTGGGGATCCACTCGGCGCTCACGGTGCCGTGGACGCCCCGTCGCCAGAGGTCGGTCACGAGTCCGAGACAGACGAGGGCGACCGCAGCGGCGGCGTAGCCGGCACGCTCCGCGGCGACCCGCACCGCGAGCGGGACGAGGAGCGCGCCGACGAACGGCAGAGCCACGACAGCAGCCGTCTGCGAGAGCGGAGGAGCCACGACACAGCCGACGGACAGGGCCATCTTATACCTTTTCGGTCGGACCGGCTCGAACCGCTAGCTACTTGCCGGGGGACGGTACAGAAACGGTATGAATCTGCTTCGGGAGTCGCTCCTCGAGGCCCCAATAATCGAGAAGGAGGGCGGGTACGAGTACTTCGTCCACCCGGTGAGTGACGGCGTCCCGATGCTCGAGCCGGAGCTCCTGCGCGAGATCGTCGTCCGGATCATCCGCAAGGCCGAACTGGAGGACGTCGACAAGATCGTCACGCCCGCGGCGATGGGTATCCACATCTCCACGGCGGTGTCGCTGATGACCGACATCCCGCTGGTCGTCATCCGGAAGCGCCGATACGGCCTCGCGGGCGAGGTGTCGCTCACCCAGCAGACCGGCTACTCCGAGGGCGAGATGTACATCAACGACGTCGAGCCCGGCGACAGCGTCCTCGTCCTCGACGACGTCCTCTCGACCGGCGGGACGATGAAAGGCATCCTCGACGCCCTCAGCCACATCGGCGCCGAGGTGATCGACGTCGTCGCGGTGATAAAGAAGGCCGGCGAGAACGAGCTCGACAGCACCGACTACCGGGTCAAGACGCTGATCAACGTCGACGTCGTGGACGGCGCGGTGCGGGTCACCGACCCCGCCGGCGACGGCTAGGGCTCCGACGGGCCGTCTGCGTCCCCGACCCGCCGCTCGTCGTCCGGCACTCGGACCCCCGACGGCGGGTGCCGGAGGTGACACGCGACGTCGTGTCCGGGCGACCCCGCGACGGACTGGCGCGTCGGTTCGTGGACCTCGCAGGGCGTCGTGACCGTCTCCGAGAGCGCGGCGAGTGCCCCCTCGCGGTCGCCGTCGGCGAGCGCCGACAGCGCCTCTGTGACCGCCGTCTCGACAGCCGGGTCGTCGACGGGGTCCGGCAGGTCGAACTCCTCGCGGAGCGCCGCTGCCGTCTCCGCCGTGCCGAGTGCCGTCCCGTCGTCGCCCGCCGGCGCGCGGAGTTCCCTGACCGCCGCCACGTCCACGTCGTCGCCGGCGATCCGCTCGCGCGCGTCGAGCACCCGCCGCCACGTCTCCTGCGTGAGGTCCACGGTCGCCGGCTGGATCGCCTTCGGACAGCGGGTGTGGAACCGACAGCCCGACGGCGGGTCGCTCGCGCTCGGCACGGACCCCGAGAGCTGGATCGTCCGGGCCGGCGCGTCCGGGTCCGGCTGTGGGATCGCCGAGAGCAGTGCCTCGGTGTAGGGATGTTCCGGCGCCTCGAACAGCCGCTCGGTCGGAGCCATCTCGACGATCTCGCCGAGATACATCACCGCGACGCGGTCGGCCACCTCGCGGACGACGCTCAGGTCGTGGCTGATGAACACCATCGCGATCCCGAACTCCGCCTGGAGGTCGGCGAGGAGGTCGAGGACGGCGCTCTTGACCGAGACGTCGAGCGCACTCACCGGCTCGTCCGCCACGACGAGCCGTGGGTTGACCACCAGCGCGCGGGCGACGGCGATCCGCTGGCGCTGGCCTCCGGAGAACTCGTGCGGGTAGCGGTCGTAGTCCTCGGCGGCGAGGCCGACCCGCTCGAGGAGGTCCTCGCCGACGGCGCGACGGCGCGCCCGGTCGGAGATGCCGTGGACCCGCAGCGCCTCGGTGACCGACTCGCCGACGCTCATCCGGGGGTCGAACGAGGAGGTCGGGTCCTGGAAGATCAGCTGCGCCTCGCGGCGGAACCGCTTCAGCTCGCTGTCGTCGAACGCGGTCACGTCGTCGCCGTCGAACAGTACCGTGCCGCCGGTCGGCTCCTCCAGCCTGAGCGCCGCCGTCGCCGCGGTCGACTTGCCACAGCCGGACTCGCCGACGAGGCCGAGCGTCTCGCCCGCCGCGAGGTCGAACGAGACGCCGTCGACGGCCCGGACCGACCCGACCTGTCGGTTCAAGATTCCCTCCGTCAGGGGGTAGTGTTTCTCGAGGTCCCGGACCGACAGCAGTGGGTCACTCACCGTGGTCGCCCTCCGCCGCCGACCACGCGACCTCGCGGTCGAGGTGCGCGGCGTCGTAGTCCTCCCCGTGGAAGAGGCAGGCCGCGACGTGTTCGCGGTCGGGGCCGGCGTCGGGCGAAGCCGACCGCTCTGCCGACGACGCGGCGAGTGGTGCCGACCCGGCGGGCGGGTCGCCGACGGTCGCGCCCGCCTCGACGTCCGTGTCCTCCGCGACCGGCGCGAGCGGCGGGTGGTCGCCCTCGTGGCAGTCCTCGACCGCGAACGGGCACCGGGACGCGAACCGGCAGCCCGGCGGCGGGTCGGTCGCGTCGGGCAGGTTACCCGGAATGGCGCCGTTCGACTCGCCTCTCCCGGGGAGACAGGCGAGGAGCGCCCGGCTGTACGGGTGGGCGGGCGCGTCGAACAGGCGGTCGACCGGCGCGCGCTCCATCACCTTGCCGGCGTACAGCACCACCACCCGGTCGGCGACGCGGGCGACCACCCCGAGGTCGTGGGTGACAAAGAGGACGGCCATGTCGAACTCGGCCTGGAGGTCGGCGATCAGGTCGAGGATCTGGGCCTGGATCGTCACGTCGAGCGCCGTCGTCGGCTCGTCGGCGATCAGGAGGTCGGGTTCGCCGGCGAGCGCGACGGCCACGAGGACGCGCTGTTTCATCCCGCCGCTCAGCTCGTGCGGGTAGGCGTCGGCGGTCGCCGCGGGGTCGGGGATGTCGACCCGGTCGAGGAGGTCGACGGCGCGCTTGCGGGCGGCGCGCCGCGAGACGCTCTCGTGGATCTGGACCACCTCGGCGACCTGCCAGCCGACCGTGTGAACCGGGTTGAGCGCGTCCTGTGGGTTCTGGAACACGTGTGCGATCTCCGCGCCCCGGAGCGACCGGAGGCGGTCCTCGCTCGCGGCCGTCAGGTCCTCGCCGCGGAACTCGATCCGGCCCGATATCTCGCCCGGCGGACAGTCGACCAGCCGGGTGATCGACTCGGCGGTGACGGTCTTGCCGCTGCCGGACTCGCCGACCAGACAGACCGTCTCGCCGGCGTTCAGGCCGAACGAGACGCCGTCGACGGCCCGGACGACCCCGTCGTCGGTCCGAAACTGGGTTCGCAGGTCGGTGACGCGCAGGAGCGGCTCGGTCTGGTCTGTGGTGGTGTGGTGTCTGCTCATGGTGTCACCGCGGGTCGATTGCGTCCCGGAGGGCGTCGCCGACGAAGTTGAACGCGAGGACGGTCAGGAACAGGAAGAGACCGGGGATAGTGCTGATCCACGGCGCGTTCGGGAGGTCCGACCGGCCCGCCGAGATGGTCCGGCCCCACGAGAACACGTCCGGGTCGCCGAAGCCGAGGAAGGAGAGCGACGCCTCGCCGAGGATGAAGACGGGAATCGAGAGCGTCGCGGCGGTGATGACCGTCGAGGAGACGTTCGGGATCAGGTGTCGGCGGATCGTCCACCACCGGCCCGCGCCGGTTGCCTCGGCGGCCCGGACGTACGCCTCCTCGCCCCGCTGGAGCGCCTCGGACCGCACGAGCCGGGCGGTTCCCTCCCACGAGAACAGGCCGTAGAGCGCGATGATCAGGAGCAGGCTCGCGCCGTAGAGGTAGATGAGCAGGAGGAGGAGGATGAACACCGGGAACGTCTGCTGGAGGTCGACGTAGCGCATCAACGCCTCGTCGACGTAGCCCCCGAAGTACGCCGCCGCCGTCCCGACGACGGTGCCGATGCTGATGGCGAACACCATCGATATCAGCCCCACCTCGAGGCTGACGCGCATCCCGTAGACGATGAGGTGCCAGATCGGCCGGCCCTGGGCGTCGGTGCCGAGGGCGTGTTCCCACGACCCGCCGGCGAACACCGGCGGCTGGTAGGCGGCGGCGTAGTCGATCGCCTCGTTCGGGGCCGTCCAGATCAGCGGTCCGACCAGGCCGACGAGGAAGACGACCCCGAGGAAGCCGAGCGAGACGACCGCCGCGCGGTTCTTCCGGAACTGCCGCCAGTAGTACGCCGTCAGCCGGCGGTTGCGCGCCAGCGGCAGGGCGGCGTGGAAGGCGCCGACGACGAGGACGACGACGAGGAGCCACTCGACGCCGGTGACGTCCCACCCGACGACGCCGACCGTCGGGGCCTCGTTCGCGAGCACGACGTAGTCGTAGACGAGCGCGGCGGCGAGGCCGAGCAAGACCAGCACCTCCGCTGTCACGGCTGCCGACGGCCCGGCCGAGCCGGCGTCGTCGACCGCCGTCCAGTCGATTCCCTCGAAGCCCGTGCCTGCTCCCCGTGCGGTTCCGCCGTCGGGTGCGGGTTCGTCGCCGGCCATCACCGATCACCGTAGTCGATCCGGGGGTCGAGCGCGACGTACGCGAGGTCCTGGAGCAGGTTCCCGAGGATGGCGATGAACACGGGGATGAGCGTCGTCGCGAGCACCAGCGGCGTGTCCCGCTGCTGGATCGCCTCGAGGGCGAGCCGCCCCAGTCCCGGAATCTGGAAGATGGTCTCGATGATGAACGACCCGGCGAACAGGACGGCGAGGACGTCGGCGATGAGGATCGTCGAGAGCGGCACCAGCGCCACCCGGAGGATGTGCCGGGTGAGGACGCGCCACTCCGAGGCGCCCTTTGCCCGCGCGGTCTTGACGAACGCCGACCGGGCGTACTCGATCGCCTGTGCCCGCGAGTAGCGCATCTGCCCGGCGACCGACGCGGTAGAGAGGACGACGACCGGCAGGAGGAGCTGCTTCGCGTTCTGGACGGACAGGAGCGCGACGCCGCTGTCGTAGAACGTCGGGAGCAGGCGAAACACGACCCCGAAGAGGAGGATGAGGACGATCGCGAACCAGAAGTTCGGGATAGAGATGCCGAAGTACGCGACGAACGACCCGAGGTAGTCGGTCGGGGTGTAGCGGTTCAGCGCCGAGTAGAGGCCGATACCGTAGCCGAGGAGGGCGCTGATGAGAATCGAGGGGACGAAGTACTGTGCGGAGTACACCCACGCCTCGCCGATCGCGGCGAGAACCGGTTCGCCCTGGCTGAACGAGTAGCCCCAGTCGAGGGTGAGGATGTTCGTCATGTAGTCGACGTACTGCTCCTCGACCGGCCGGTCGAGGCCACGGCGCTCGAGGTAGCGCTCGCGGACGGCGTCGTAGTCCTGCCCGCTGGCCGCGGCCTGCGCGGCGGCCACGTCGGCACCGGCGTTCGGCGTCACCATCAGGAGACCGAAGGTCAGACTCACCGCGAGATAGGTGGCGACCACCGCCCAGGCGACGCGGCGGACGACGTACCACTTCATCCCCATCTCGTACGGTGAGTCAGCGTCCGCGCGGACTTAAATTGTGTGCGGCGGTGACACGACACGACACGACACGACGCGGTCAGGAGCTGTTTCCGGACCCGGACCCGCTCGACTCGTTCGCGAGCGGCGTCGGCGTGCCGGACTGTGCGGTCGAGAGCGACAGCAGGCGGGCGCTCGGGCCGTCGAAGAAGTTCTCGACCTCCGGGAGTCCCTCGACGCCCTCGCGGTACGCGGCGATCGAGTGTTCGCTGAACGCCCAGACGTACGGCTGGTCGCGGCTGAGAAAGCCGAACAGGTCGGTCATAATCTGCTGTGTCGCCTCCTGGCTCTCGGCGCTCGGCGCCTCGTTGATCGCACCCTGGATGTCGTAGTCGTCGGTACGGTAGCCGTTGAAGTTGAACGTCCCCTGCGGCGTGAGCGTGAACTCGATCGGCGTCCACGGCGCGTACGGCGACGCGCTGAAGCCGACGCCGGAGAGGATATCCCACCGCTCGCGGCTGACCGCCTGGTCGGGCGGGCCACCGTTGTACCGACCGACGTTGAAGTCGGGGTCGCCGGAGTAGTCCGGGTTGTTGTCGACCGAGTTGAACAGGTAGTTCTGGAGGAGGCGGTCGAAGGAGTTGCCCTCGACCGACACCGCGATGCCGGCGGCCTCCAGCCGCTGGCGCAGGAAGTTGCCGACGATCTCGCCCTCCTGACTGGTGTTCTCGATGACCACCGTCAGCTCGACCTGCTCGCCGTCCGGGCCGATCAGCCGGTCCTGCCCGTCGTAGCCGTAGTCGCTCGACGTGCCAGACGCCAGCTTCTGGCGGGCCTGCTCGACCGACGACTCGAACGTCGTGATCTTCGCGTCGTCGTAGTACGGCCCCCACCGCGGGTGGAACGTGTCGATCGGGCTCGCGTTGCCGTTCTTTATCTCCTCGATGAGCGTGTTCTTGTCGAGCAGGTGCGCGAGCGCCTGTCTGACCTCGCGGCTCCGGAGCTGGCTCCAGCCGTTCGCGCGGAAGTTGAGGTTGAGCCAGAAGACGCCCGAGCCGAACTTCGAGGACCACGTCTCGACACCTGCCGACGAGGAGAGCTCGCCCGCCTTCCGGGCCTCGACGCCGATACTCGTGATATCGCCGGCCTTCACCGCCGAGTAGCCGGTCGTCCGCTCGTCGAACACCTGGTAGGTGTAGCTGTCTATCGACGGCGAGCCCTCGTACTCGCCGCCGCCGACGTCCGTGTCGGCGAGGTAGTAGTCCTCGTTCGCCGACAGCACCATCCGCTGGCCCTTCTCCCACGAGACGAGGTCGAACGGCCCGAGGTTGCCGTTCAGCTCCCCGGACGTGATCGCCTCGTCGCGGTTCAGCTCCTGGAGGCCGCTCTCGCCGCCGCTGCCCGGCTCGTACTGCTGGATCAGCCCCTTCGGGAGTATCGGGACGCCGTAGAGGATGTCCTCGTGGAGCCAGTTCGGGCGGCGCTCCGGGAGACGCGCCTCGAAGGTCAGCTCGCCGGTCTGGACGTACTCGATCGGCTCGCCGCCGAGGACGAACGAGGGGCGCTGTGAGTACTGCGCCCAGTCGGCCTGGAAGAAGTTCGTCGCGCAGTAGACGTAGTCCTCGGCGGTCAGCTGGCCGTAGCCCGCACCCCACTCCAGTCCGTCGCGGACCCGGTAGCGGGCGGTCCGGGCGTCGTCGGAGAGCTCCCACTCGGAGAGCAGCCGGCCCTCGAAGCTGATATCCTCGTCGTCGATCGTCCCGCCACTGTCGTACAGCAGGTCGAGGCGGTTCGACGTCGCCTCGTCGCTGATGA
>JAQCMY010000174.1 GCA_028274865.1 Haloferacaceae archaeon | reverse complement strand
ACGACGGGGTAGTCGCTGCGGTTGATCGCGTCGACGAGCAGCGTGCCGATGCCGTTGATCTCGAAGACGGTCTCCGTGAGCACCGCGCCGCCGAGCAGCGATCCGAACTGGATCCCGATCACGGTGATGACGGGAATGAAGGCGTTGCGGAGGCCGTGTTTCATGACGGTGATCTTCGAGCCCTGTCCCTTCGCGCGAGCGGTCCGCATGTAGTCCTGGCGGATCACCTCGACCATCGACGAGCGCATCATCCGCGAGAGCAGCGCCATCTGATAGATCCCGAGCACCACCACCGGTAAGAGGAGGTGAACGACCGCGGACTGGAACGCCGCGACGTTCCCCGCCAACAGCGTGTCGACGAGGATGAGCCCCGTGACCGGTTCGACGAAGTACTCGGAGCCGATGCGACCGCTGGTCGGGAGGAGCCCGAGGAACTGCGCGAAAAGCAGGATGAGCAGCGGACCGCTCCAGTAGATCGGGACGCTGATCCCGCTCAGCGCGCCGATGCGTGTGAGATGGTCGGCCCAC
Source organism: Haloferacaceae archaeon (assembly GCA_028274865.1). GTDB lineage: Archaea > Halobacteriota > Halobacteria > Halobacteriales > Haloferacaceae > A07HB70. The sequence goes on along the minus strand of JAQCMY010000174.1, from coordinate 6,128 downwards.
GTGTCCTGTTTGACCGCGCTTAAGATTCCCAGCGGGAGCCCGAACAGGAGACCGGCGAACTGCCCGAGCAGCGCGAGTTCGATCGTGATCGGGAGCCGGTTCGCGAGGATCTGGCTCACCGGCACGCCACGGTTCACCTGGTAGGACTGGCCGAAGTCGAACGTCGCGACGTCACCGAGGAAGCGAACGTACTGCTGCCAGAGCGGGTCGTCGAGTCCCAGGTCCGAGCGGACCTGGTTGACGAACTCCTGGCTCGCTCGCTCGCCGGCGATGACCACGGCGGGATCGCCCGGCGAGAGGTGGAGGATAGCGAAAACCACCGTCGCGACCCCGAACAGTACGGGGAACAGCATGAGCAGCCGTTTGAAGACGAAGCGTTTGGAGACCATTCAGGGAAACGGGCGCGTGGGACGGTCAAAAAATCTGCGTTCGGCGCTGGTTACTCGAGCTCGACCGCTTCGAGGAACGGGCCGCCGATCGCGGCGACGGTGTAGTTGCTCACGCGGTTGGACACGCCGCGGACCTCGTCGGCGTAGTCGATGAACACCCACGGCGCCTCGTCGTGGGCGATCTGGGCGGCCTCTCGGTACAGCTCGGCGCGGTCCTCCTGATTCGTGGTCCGCTGGGCTTCCTCGACGACGCTCATGTACTCGCTGTTGGCCCACGCGGCGTTGTTCGAGGTGTTGAACCCCTCGGTGTCCCAGGAGACCCAGTCCTGCCCCTCCGGCACGTCGGTCTGCGGGTGGAGGAGGACGTAACAGAAGTTGTCGGGGTCTGCGTTGTCGGTGTACCAGCCGGCGAGCGTCGCGTCGTGGCTCCCCTGGCTGGTGTACGTGAGGTAGTCGGAGAACTGCCGGTCGTCGATCGACACCTCGATGCCGACCTCGGAGAGGTTCGACCGGATCGTCTCCGCGGTCGGCAGCGGCGCCGGGTTGTACCCGCGGGGGTTCTGGAACGTCGTCAGCGAGAACGAGAACCCGTCGCCGTAGCCGGCCTCGTCGAGGAGGCTCTGCGCCTGTTCGGGGTCGTACTCGTAGGGGCTGATGTCGTCGTTGTGCCCGAACAGCGCCGGCGGGATCGGCTGGTCGGCCTGCGTGGCGATCCCGGAGTAGATGTTCTCGACGATCGCCTGGGTGTCGATGGCGTAACTGATCGCGCGGCGGACCCGACGGTCGCGGAACGCCTCGACGCGCGAGAGGTTAAACGCCATGTACCCGATGTTGATACCCGTCGCGGTCCGGTTCTCCGCGGTGTCGGACCCCTCGATGATCTGCATGCTGTCGGGGTCGAGCCCGTCGATGATGTCGAGCTCCTCCTCCACGAGCGCCTGCGCACGCGTGGAGTTCTGCCCGCGGGTGAGGAACAGCACCTCGTCGACGTTCGGGGCCTCGCCCCAGTAGTCGTCGAAGGCGGTGAGCCGGATGCGGTTGTTGGCGTCGTCGAGGGTCTCGAGCTGGAACGGGCCGGTGCCGACCATCTCCTCCCCGAGGTTCGCGTCGCCCTCGATCGCGTCCTGGGAGATGACGACGGCCGCGAACATCGCGAGGTTGCGGAGGAACGGCGCGTACGTCTGGGTCAGCGTGATCGAGAGCTCGTAGTCGCCCGGGGCCTCGACGCTGTCGATCCAGTTGCCGAGCGTGAACGGCCCGTAGACGGAGGAGTCCTCGAAGTGGTACTCGTAGTCGTCGTCGACGAACCGCCGGTACGTGGCGATGAAGTCGTCGGCGGTGAACTCCGACCCGTCGTGGAAGCTCACTCCCTCTCGCAGCGTGAGCGTCACCGAGTCGCCGTCGAGCGACCAGTCGGTGGCGAGCGACTCGGTGAGCGACGCCTCGCCCGGCTGGAACGCGATCAGCCCCTCATACGCCTGGTTGGTGACCTTCGCGACCTCGCCGCTGGTCGTGTTCTGCGGGTCGAGGGTACTGGAGTGGGCGCCGCGGCCGTAACGGAGAGAGGTCATGTCGTCGCCGTCCGTTCCGTCTTCACCGTCTTCGCCGTCTTCGCCGTCGTCGCCGTCGCTGCCATCGCTGCCGTCGCCGCCGTTTCCGCCACAGCCGGCGAGCGAGGCGACGGACGCCGTCGCGACCGTCGCGCCGCCAGCTCGTTGCAAGAAGCTCCGTCGTGACGTTTCCGTGGTGTCAGGGGACATACACTCATGGGTAAATTGGCTACCCAAATAATTCTGGTGGAGCGACTGGACGGATTCGCGACATAAATTCCGACGGAGTGGTCGCGCGTTTATTTACTTATGTGGTCGATCGTCGTAGAGGTGGCACGCGGCGGGGTGACCGCTCTCGTCGAGCGCGGGGTTCTCTCGCTCACAGACGCTCTCGAACGTCTCGCGGAGCGTGGCTTCCGCCTCCTCCCACCGGTCGTGTTTGAGGTGTTCGAAGGAGTCGGCGACGACTTCCCGCGCCTCTCCCGAGAGCGGCCCGTCGAAGAAGTACTCGAAGAGCGTCGGGTGTTCGCCGCCGTCGGCGACGGCGGTCGGCGCCGACTCGTCCTCGAGGCGGACCTCCGACTCGATGGCGTCGAGGTCGATGTCCCTCGACTCTAAGCGCTGTCGGTAGAACATCACCTCCCGGTACCGCTCCTGGTCGATGTCCAGGTCGGCCGGCGGGATGACCGACGGACACCGGGTGCGGAACCGGCAGCCGGAGGGGGGATCGATCGGCGACGGGACGTCCCCCTTGAGGATCGTCCGATCGGCCGTGTCGGCGAGGGGGTCCGGCTCCGGAATCGCGGACAGCAGCGCCTGCGTGTAGGGGTGTTTCGGCGTCTCGAACAGCTCGTCCGTCTCGGCGACCTCGACGATCTCGCCGAGGTACATCACGGCAACCCGGTCGGAGATGTGACGGACGACGCTCAGGTCGTGGGCGATGAACAGGAAGGTGAGCCCGAACTCCTCCTGGAGGTCCTCCAGGAGGTTGATGATCTGCGCCTGCACGGAGACGTCGAGCGCGGACACGGGCTCGTCCGCGACGATGAAGTCGGGGTCGACCGCCAGCGCCCGCGCGATGCCGACCCGCTGGCGCTGGCCGCCGGAGAGCTCGTGGGGGTATCGGCCGAACTGACCGCGCTCCAACCCGACCGCGTCCATCAGCTCGAAGACGCGCTGGCGGCGGCGTCCGTCGGCGAGGTCGTGGATCTTCAGCGGTTCCATGATCGTCTGGCCGGCGGTCATCCGCGGGTCGAGGCTCGACATCGGGTCCTGGAAGACCATCTGCATGTCCTTCCGGCGCTTGCGGAGCTCCGACTTCGAGAGCGATCCGAGGTCCTCGCCGGCGAACACGACCGTGCCGTCGGTCGGCGGGTCCAGGTGGAGGATCGCGCGCCCCGCCGTGGACTTCCCGCAGCCGGACTCGCCGACGAGCCCCAGGGTCTCCCGCTCGCGCACGTCGAGGTCGACCCCGTCGACGGCCCTGACGCTCGGATCGCCGGTGCCGAACACCCGATCGAGCGGGCCCGCCTCCTGCTCGTAGTACTTCCGCATCTCGCGGACCTCGACGAGCGGCTCGCCGATCGCGGACCTGGCGCCGGCCTCGACGCCGTCGGTTCCGTAGGCGGCCTTGTCGAACTCGTCGTGGACGCATTTCGACCGGTGGTCGACGTCCTCCCCCCCGTGCTGGAGGAACGGGATCTCTCCCTCGCGGCACTGCGGTTCGGCCCACGGGCACCGCGGCGCGAAGTGGCACCCCTCGGGCATGTCGATCAGGTCGGGGACGTTCCCCTCGATCGGGGTCAGCCGCTCCTTCTCCTCGGTGGGGATCGACTCGAGCAGGGTGTACGTGTAGGGGTGGCTCGGATTGGCGAATATCTCCTCGACGGGCCCCTCCTCGACGATCTCGCCGGCGTACATCACGGCCACCCGGTCGCAGGTCTCGGCCACGACGCCGAGGTCGTGGGTGATCATCAGGACGGACATCCCGAACTCTTCTTGCAGGTCGTCGATCAGGTCGAGGATCTGCGCCTGGATCGTCACGTCGAGCGCGGTCGTCGGCTCGTCGGCGATGAGGAGGTTCGGCCGGCAGGCGAGCGCGATGGCGACGAGCACGCGCTGGCGCATCCCACCGGAGAACTCGTGCGGGTAGTCGTCCACGCGCTGTTTCGCCTCCGGGATGCCGACCGCCTGCAGCATTCTGACGACCTCGTCCATCACCTCCTCGTCGCCGTCGCGGCCCCCGGCCTTCGGGAGTATCTCGCGGATCCCGTTGAGCCACGAGTCGCGCTTCTGCCCGCCGTACCGGTGGAGCCGCAGCGACTCGGCGATCTGCTCCCCGATGGTGACCGCCGGGTTGAGCGAGGTCATCGGGTCCTGGAAGATCATGCCCATCTCGCCGCCGCGGACCCGACGGACGGCCGCCTCGGGTGCGGCCGTCACGTCGACGATCCCCTCGGTGACCTCCACGTCGCTCGGCTTCGCGCCGTCGCGGATCCGCTCGCGGGCGTCGGCGTCGAGGAACACGAAGCCGTCGACCGCGTCGGCGAGCGCCGCCTCGAGGTCGTCGCCGACGGCCGTCGGGTCGGCGCCGTCCGCGAGGCGATCGGCGGCGGTCGCGAGGTCGCTCGCGAGGTCGTCGGGGTCCGCCTCGTCGGCGAGGTCGTCGACCATTCCGCGGAGCTCCGCCGCCGTGTCGGGGACGCGTCGTCCGGCGCGGAGGTCACTGCTCACGGCCGCGATCGCGTCGACCAGTCCGGACGGGTACGGGACGTACGCGCCGTCGAACTCCTCGAGGAGGGAGGCGGCGAGCGCCGGATCCGCGAGGGTGATCCGGCCGCCGACGACCTCGCCGGGGTCGTCGACGAGGTCCATCGCCGAGAGGGCGGTGACGCTCTTCCCGGAGCCGGATTCGCCGACGAGACCGACGGTCTCACCGTGCTCTATCGAGAGGTCGATACCGTCGACGGCCTTGACCGCGCCCCGTTCGGTTCTGAACTGGGTCCGGAGCGACGAAAGCGAGAGGAGGTCAGTCACTGCCGGCGGTAGCGCGCCTGACGGAAAAATATCTTTGGGGACAGTGGAACCTTTATACGACTACCGGAGCGTCTCACAGTATGAGCGGCCCCGCAGGCGACGGCGCGCCCACGAACGCACAGGTCGGAGACGGGTGGTCCGCGGTCATGGAGGACATGGAGGCGACCGCGGCGGAGTACCGAGCGCGCGGGTGGACGACGCTCGAACTACACCCTGGGGACTCGGTTCTCGTCGACTCGGACCGTCGGACCGGGCTCGACGTCGTCCTCCCCGGCCCGGAGTTCGAGGACCTCGAGTCGCTCGTCGACGACCGGGAGTTCCGAGACGTCGAGGTGTTCCGGGCGGAGGGCGACGGGCTGGTGTACGTGCTCGTCGCCGAGCTCGCTCCCGAGAGCGAGACGGCCGTGTTCGTCCCCGCGTACTACGACCCGAGCCAGGCGGCGGAGACGATCGAATCGATCAGGGACGCGGGGACCGTGCGCCTCTTTTGTCGCCGACTGAACGACGACACCGTGCGGTTCGTCCACGACGACCCGGCGCCGTTCCTCCCGGAGCCCGTCGAGTAAGCGTTTGTCGTGAATCAAAGGTGACAGCACGTCGGAGACGTGTGAACGGCACGCTCCGGAGCCGACGGAGCCGATAAAAAGAACTGCTCGAAGTCGGACGCGGCCTCAGAGGATGCCGGCGGCCTCGGCGGTCTCGACGATGTCCTGCGCCATCTTGTTGGTCGCCTCGTCGACCATCTGGCCGTCGACGCTCACGGCGCCTTTGCCCTCCTCCATCGCCTCGGCGTAGGCGTCGACGATGCGCTTGGCGCGCTCGGCGGTCTCCGGGTCCGGCGCGAACACTTCGTTGCCGATCTCGATCTGCGACGGGTGGATCGCCCACTTACCGTCGCAGCCGATCATGTTGGCGTTCTCGGCGGACTCGCGGAAGCCCTCGGCGTCCTCGATGTCGGCGTACGGCCCGTCGAGACACGGCAGGCCGGCGGACTTCGCCGCGGCGTTACACTCGGAGAGCGCGTGGTGCCAGTAGTGGCCGGGGTACTCCGGGAACTGCCCGATGTCGAGTCCGGGCGTCCCCATCGCCGCGGAGTAGTCGCCGGGACCGAAGATGATAGAGGAGAGCCGGTCGGAGGCGTGGGCGATCTCGT
>JAQCMY010000166.1 GCA_028274865.1 Haloferacaceae archaeon | reverse complement strand
GCGGACGTGTCGCGCTCAGCAGGCGCAGTAGTAGTCGGTCTCGCCGAACTCGGTCCGGAGCAGCCGGTAGCCCGGTCCCGGGTCTGCCGGCGAGTAGACGCCGGTCGTCAGCGTCTGGTCGTCGTCGACGGCGCCGGCCACGAGGGCGGTCCACTGCGCCTCGGTCAGCCGGTCCGGAGCACCGTCGGCCAGCCGCGCGAGGTAGTCCCGGAGGTACACCCACGTCGCGTCCGTCGCCGGCGCCGGCTCGTACGACTCGCCGACGGCGTCGGCGTAGGCGGCGTACGGCAGGTCGACCCCGGCGGCGACCGGGAGTCCGATCCACTTCCACGGTCGCGTGTTCACGTCGAGGAGGACGTACTCGTCCCGGTCGTCGTCGTAGACGAACTCGGCCTCGCTGACCCCGTGGTAGCCGGTCGCCTCGAGCACCTCGCGGGCGCGGTCGGCGACTGTCGGCGCCTCGACGCGTTCGACGAGACACGACGTCCCGTAGGTCGCCGGATACCGCGTCGGGGCGCCGACGACGCCGATCGCCTCGCCCGTCGGCCGGACGTACGAGCCGTAGGACCGGTCGGCACCGCCCCGAACCGACACCCGCTCCTGTGCCATGACGCGGACGTCCGCCCGCCGGGCCGTCTCGACGAGTTCGTGGAGCTCGTCCGCGTTCTCGACCTCGACGACGTTCGTCCCGACGACCTCCTCGAACGCGCGCTTCCGCGCCGGCTTGACTACCAGTGGGACCCCGAGTGTGTCGACCGCGGTCTCTGCCGAGACGGCGGGCAGTCCCCCGTCCGCCGCCGTGTCGACCGTCTCCGCGACCCGGTACGTCTCGGGGTACGGAACCCCGAGTCGGTCGGCGGTCTCGTAGAGCGAGGTCTTGTCCAGCACGGCGTCGATCCGGTCGGCTGCGAACGGGAGCCGGACACCGTCGGGTCGCGTCGCCGCGAGGGCGTGGACCCACTCGTCCATGCAGCCGAACGCGACCGGGTCGTCGTCCAGCGCCGCGGCGAGGCGCTCGAGGTCGGCCCGGAACCCTCCGGCGTCGTCGAGCGGGTAGGTGACGCGACCGGCCAGGTCGACAGCCGTCGAGGGCGGCGCGACCCCGTCGCCGACCCGGTCGAGCGCGACGACGGGGACGTCGTGTGCGGCGAGCGCCCGCGCGACGCCGAGCCCGGTGATGTGCGCGTTACAGACGAGCGCCGGCGGCGCGTCGAACGACGCGGCCTCGGCCCCCGCCACCAGTTCGTCGAACGATGTGAACTGCTCTGCCACGTCGGCCACTCGGGGCCGACCGGAAAAACCGGCTGGGTACGGTGCCGCCCTGCCGTCGCCCCGGACTCCCGGAACCCGTTGCTGGTTCTACCCCAGGACCGACCCGGCGCCGTCGAACCGGTCGAGCGAGAAGCGGTCGGTCGGGTGGTCGCTCTCGCCGTGGACGGCCAGGTCTGCCAGCACCTCGCCGACGACGGGCGAGAACTTGAAGCCGTGGCCGGAGAACCCCGCTGCGACCGTCACGCGGGGGTCGTCCGGGAGGACGTCGACGACGAACTCGCCGTCGGGCGAGTTCGTGTACAGGCAGGTGTCGAGGCCCATCGTCGGCCCCGCGGCGCCGGGGAGGTACCGCTCGGTGAACGACCGGAGCACCCGTTCGTCGGCGGGACGGGGGTCGGCGACGTCGTCCGGGTCGACCGTCTCGCCGAGGTGGTGGTGTTTGCCGAGCTTGAGCCCCGGGACGCCGTAGACGGGCGTCGCGTAGAAGTGGCCCTCCGGGGAGGCGATAGAGCAGACGGGAAACGTCTCCGGCTGGAAGTCCTCGCGGCTGGTCGGCTGGAACCATCCGAGTACCTGCCGCTCCGGCACGGCAGTCGTCTCCAGTTCTGGCACCACCTCCCCCGCCCACGCGCCGGCGGTCACGACGAGTTCGTCCGCGGTGTACCGCCCCTTCTCGGTCCGGACCGAGACGCCGTTCGTGGTCGTCTCCCAGCCCGACACCGCCTCGCGCGCCCTGACGTCGGCGCCGTGGCGGTGTGCCGCCTCGACGTGAGCGACGATACACTGCTCGGCGTGGAGGAACCCACCGTCGGGCTGGACGACGGCGCCGAACTCCGCCGGCAGGTCGTACCCCGGGTACCGGTCGCCGAGCGCCGCCCCCGTCAGCACCTCGTGCTCCAGGTCGTGTGTCCGGCAGGCTTCGACGGCCCCTCGGTACAGGTCGCCGTCCCGCGGCCCGGCTGCTACGTACCCCGTCCCGTGGATCAGGTCGCTCGTCGCCGACTCGTCGAGGTCGTGCCAGAGCTCGTACGCCCGGTCGAGGAGCGGGAGGTGGGCAGGGTCCTCGTACGAGGTCTTTCTGACGATTCGCGTGACGCCGTGTGAGGACCCCCGAGAGTGCGGGACGTCGTACCGCTCGAGGCCGAGCACGTCGTGGCCACGGCGGGCGAGGTGGTACGTCGCCGCACTCCCCATCGCCCCGACGCCGACGACGACGACGTCGTACTCGGCTGCCCTCGGTGACATATGTCTCACGGTCTGTCTGGACCGGTAAATACCCCCGGACGGGCGGCGACTCAGACGCTGAGATAGGTGCGCTTGATCTCGTCGTCGTTCCGGACCGTCTCGCTCGGGCCGTCGGCCACAATGTTGCCTTCGTAGACGATGTAGGTGTGGTCGCTGACGTCGAACGCGAACCCGAGGTCGTGTTCGACGACGAGCAGCGACACCCCCTCCTCGGAGAGCCGGTAGACGACGTCGGCGATGTCGTCCGTGTCGCCGAGGCCGGCGGTGACACGGTCTCCCCGACGCCGTCGTCCACCGGGCCGCGCCACAGCCGAGATCGCGGTCCCCTCGGCGCCTACATCGCGAGCGACACGAGCAGGTACGCGACCGCGCTCGCGGCCACGAGATACGTGCCGACGACGACGACGGGGACGACCCCGGTGTTACGCATCTGGTCGAGACGGATCTCGAACCCGAGTCCGGCGAACGCGAGCAGGAACAGCAGGTCGGAGGTCTCCGCGATCAGCGCGATCACCTCGGCCGGCAACACGCCCGTGTTCGCGACCGTCGCGAGGAGGAGAAACCCGACGAGGAACTTCGGAAAGTCCGTCCACACCCGACCGACCGTCGGGCTGGTCGGCCCGGCCCCACGTCCAGTGTAGCGGATCGAATACCAGACCGCGACGACGCCGATCAGGGTGTTCCGGGCCAGTTTGGTCACCGTGGCCCACCTGCCGGCGACGGTCGAGTGGGCGAACCCCGCGGCAGCGACGGGGCCCGTCGAGAACATCGAGAGCCCGATCCAGACGCCGTAGAACTGTGGCGTGACGGACAGCCCCCGCTCGACGGCTGGAAACACGACGAGCGTTATCGCGTCGAACAGTAGAATCGTCGCGGCTGCGTGTGCGATCTGTGTCTCGTCGGCCTCGCACGTCTGTGCGACGGCGGCGACCGCCGAGACGCCACAGATACTCGAGCCTGCTGCCAGCAGCGAGCCCATACGCCTGTCCAGGCCGGCAACGCGGGCGAGCAGCGTGAGGAGCGCGACTCCGAACACCACGATGCCGGCGACGAGAGCGAGGATACGCGGCCCTGCGTCGATCACCGTCTTCAGGGACAGGCTCGCACCGAGAAGCACGATCGCCGTCTCCAGCAGCAGCGAGTGTTTGGCTATCCCCGCCTCTACAGGCCGTGGCACGCCCGTGGTATTGGCAACTGTTGCTCCTATACCGATTGCGAGCACCAGCGGCGTGACGTACGGCATCGCGCCGAGCGCTCGCGCGACGAACGCGACACCTGCGAGCACCAATACGCCGGGAAGAATGCGCCTGAACCCCGTCGTCATACACCGGTGACGACGACCACGCCGATCACGAGTAGCGCCGCCAACAGACACGCTCGCCATCCCCGAGCGAGTGACGAGTACCACTCGCCCAGCGCGCGTAATCGCACACGAGATTCGTACTCCCGGCCACGTATCACGTCGCAGGTAACAGCAATCGTTTCCGGGTGTTCGAGCGGGCACCGACGTCGTGGGCAGGACCTCCCGAATCGCTGTCGTACCGCCGCGTCGGTCGGCGCTCCCTGCGCGAGCGGTTCGTCCGGGCTCCGCCGACGGACTCGGGCTCTCCGGCGTCTGTCGGAGTGGTGGCGCGACCGACGGCTACTCGTCGCGGAGCGTCGGGTGCGTGACCTGGTCGTCCGGGTGGGGCTCGGCGAACCGGTCGCGCATCGCCGCGCGGGCCGTCGCCTCGCGGTCGGCGCGCTCGGCCTCGTCGATCTCCTCGCAGCCGGGGGGCAGGTCGCGGCCACGGTCGGTGAAGTAGCCGTCGGGAGCCGTCCAGTCGTGGTAGAACGGGCGGTCGTCGTCCTCCAGCAGCGTGACCGCGACCTCCACGCCGTGGCCGGCACAGACGGCTGCCTGGTGTGGCTTCGCTGCCAGCCGTCCCGCGGCGTACAGCCCGTCCACCCCCGTCCGCCCGCGTTCGTCGGCGTCGACGAACGTCTTCCCGCGGTCGACGACCCCGACGCCGTCGACCCCGGCGAGGTAGTCGGTCGTGTTCTTCGTGGCGGCGACGACGAACGCCGTGTCTACCCGGTCGCCTCCGTCGGTGGCGACGGCGAACCCGTCCTCGGTCCGGTCGACCCCGGTGACCGTCGCCTCTATATGCTCGCAGCCGGCGTTCGCGGCCTGTTCGTCCAGCAGGTCCAGCAGCCGACGGGGGTTGACGCCCGCCGGAAACCCCGGGAAGTTCGCGAGGTGTGCGTTTCGCCGGAGGATCGACCCGCCCGCGTCGACCACGAGCGTGTCCAGTCCGTGCCGGGCGGTAAACGTCGCCGCCGAGAGGCCGGCGACACCGCCGCCGACGACGACGACGTCGCGGTCGACGGCGCCGCGCCGCGCCGGCGTCTCCCGTGTTGCGTGGTCACTCGTCACGTATTTAGGTTCGCCTAAACTCAAATATGCGTTCCGGTTGCGACGCCGGCCGGGGACGTCACCTCGCCCGTCTGTCCGGCAGCAGACGTGCTCCGGTGAGCCGACCCGTCGACCCGGGTGTGGCAGACGGCCCGATGCCGGGACAGCCGCTCGCACCCCGTCTCGCGCCGCGCCGGATTGCCTCTGGCGGTCACTCGTGGCAGCGTTTAATCCATTTCGAGTGATAGGACCCGGCGATGTCGTCGCTGGAGCAGACGTACTCGTTCACCGGGGACACGGGCTGGATAATCGTCGCCATCCTCTGTTGTCCGCCGTTCGGGGTGTACTACTACCTGGACAACCGCGAGGAGGTGGTCGTCTGTCCGGAGTGCAAGGAGACGGTCAGCGCGGGCGCCTCGACGTGTAGCTACTGCAACGAGGAGCTCGACCAGTACCGGTGATCCGGAACCCCCTCCGGCAGCTGCTCCGGGCAGTCGGGGAGCGCGACCCGCTCCTGCTCGCGCACCACCCGAGCTGCGAGTACTACGACCACCACACGTTCGAGCTCTACGGACAGCAGGTGTGTATGGGCTGTTTCGTCGTCTACCCGGTCGGATTCGTCTCGCTGCTGGCGCTCACGCTCGGGGGACTGCTCGCGCCCGGGGCCGCTCTCTACGCGCTCCCGACGGCTGCGCTCCACGCGGCTGGCGTCGCACTCCTCTGCCCGCTGCTGCTCGCGAAGGCGACACCCGGCCGTCGAAGCAGCCGGGTCCGCATCGTCGGCAAGGCACTCCTCGCAGTCGGACTCGCCGTCGTCGCCCTCCCGTTCCTCCTTCGGCCGGCGGCCCGACTGGAGACCGCCGCGCTCTTCGTCGGGTTTCTGCTCCCCTACGTCGGCTACAAGGCCGCCACGGCGACAGCCGACTGTGCGGGCTGTCCCGAGGCCGACGAGTTTCCGAACTGCACGGGGATGTCGTTCGACGGCAACTACGTCTACCCGGAGGACGACGACGGAGCGGAGCCCTGAGTCCACCCGGCGCGAGGGCCCGCCCACCGCCCCGCTGGCAGGGAGGCCGGTCGGCGAGTGTCGTCTCGGCGCCAACGGTCAGGGACGAACGCGACGTGCACGTGTTCTGATACTGAAACCGGTCGGTGGTCCCTTTCACCGGTGCCCGTCTACGGGGAGCTGATGAGCCCAGAAGACGCCGCCTTCGAGGCTGCGAGACAGCTAGACGAGGTCCACACGCGGGCAGAGGCCCGCCGTCGGTGGCAGCGTCCCGACGACTGACGTCTCGACACAGCCGCTACTCGGTGTTGCCAGCGGCTGTCGGCCCGGCGCCGCGGGACGGCCTGTCGGGCGCCCGATAGCCGGAGCTACGGAGACGGCGTCAGAGCGAGTAGGTCCGAATCGTCGTCGCCGCCGACCGCCAGTTCGAGGCGCCGTCGTAGGCGACCAGCGACAGTTCGTCGACGGTGGCGGTCGGAAACGAGAGGTCGCGTCGCCGCTCGAGGAAGTCCACGAGCCGGTCGTACCCCTCCGCGCTCGTGAGGTAGCCGAGCGTGAGGTGGGGGACGAACTGCCCGGCGTCGCGGCTGCTCGTCGCTGCCCACGTCCGCTCGCACAGCGCCGTGTTGAGCGCCGAGAGCACGCCGTCGGTTTCGGTCTCGGCGTAGACGGTGTCCGGAAAGACGTTGAGCCGCGGGAACGCCGCCTCGAACGGACCGTGTTCGGCGGCGATGTCGTGTACCGCGTCGTCGACGTCGTCGGTCGGCGCCGGCTCGTCCGCCGCCGTCGTTCGGCTGAACAGCTTGACCGTGAGGTGGAGTCCGGCGCGAGGCGTCGAGCGGACGCAGTCGAAGTCGTCGAGGTCGTCGCGCAGACGACCGTACGCCTCGGCGACCGGCGAGTCCGAGACGTCGACGATGAGCGCGAGCTGCGAGTCGCCGTCGGCGACGAACCGCCGCTCCGGCGACGGCGTGATCTCGCGGCGGCGGTCCCAGTACTCGCTCGCGTCCGACGCCATCTCGTTGTCGTGCATCGCTAGACGTACTCAGATAGTGGTCCGTCTGTGATTATTGTTCTGGAATCCTGCGGTATCGATCCGTGACGAGCGCCGGCCCCGTCACCAGCGTGGCGACGGCGCTCCCGTGTCGACCCGGCGGGCTGACGAGCGGTGGCGGACCGCGAGGCGCGGCTCCGTGCAGTGCGGCGTCGGGCCTCACCTGCTCCGGGACGTCCGGCTGTCTGCCGGCTCTAGCCCGGTGTCCGTGGCGACCTCGTGGCCGGCTGCGTCCCCGTTCAGCACGGCAGCCGCCGGCGACTCGCGGAGGTCGTCGTCGTCGTAGCCCGCCTCGTCGAACGGCGCCACGAGCTGCTCGCGCGACCTGAGGCTGTACTTCTGGTGGTAGTCCTCGGCGAGGGAGAACCGCGAGAGCCGCTCGACCCGCGTCTGGATCCCGTCGGGGTCGAGGTCGTTCGCCCCGAGGTACGCGTCGAGCGCGTCCCGCTGTGCCGGCGTCGCCGCGAACACGACGTTCTGGTACTGCGTCGCCCGGGGCTGGCTGTGCGGGTCGTGGCGCCGGAAGGCGCGGTCGAGGAGGTCGGTGTAGGAGACGACCTCGGGGTCGTAGTCGACCTGGAAGACCTCCGTGTGGTCGCCGAGGGCGTGGTACGAGGGGTCCGGCTTCGTCCCGCCGGCGTAGCCGACCCGCGTGCGGACGACGCCGTCGAGGGCACCGAACGCCGCGTCCGGACCCCAGAAACAGCCGAGCCCGAAGGTCGCGGTCTCGGTCTCGTCGCTGCCCGGTGCGCGTCTGTCGTGGTCGCGTATCGCCGCTGGCCTGAGGGTCATGTGTGGAATCGCGTGGTGGTCGACGCCCGTTGTACACTCGGCGCCCGCCCGGTGCGTCCGTCTCGAGCGTCTCGCGTGCGCTCTCTTGTCGGCTCCGTGTGCACTTAACCGAGTCCCCACCAGCAGGGACCACTCTGGAGCCGTCGTGACGCTTCTCGCCGGCCTCGCGGCATCGTCGCCCGTAGCGCCGTCTCGGCGACGGCCCGTCGCCCGTGACAGGCCCGTCACGGGG
>JAQCMY010000140.1 GCA_028274865.1 Haloferacaceae archaeon | reverse complement strand
TGGGTTCCGACCCCGAGTCGAGCCGACGAGTCGCAGCGCGCGAACGGAGGGCGCAGTCGTCTCGGCTCGTTCGACTGGGGGGGATCCTCGTCTGGCCGGAGCGGAAGCCGCTCCCGTGAGTCGAAGCGACGGCGCCCCGGACACACGGGCGGGTCGGTGCCGGCGCCGGGTGTGGCGACGAGTGTGCCGAACCGGTCGGTGACGCACACGGCGGTGTCGCCCTACGAAGCCGGACACGGTCGACGCGCGCCGCTCGGCCCGGCAGTGATTTTGGCTAGCCGAACATAGTTTTTGACTTTCGGAATTATCTTTAATATCGAGCACAAAGTAGGGCTATCGTCGAGAGCGTCGTCCTCGTCTTCCTCGCAGGACTCGTCACCGCGATAGCGACGGGGTTGGGAGCGCTCCCGTTCTTCTTCGTCGACGAGTTTAGCAGCCGCTGGGACGTTGGCCTCTGGGGGTTCGCGTCGGGAATCATGATCACGGTGTCGCTGGTGGGCCTGGTCGCCGAGGGGCTGGCGTACGCCGCGGGCGAGGTTCCGGGACTCATGATCGCCGGACTGCTGACCGGCGTCGCCCTCGTCGAGGTCGGCGACCGGCTGCTCGACCGCGTCGACGTCGGTGCGACCGACGCCCGTGGCGACGACGCCACCGACACACCGACAGCAGAGACGGACGAGGGTGGCGACGACCACGCCGTCGAGGCGCGGGCGGTGGCCGAGGGCGACCCGAAGACGCTCCTGCTCATCCTCGGGATCCTCACTATCCACAGCTTCCCGGAGGGCGTCGCCGTCGGCGTCTCCTTCGCCGAACTCGGCCTCGACGGGGGGATCGCGGTCCTCGGGGCTTCCGTTCCCGTGCTGGCCGTGTTCATGACCGTCGCGATCTCGATCCACAACGTCCCCGAGGGAACGGCGATCGCCATCCCGATGCGGGCGATGGGCCTCTCGAACCGGCGGATGGTCGGCGCGGCGGTCTTCTCGAGTCTCCCGCAGCCGGTCGGGGCCGTCGTCGCGTACGCGTTCGTCACCTGGGCGCAGTCGTTTCTCCCGTTCGGCTACGGGTTCGCCGCCGGTGCGATGGTGTATCTCGTCGCGACCGAGTTCGTTCCGGAGGCGCTCGAGGCCGGCAGAGCGCTCCCGAACGGCGGCTACCGGGAGCTGGTTCTCGGCTTCGGCGCCGGAGCGGCGGCGATGTCACCGCTCCTGTTCGTGTAGCAGCCGCTCCAGCCGACGGCCTCTCGGGGTCACGACAGCGGTCGTGGCCGGCGGTCTCGCCGTCCGGACGCCGCTACTCGCGTCCGCCCCACACCCGCTTGTCTGGAATCTCGACGACCAGGTCGTCGTCCACCGTCAGCTGACAGGAGAGCCGCGGGTAGCCGGCCCAGTCCGCGAGACGGTCGTGCCAGTGTGTCGGCGGGGCCGACCCCTCGCGCACCCGGACGCCACAGGTGGCACAGAGCCCCCGGCCGCCGCAGTTCGCTCGCGCCGTCAGCCGGGTGTACGGCGAGCAGTCGTTCTCGCGGAGGACGTCGCGGAGCACTCGCCCGCGTGTCGTCTCGACGAGCGTGTCTCCATCGTCTCCGAGGACGGTGACGGTGACGCTCACGGGCTGCTCTGGCGCGCCACGGAACTCGCGGGCGACGGCAGCATCGGGCGCGCAGGTGTCAGTGTACCCAGAGCCCGTGGTCCTCTCGGGCGTGCGCGAGGAGCGCCTCCGTCGTGTCGAAGCTCTCCCCGCAGCTGCACACGTGGTACGACGCCGTGCGCTGGCCTGTCGCCATAGCGCAGTCTCGTCGTTCTATCCTTAATATTTTTTCGCCCGGTACGCGTTCACACGGGTCGCTCCGGCGAACCGGGCCCCTCCAGTAGCTCCCGGGTCCGGCGGTGCCGGTACCGAAAGAGCGGCCCGAGACCGACACGGCCGAGCGGCGAGAGCGCGCCCCCGACGGCGGTCGGGAGGTCGTACGCCACGCGGTCCTGGACGACCGTCTCGTCGCCGTCGGCGAAGAAGCTGTGCGTGTGTTCCCACGCGACGGGCGGGCCCTCGACCAGTTCGTCGACGAAGCGAGCGCTGCCGTCGCCCGACTCGCGGTCGGTGATGAGCGAGACGACCTGCTGGCGCGGTCCGACCCCGAACGGGCGCACGGAGAGCCGAATCCGGCTGCCCGCCGCCAGGACGTCGGGGTCGGGGTCGCCGTCCGGCCCGGTGACTGCCTCGACGCGCAGGTTCGTCCAGCCCGGCGTCAGCGCCTCCAGCCCCTCGATGTGCGAGTGAAAGTCCCAGACCGCCGCGAGCGGTGCCTCGACACGCGTCCGACGGGTGTAGGTCGACACGCGGCTCCTTTGCGGCGGGCGCGCAAAAGCCCCGGGTTCAGAGCCGGCGCCGGACGACCGCGGTGCCGGCCTCGCGGACGTCGGTGCTCGTCCCGGCGGCGACGGTCAGCAGGTTCTCGCCCGCCTCGACGCCGAGTTCGACCGCGAACTCGCCGCCCTCTGGCTCGACGAGCGCCGCGTCGGCCGGGGTCCGGACCGCGACGACCGCCGCGTCCGTCTCGCCCTCGACGACGAGGCGCCCGGAGACGAACCGCGTCTCGACCCGGAGCGCCGGCCAGTCCGGCGGTCCGCCGTCGCCGTAGCGCTCCTCGACGACGGACGGCGTACAGACGGGGCCGTCGGCGTCGACGCCGTGCGCGAGTCGGACGAAGCCGGCCTGAGCCCACGCCAGCGGCGTCGCCGACCCGGTGCCCTCGCCGAACGTCCAGTCGTACTCCGTCTCGGTCGCCCGGTCCCACACCTGTTCTGGGAGCATCCGGCCCTCGTTGGCGAAGCCGGCGAGCGTCCGGAGCAGGTCGGCCGGGTCCTCGTCGTCGCCGGCCCGGAGCGCGTACTCGCCGCGCTCGCCGGTCAGGAGCGGCCAGAGCCGCCCGACGCCGCCCGTCTCCGGCGTCCACGGCGCGCCGGTGTCGTCGCCGCCACGTTCGCCGTAGCCGTCGCCGTTGTAGCGGTAGAAGCCGGGGCCAGCCGGCGTCTCGACGCGAATCACCTCGTCGACGGCGTCGACGGAGTTCCGCACGACCGGGTCGTCCGCCGACCTGACGCCGAGACGCACCAGGTCGAGAAAGCCCGCGTCGATGACGTCGCGTTCGTCGAGCGTCGGGCCGGCGTTCGCGAGCGTCCGCCGGTGGCCGGCGTTCGGGTCGCCGTCGCGGGTCACCCGGACGTAGTACGGCGCCGACAGGTCGTAGCGCTCGCCGCCCGTCGCGGTGGCACACCACGCCTCGACGTTCGCGGCCCAGTCGTCGGCCAGCGCGGTCCAGACGAGGGCGTCGGCGTCGTGGCCCGCATCGGCGGCGAGTGCGCCCGCACAGACCAGTCCCGCCACCTCCGCGGCGATCGACGACGGCGAGTAGCCGGCCTCCTCCTCCCACCGCTCCTGTGCGGTCGCCGGGCCGTTTCGCGCGACGTAGTCCGCCGACCGCTTCAGATGTCGGTAGGCGTAGTTTGCCTCCTCGAACCCGACGCCGCGCTCCGCGAGGAGGTACGCCAGCACCGCGGGGTAGGAGATGTTGTCCATCTGCTCGCCGCCCCAGCGCGTCTGGCCGTCGAGGTAGGTGTTCTGCGGAATGAACCCTCGCTCGTCCTGCTGGTGGTGGTAGACGTACGACAGCGCGTCGGCTGGCGTCGTCACGTCGCCCGCCGCGAGGTGGGCGGTCGCCACCTGGTAGAGGTCGCGCGACCACACGAAGTTGTAGCCGTAGCCCCGCGTATCGTCGATGACGACGCCCTCCCCCCACGGGACGGAGGGCGAGGCGACGCTCGCGCCCCGGTACTGCTTGTCCTCGCAGGCCCGGAGCGTCATCGTCGCGGTGTCGTACTGGCGCCGGAGCTCGGGGTCGTCGGCCACGCTGTCGGGGACGTCGACGTCGTCGAGGTAGTCGTGCCACGACGCGGCGTAGCCCGAGCGCACGTCCTCGAACCCCGCCGTCAGCGCGCCCTGGGCCTCGCCGAGCGCCGCCGCGGTGTCGGACTCCGTGCCGAACCCGAGCGCGAGCGTCTCCGACACCCGTGTCCCGTCGCCGACCTCGCCGACGAGGACGACGTTCGTCCCGTCCGTCGAGGTCGTCTGCTCGGGCCGCTCGCCGTCGGCGAACAGCGCCTCGAGCCGCTGGCTGCCAGCCGTCTCCGCCGTCGCCCACGTGAACCGGGTGGCAGACGTCAGCGACAGCGCCACCGTCTCTTCGCGCGCCTGCGACCGGTTGGCGTCGTGCGCCGCGGCGGACCGTGCGACGAGGTGGTGTTCGCCGGGACGGCCGAGTCGCAGGCCCCGGTCCTCCGCGCCGCCGTTCGCGAGCGCGACGTCGCCGACGACGTACACCCGGTAGTCGCTCCCGTCGTCTGACTCGAACTCGACGTCCGCGAGGAGCGCGTCGCCGTCCGGGTCGGCGGCGTACTCCGCGGTCAGGCGCCACGCGTGCCCCCGGCCGTCGCCCGGTTCGCGGACGACGTGGCGGTAGCAGAGCGCGCGGTCGGCGGTCGGCTCGGCTCGCCGCTCGAGGCCGTCCTCCCGGTCACGGCGCTCGCGGTGGGTCCGCGCGGTGTACGCCGACTCCTCGTCGGCGTCGACGACGAGGAAGTCGAGCGTCCGCAGGTTCATCATGTCGACGCGGGGGAACCGCGGCTCGGTCAGCGCGCCCGCGGTCAGGGTGTACCAGACACGAGACGGGTCGGTCGTGTCGTGGTCCGCGACGGTGCCGATGCCGAACTTCTCGCCCGTCGTCCAGCGCATCCGCTCGGCCGGTCCCGCCGGCCCGTCGCTCGCCGCCGGCAGCGCGTCGGCGGCGTTCAGCCGTGCGGTCGTCGCCAGCCGCAGGGCGTGCGCCCAGCCGATCGGCGTCGCGCTGTCGCGCTCGCCGTCGTCGAACACCTGCTCCGAGAGGTGACCGGCGGCGGAGGCGAACGGGCCGTCGGCGCCGAGTGACTCGTACAGGTCTGCTGCCGTCTCGCGGAGGCGCTCTGCCGCCGCCGTCGCCCCGCGAGACTCGCGCCGGTCGGCGAGCCGTGCCGCGGCGAGCGCGCCCCACCCCGTCGTCACCGACCAGAGCTTCGGCTCGGACTGGCCGGCCTGCCGCCAGCCGTCGCCCTCGTACCGCGCGAGGCCGCGCACCGCGCCGTCGTGGGCCTCGTGGTAGAGCGCCGCGACCGTCGACTCGACGTGGTCGGTCAGCCGCTCGACGCGGCGCCCGTCGAGCGCGGTCAGCGCGGCGTACGCCTCGTGGCCGTCGACGAGCGCGAACGTGTCTGCGTCGGCGCTGGCGTCGCGCTCCTCGCCGTACACCCGGCGGACGAACCGCTCCTCGTGTTCGTCCCACCGCTCTGCGAGCGCCTCGTACGTCGCGTCGGCCTGCTCGCGGGCGTGCTCGCGCACCTGGTCGCGGAGCGGTGCGCGGGCGGCCTCGCTGTACGCCTCGAGGTACGCGCCCGCCGTGCCGGTGAACCGACCGATCGAGTCCTCCCACGCGTTCTCCGAGGCCACGGGGAGGCCGTCGTCACCGAGCCAGCTGTCGAGGCCGTCGATGCCGGCGACGACGGTCCGGCGAACTTCGGGGACGAGCGCCTCCGGGAGGGCGTCGCGCCGGCTCCGGAGCAGGCGCGAGAGGACGGCCACCACGCTCGCGGTCTGGTCGGGCTGGTACTCCGGCTTCTGTGACCCCTCGAGCGTGGCGTTCGCCCACCCCGGGGCGACGGAGCCGTCGGACCCCCAGACCCGGTGTGGCCAGGTCCCGTCCGGGAGCTGCGTCCGGCAGTAGAGCCGCGCGGCGTCGGCGAGCGTGTCGTCGACGCCGATGTCGAACCGCTCGTCGGCGTCCATCAGGTGCCCGGTGATGCGGGCGTCGTCCCGGAACCAGACGTAGCCGTACCCCCCCGAGTTGGCGTAGAACGTGTCGAACTCCGGTCCGGCGACGTGGGCGCCAGCCGGCGCCGTCAGCAGGTCCAGGGCGCGCAGGTCCGCACGCACCTGCTCGGACCGCGGGACGGTCTCGGCAACGGCGACGTCGGCGCGGACCCGCGCCGCCTCGCGCAGCGCCTCGGCGCTCTGGTGGGTGGTCGCGCAGCTTCGCAGGTCCGCGAGCGCCGCCTCCCGCCCGACGTCGCCGTGGTCGGAGAGCTGTGTCACGAGCGTCGTCCGCACGCCCCGGCCCGCGCGCTCCAGCGGCGCCGACACCACGACGTCGCCCGAGAGGTGGGTGTCCTCGTACCGCCGGATCGCCGCCTGCCGCGGGAACTCGAACGCGGCGTCGTCGAGCAGCTCCTCGAACCGCTCTGGCACCTGTCCGCGGACGTCCGACAGGCCCGTCGACGCGGTGACGTAGTCGTGCTCCTCGCGGTGGAACACCTCGAGCGCCGTCGAGCCGTCGGGACCGCCGCGCTCGTGGATGAGCCGACCGACGCTCGACTCCCGGCTGTCGGGGGCGAGCGTCAGGAACGCCGTCAGGCTCGCCTCCTCGGGCACCGACCCACGGAGCTCGACGTGGGTGCAGTGTGCCCGCCCGAGCGTCAGGTCGTACTGGTGGACCGTGTACGTGCCGGCGTCGTACTCCGTCTCGACGAGCGTCGTCTCGCGGTAGTAGTGCTGGCGGACGGCGTCTAACTCGTCGAACCACGTCACGCCGGCCGGAGTGCGGACGCCCAGCCGCGAGCGGTCGATGCCGGAGAGCCCCGAGAGCGGCGTCGAGTGGTCGCGCAGCGCGCCGTTCGGGCCGACGTGGACCAGCCGGTCGCCGTGGCCGGAGAGCGCACCCTCGACCGTCTTCGTCTCCTCCGGAAACCGCTCGTGGTCGGAACGGGCGCGCTTGTACGTGTTCAGCGCGGTCCGTAATCGCATAGCACCGCCGAGGGTCTGCCGGAATAAAGACCCGCCGGTCGGCGTCGATGACAACGCCGAAGTGCGCAGGCGCAGACCCCCGGGCGTGAACCACCCCGGTCCGCCCCGTGTCGTCGCCGTCGGCGACGACGTCGAACTCGCGCCGCGCGACCCCGACCCGAGCGCGGAGTACGCGTGGTCGGTGACCGCAGCCCCGGAGGGCTCGGACGCGACGGTCGGAGCCGACCCGGTGACGACACTCGTCCCCGACGTCCCCGGCCGCTACCGTGTAGGGCTCGAGACTCCCGAGACGACCCACGAGCTGACGATACGGGCGTTTCCGGCGCGGTGTTCGCCGTCGGGCGGCGACGACGGCGGGAGCGCCGAGGCGAGCGTGACGAGCGTCCCGGAACCCGAGGGCGACGCGGCGACGCCGCCCTACCCCGACGCGACGCCGGCGGCGGGCGGCGGGCGGCCGCGTCTCCGCCTCGACGCGACGGTGAGGGACGACGCCGTCGTCGTCGCCGCCGAGCCCCGTACCCATCCGGACGACCCGCGAGACGCCGGCGCCCTCGCCGTCGAGTTCCTCCTCGACGACCGGGACGGGCTCGCACGCGACGACGACGGCGTCGCCGTCGAGGGGCACGCGCTCCGGGTCGACCGGACGGCGCTCTCGTCGGGACGCCAGCGCGTCCACGCCGTCGCCGTCGACCCGGGCGAGAGCTACTCCGTTCCCGACGTCGTCGCCCTCGACGTCGGCGACCGGGACGCCACCGTCGAACGGCCGAACGACCCGCCGGCGTGGGGGCTCGACGCGACAGTGTACGAGGCCTACGTCCGGTCGTTCGCCGACCCCGACGAGGGGGAGAGTCCGCTCGCCGACGTGACCGGACGGCTCGACTACCTCGACGACCTCGGGGTCGACACGCTCTGGCTGACGCCTGTCGTCCAGAACGACGACTACGCCCACGGCTACAACGCCGTCGACTTCTTTTCCGTCGCCGACGACCTCGGCACCCGCGAGGAGTACGAACGGCTGGTCGAGGCGGCCCACGACCGCGGGATGCGGGTGCTGTTCGACCTGGTCTGTAACCACACGGCGCGCGAGCACCCGTTCTTCCAGGACGCCGACGGCGACCCCGACTCGCCGTACCACGACTGGTACGAGTGGCAGGACTCCGGCGAGCCGGCGACGTACTTCGACTGGCCGTACATCGCAAACCTGGACTTCACGACGCTGGCCGTCCGCCGTCACGTCCTCGACGTCGTCGACGAGTGGGCGCCGCTCGTCGACGGCTTTCGCGTCGACATGGCGTGGGCCGTCCCGACGCCGTTCTGGCGCGAGGTGCGCGACCGTGTGAAGGCTGTCGACGACGACTTTCTCCTCGTCGACGAGACGATTCCGTACGTCCCGGAGTTCGCCCACCTCGTCTTCGACGTCCACTTCGATTCGACGCTCTACTTCCGTCTGCGACAGGTCGGGCAGGGCAACGAGCCGGCTGGCGCCGCCGTCGACGCCGTCGCCGGCCGCGCTCGTGCGGGCTTTCCCGACCACGCGGGCTTCCTGACCTACGCAGAGAACCACGACGAGACGCGCTACCTCGCGGCGTGTGGCCGGCCCGCCGCGCGCGCCGCCGCCGCCGCTGTCGGCACCCTCCCCGGCGTCCCGCTCGTCTACGGCGGGCAGGAGACCGCACAGCTCGGGCGGCGCGACGACATCGTCTGGGACGAGGACGTCGTCGACGAGGAGCTTCGCGCCCACGTCCGCCGCGTCCTCCGGACCCACAGCCGTGTCGACGCGCTGGACCCGGGCGCGAGCCTCGACGCCGTCGGCGCTCTCGTCGAGTCGGGGCCGGAGCCGAACCGCGTCGTCGCCTTCGGCCGGGGCGGGCGGGTCGTGGTCGTCCTGAACTTCGGCGAGACGCCGGCGACCGTCTCGCTCGACGCCGCCGTCGACCCGGTCGACCTCCTCACGGGCGACGAGGTCGGCGTCCCCGGCGGGGTTCGGGTGCGCGACGCCGTGGTGCTGGAGCGACACTGAGCGGGGACGCGAGCGGCGCGGTCACGGGGCCGTGGCGCTCGTCGATACCCGCACCCCGTCGAGGTAGTCGCCCTCCGGCCCGACCCACGTCGACTCGCGCCCGCAGTCGGGCGTCAGCCGACAGACCCGCGTCTCGGGCGGCCACAGCGCCCGCGTCCGGCTGCCCTCGCGGCTGACCGTCACCTCCTGTCGGTAGGTGACCGTCGCGCCGGAGGCCGTCGCGAACGTCACCGCGAGGTCGGCCTCGCTCGCGCCCGGCGGGACACGCGGCGGCGCGCCGCCCCGGACCTCGTGGCCCAGAACCCGAACCCGGTCGCCGACGCGCCACCGGACGGTCACGGCGCCGCCGTCGACGGGCACGCGGTAGCGCGCGACGCCGCTGGGCGTCGCGACACGCACCGACGCGGGCCCGGTCGCCCGGTCGGGTGCGCCGACCGTCGTCGTCGCGGTCAGCGGCGCCGTCCGGACGTCGAGGGCGACGAGCTGCGGGACGACCGAGTCACCCTCGCCCGGCGTCCACGTCCCCCGGTATGTGTACCGGTACGGCAGGCGGGTCGTCGCGTCGACAGCCCGCCAGTCGGCTGCCGGCCCCCCGTCGAAGGCGTACACCACGTCGCCGTCGAAGCCGGGGTCGTTCCGCAGGCGCTGGAACGGGTGTGCCGACCAGTCGCCGTACGGCGTCGGGTGGAAGACGAGGGCGTCCGAGAGGTCGCGCGACTCGAACGGCTCGTAGGCCGCCGCGAGGTCTGCCGTCCGCTCGCGGTTCGCGTCGTACGGCTCCTCGACGGCCCGGTACTCCGCCGCGCCCGCGACGGGCGCGGCGACGAGCAGCGAGACGAGGAGGGCGACGCGGACGCGGCGCGGGTCAGCCGACGGTCGGAGCGACGCCGGTGCCGCGTAGACGGCACGGGCCCGGGTCGCCGCCCGGACTGTCGCGTGCGCGCCGAACGCCGCGAACGGGTAGAGCAGGCCGTAGTGGTAGTAGGGGCCGAGCAGTTCGAACAGGCCGTTTCGGAGGCCGTTGAGCGTCCCCCAGAAGTACGCCTCGCCGAGGACGACACAGGGGACGAGCGCCGCGAGGAGGCCGACGACGAGCGTCTCGCCCTCGCGCCGGCCGAGCGCCAGCGCCGCGCCGGCGAGGGCGACGCCGACGCCGAGCGGACCGCCGGCGAGAGAGTCGACGAGGAGGCCGAGGTTCGCGAGCGTCGTCCGGGCCGCGAGCGCCGGGGTGTAGTCGACGCCGTAGTCGAGCAGTCTGCGGGGCCCGAAGCCGACGCCGTCCCGCGGCGCGAACGCCTGGTACGGGAAGGTGAGCGGCGACCCGACGACGGCGGCGTTGTAGGCGAGGGCCGCGCCGACGCCACAGAGCCCGAGTGCGGCGACGGCGAGTGGCACGCCTCGTGCGCGCCGCGTCTCGGCGCGCCACAGCCGGACGAGGGCGTGACCCACGAACGGGAGTGCGAACAGCACCGCAGTGTAGGGCCGGGTCCAGAACGAGAGGCCGACGAGCGCGCCAGCGAGCGCGCCCCAGCGAAGCGAGTCGCGGGCGGTCGCCCGGAGGTACGCGAGCGCGAACGCGCCGTTCAGGAGCGCCGCGGGCGCGTACGACAGGAAGGTGCCGGTCGTGAACAGGTAGAGCGGCGAGGCGACGACGAGGACGCCCGCGACGACGCCGGTCCGGCGGTCGAACGCCCGCGCGGCGAGGCCGTAGCCCGCCGCGGCGACGCCGGCGCCGACGAGCGCGAGCGCAGCCCGCGGCACCCCGAGCGCGACGAACGGGGCGAACAGCGCCGCTGTCGGCGGCGTGTACTTCGAGTAGAGGACGGCCTCGCCGGCCCGTTCCGCCGCGACGAAGAACCACGGCCGGACCAGTCCGGCGAGCGGACCGGGGCGGAGGTACACCTGCCCCTCGGCGAGCATCGCGGCCTGTGTCAGGTAGACGGCCTCGTCGTCGTTGACCGAGTGGTGCGGGAAGACGCCGACGGCGACGGCGAGGACGGCGACGCCGCCGAGGAGGGCGACGAGCGCCGGAGGGACGAGCCGTCTGGCGCGGTCCCGCACCGCGGCTACTCCCGCTGGTCTGCCGGGAACCACGCGAGGTCGTGGTCCGCGCGGAGAACGACCTCGACCGGTTCGCCGAGGGCCAGTGACTCGTCGTGGTTGTGCATACACTCGACGGCCGTGCCGTCCTCTAGCTCGACCTCGTAGAGCACCGTCGGGCCGAGGTAGCGCCGCGCCCGGACACGGCCGTCCGGCGCGTCGCCGTCCGGAACCGCACGGACGTCGTCGGGGCGGACGAGGATGTCGACGTCGACGCGGTCGTACGCACCGGTCAGGCCGTCGACGCGCGCCCTGTCGACCGGACCGAGCCCGGTGCGGACCTCGCCGCCGACGACCCGGCCCGGCAGAAAGGCGGCGTGACCGAGGAACCCCGCCACGAACCGCGACTCGGGCTGCTGGAACACAGACTCGGGGGCGCCCGACTGCTCGACGCGACCGTCGTTGACGACGGCGACCCGGTCGGATATCGACAGCGCCTCCTCCTGGTCGTGGGTGACCGAAACGGCGGTGACGCCGGCCGTCTTGAGGATGCGCCGAACCTCCTCGCGCATCTCGACCCGGAGGTCGACGTCGAGGTTCGAGAACGGTTCGTCGAGGAGGACGACTGCGGGCTCGGGCGCGACTGCGCGGGCGAGCGCCACCCGCTGTTGCTGGCCGCCGGAGAGCTCGTCGGGGTGGGCGTCGCCCCGGTCGGCCAGTCCGACCAGGTCGAGCAGCTCCGCGACGCGAGTCTCGCGCTCCGCCGCCGGCCGGTCCTGCAGGCCGAACCCGACGTTCTCGGCGGCGGTGAGGTGTGGAAACAGCGCGAACTCCTGGAAGACGACGCCGACGCCGCGGTCCTCGGGCGGGACGTGCGACGCCGGCCCGGACACCGTCTCGCCGTGGAGGCGGACGGTCCCGGCGTCGGGGCGGTCGAGGCCGGCCACGAGCCTGAGCGTCGTCGTCTTGCCACAGCCGGAGGGACCGAGGAGTGTCAGTATCTCCCCCTCCCTGACCGACAGCGACAGGTCGTCTATCACGGCCTCGTCGCCGAACGACTTCGACACGCCGTCGAGTTCGAGCACCGTCGGTGCGTCCGGCGGCGGGGCCTCGCTCGACACGTCTGCGGCTGTCGCGTCGCGCCCGGTTAGCCCGCTATCTGACATCGTACCCCTCCCGCGAGATGATGACGAGCATCGACAGTCCGGAGACGACGAGCAGCACGAGGGCCGGAACGACCGCCGCGCCGAAGTACCCGTCGGAGTGGGCAGTCCACACGCGGGTGACGAGCGTCGAGAACCCAGCCGGGCGGAGCAGGAGCGTCGCGGGGAGCTCCTTCATCGTCGTCAGGAAGACGAGCGCGGCGCCGCCGGCGACGCCCGGCGCGACGAGGGGCAGCGTGACCGAACGGAACGCGCCGACGCTCGACCGACCGAGCGTCCGGGCGGCCTCCGGGAGCGCCGGGTCCACCTGGAGGACCGCGGCGCGAACCGACCCGACGGCCTGCGGGAGGAACCGGACGACGTAGGCGACGACCAGGAGCGCAATTGTTGGGTAGACCGGCCCGAGGGCGTTGACACCGAGATAGACGAGCGCCAGGCCGAGGACGACGCCGGGGACGGCGTAGCCGAGGTACGACACCCGCTCGAACAGACCGGCGAGCCGCGAGTCCCGCGTCGCAGAGGCGTACGCCACCGGAACGCCGACGAGGACGGCGACGAGCGCCGCCGCCGCCGCCACGCTCACGGAGTTGAGGACGACGCCCGGACCCGTCGCGAGCGTCCCGCCCGCCGTCGCCGACTCGCGGACGAACCACGTCAGCAGGACGCCGAGCGGGACGCCCAGCGCGAGGACGGGCACCGCGAGGGCGCCGACGAACGCCGGCCAGCGCCACGGGCCGAGTCGCACCCGGTCGCCGCTCCGGCTCCCGGCGCCGGCGTACACCGGGTCGTCGTTACGGACCATCGACTCGAGACCGAGGATCAGGAGCGTGGCGGCCAGAAGCTGGAGCGAGAGGAGCGCGGCACGGTTCTGTCGGAAGGCCGTGAAGTCGACGTAGATGACCCGCGTGAACGCGTCGAACTGCATAATCGCGGGTGTGCCGAAGTCGGCGAGGGCGTAGAGCGCCACGAGGAGCGAGCCGGCGGCGACGGCGGGCCGGACCCGCGGCCACGTCACGCGCCGGAAGGCGCTGACCGGCCCCTCGCCGAGCGTCCGGGCCGCGTCGACGAGACGGGCGTCGAGCGCCCGCAGCGCCGCGCGGGTGGTGATGTAGACGTAGGGGTAGGTGTAGAGAGCGAGGACCAGCGCGGCGCCCCCGAACCCGTAGATCTCGGGCAGGCGCTCGACGCCCAGCGGCGCGAGCAGGCGCAAGAGCGCGCCGCGCGGACCGAAGGCGGCGACGAACGCGAACGCGCCGATGTACGAGGGGACGACCAGCGGGAGCGAGACCAGAATCGTCGTCGCCCGCCGGTACGGCAGGTCCGTACGGACCGTGAGGTACGCGAGTGGGACGCCGACGGCCACCGAGGCGGCGGTGACGACGGTGACGAGCGCGACGCTGTTGACCAGCACCTGGACCGTGTCCGGACGGGTGAGGATGGCCACCGACGCTCCAAGCCCGACGCTCGCCGCCTGCGCGACGAGGTACGCCACCGGGACGAGCAGGAGGGCGGCGACGACGCCGCTCGTCACCGTCGCGGCGACGCCGAACCCGTCTTCCTCACCGCCGCGCCGGCTCCGTGTCGCCATCAGAGCGCGCCGACGTCCCGGAGGAGTTCGACCGTCCCCTCGATGTCGGAGAGCTCGGTCAGGTCGAGGCCCTCCGGCGGCGACAGCTCGTCGACGGACGGGAGCCGACCGATCGGCTCTACCTCGGGCACGAGCGGGTACTCGAACGTCTCGCGCGCGAAGTAGTCCTGTGCCTCCGCGGAGAGCAGATGTCGGACGAAGTTCGCCGCGAGGTCGCCGTCGGCGGCGGTGTCGAGCGCCGCCGCGCCCGCGACGTTGAAGATGGCGCCCGCGTCGTTCCGGGTGAACGCCGTCGCGACCGGCGCGTCCGGACGGCCCGCGAGCACCCGCTGGATGTAGTAGTGGTTCGCGAAGCCGGCGTCGAGTTCGCCGTCCGCGACGGCCTGCGAGACGAGGAACTCGTCGGAGTAGGAGGTGTCGAGCCCCAGGTCGAGCATCGCGTTCAGCCACTCGCGGGTCCGGTCCTCGCCGTTCAGCACCCGCATCGCGGTGACGAACGCCTGGAACGAGGAGTAGGTCGGCGCGCAGCCGATGGCGCCGCGGAACGCCTCCGTGTCGGGGAACGCGAAGATGTCCTCGGGCACGTCGGCCTCGCTCAGCGACTCGGTGTTGAACGGCACCGACCGCGCGCGCCCGGAGGTGCCGACCCAGTCGTCGTCGGGCGAGCTGAACTCACCGGGAACCAGTTCGACGACGTCCTCGGGGAGCTCGACGGTCCGGCCCTGCTCGGCGACGGCGCCGAGCGACCCGGCGTTGACCGAGAAGAAGGCGTCCGCCGGACTCTCCGACCCCTCCGTCTCGAGCTGGTTCACCAGCTCCGCGGCGCTGTTGTACCGCACCCGAAGCGTCAGGTCGTCGTAGCGCTCCTCGAGGAAGGAGACGAACTCGCCGACGAGCGGCTCGCCCCGCCCGGAGTAGACGGTGAGTTCGCCCGACATCGCCGGCATCTCGGCCATCGACGTGCCGCCCTCGATCGTTCGGTCCCCGAACGGCGACCGCCCGGAGCCGATCTGTCCCGCCGCCGCGCCGGCGGTGTTCTCCGCCGCTCCGCCGACGAGACCCGAGCAGCCGGCGAGCCCGGCGAGCCCTGCGACCGAGGCACCACGGAGGAGCCGCCGTCGTGTCGTGTGGTCCATGGGTGGTTTAGGCCGTCCTAAATCAATTATATCTGTCGGTCGGCGCCCGTCCGGACCGGCGCGAGGTGGTCGAGACAGTCGACCCAGTCCGCGAGGTACTCGCCACACTGCGCGAGGAAGGCGGCGTTGCGCCAGTCCTCGTCGCCCGCCGCGACCAGGGCCTCGGCGACGGCGCGGGCGACGTCCGCGAACGTCTCGGCGCCGTCGCCGGCGTCGTCGACCACGCGCCAGAGGTGTTCGTTCAGCTCCAGCGCCGCCGTCTCCGCCGCGAGGTCGTCGAACGTCGACCGGGGCGCCTTGTGGTGGTGACAGAGCGGCGCACCCGACCGGACGCCCCTCCCGAGGACGTCGCAGGCGCGCTTCAGCAGGACGCCCGACCAGATGTCGTCGAACCGACCCACGCCCCACACGTTGTCGTCCATCGGGAACTGGTAGAACGCGGGGACGACCTCGCGCCGGAAGGCGAGGTTCATCGAGCAGACGGTGAGGTAGTCGCCCGGCGCGACGAGGAAGTCCTCGCCGTAGTCGTCCGCCGAGAGCCGGACCGTCGACTGCCCGCGCAGGTCGCCGTCGGCCAGGATTCGCGCCGCGTCGAGGTCAGGGACGTCCGTCCAGAGCCCCTGGGAGGCGACGACGTCCGTCTCGCCGGCCTGCTCCCGCGTCTCCGTCTCGTCCATCGCGGCGTATGGGTAGCCCCGCGGGTAGAGGTCGTACGGGACGTCCTCGAGGACGTTCACCCACCGCTCGTCCGACGACCGCGTCTCGAGCCCTGTCGTCGGGCCGAGGTTCGCGAGGTGACGACCGAAGAAGTCCCACGCCTCGTGTGGCCGGGTGTCGTCGTCGAGGAAGACCCCGTAGTCGAACCCCTCCGCCCAGAGGTAGAGGAGGCCGAAGCTGGTCTGTGCGTGGCTCCGTGCCGGGATCAGGTGCTCGTATCCCGCGGCGTCGTGGTCGGCCAGCCACGCCGACCGCGCCCGGCCGTCGAAGGCCGCGCCGGAGACGCCGAGGTCGCGCAGCATCTCGCGCATCTCCTCCGTCGGGCAGTGGTCCTCGGTCACCAGTACGACGTGGAGTCGGTCCGTGTCGAAGCCGTGTGCTCGTGCGTTCGCGACGTAGTCACGGACACACCCGTACTCCCGGATCGTCGGGACGACCACGCAGACGTCCTGCATAGCCACGGGTTTTTGGCTCACCTAAAGTAGCTGTCGGCTCGCGGTCGACGGGGTTTAGCCCCTGCCGGTCCAGCAGCCGGTATGGAGTACGACGCCGTTCTCATCTACGACGGCGACTGTCCGTACTGTTCGGTGGCGGCGACGGCGCTCCGCCGCGTCGACGCCGTCGGCGCGGTACCGTGGGACGGCGCGGCTGCACAGTCGTTCCTCGACGCGCAGTTCGGCGACCAGCCGTTCGCGATGTTCCTCGCCGACGAGCGCCGGAGCCGCGTGTACGCGGGCCGGGCGGCGGCGGCGGAGCTGGCCGAGCGGGCGGGCACCCCGTCGCTCGTCGGGTCGCTCGTCAGGGAGAACTACGACCGTATCGCCGCCGTCGTCGGCGCCGCCTCGGGGCGGGAGCGCGACCCGGACGACTACCACGATATCTACCCGATGGCCGACGACGCGCGGGCGCAGTTCGGGCCGCTCCGGACGGCCGCCGTCGCCGAGGCACCGACGACGTGACGAGGGGCGGCAGCTACACGCTCCTGCTCGCGCTCCCGGAGACGGCGACGCTCGCCGTCGGCGCACTCGGCGAACACCGCTTTCCCGCGGGCGCCGACGCCTACACCGGGAGTGCGCTCGGGAGCGGCGGGTCCGCCAGGGTCGACCGGCACCACCGGGTCGCGCGCGGCGACCACGACGTCCGCCACTGGCACGTCGGCTTCCTGACCGGGCACCCGGCAGCCGACCTTGTCGACGTCGTGACTGCTACCGCCGACGCGGAGTGTCGCGTCGCGCGGGCGCTCCTGCCCGGCCCGGCCGAAGGCTTCGGTGCCTCCGACTGTGGCTGTCGGAGCCACCTCGCGCACGCCGCGTCCGTCGCGGCCCTGAGCGAGCGGGTCGACTCGGTACACGGCTCGCTCGGCGGGTGAGAGGTGCGACGACCGGACCGGGCCGCCGGTCGTCGGCGCCGGGCCAGAACGTGTCAGAGGCACTCCCCGGCAGTTCACACGATGTCGAACAGGCTGTTAGTCCTACCCCTCGGGCGGTCGACCGCCGCGCAACAGAGCGACTTGAATCTTTAGCTCGCTTATGAATCGAGCTCCGCGGGAGTCCGTGTGTTTTTATCCGTGGGCTCGGACAGACTAGCCGGATGGTCGGTGACGACGCGACGATACTGCGGGCACTCGTCGCCCGACGTCGCGACCTGCTCGCCGCCGCCGACACCGACGTGGTCGACAAGCGGGACCTGACGGAGGCGCTCGACGTCTCGCGCTCCACCGTCGACAGAGGGGTGCGCGAACTCGAGCGGGCCGGCCTCGCGGAACGCGTCGACGGCGGCGTGCGACGGACACTCCCCGGAACGCTCGCGCTCCGGGAACACGAGCGGACGAACGAACGGCTCGCCGCGGTGGCGGACGCGTCGGCTGTCCTCTCTGCGCTCCCGAACGACGCCGGCGTCGACGCCGCCGTGCTCGTCGGCGCGAGCGTCGTCAGCCCGACGCCGGACTCGCCGTACGCGTCGCTCGGATACCAGCGAGGGGTCGTGGAGCGCGCGGACGCCCTCCGGGCGTCGACGCCCGCCGTTCTCGGCCCGCAGGTCGACTTCTACCACGAACAGACCGTCGAGGGCGGCCTCGACCTCACCGTCGTCGTCACCGGCGACGTGCTGGACCAGATCCTGCGCGGCCACCGGAGCCAGCTCCGGGACGCGCTCGACACCGGGCACGTCGACGTCTACTGGACGGACGACGCGCTCCCGTATGGCCTCGTCGTGACTCGGACGGAGACGGGCGGAGAGATGTTCGTGACCGTCTACGGCGACGACGGCATCGTCGGCACCGTCGGCAACGACAGCGCCGAGGCAGTCGCGTGGGCGCGCCGGACGATAGACGACCAGCTCGCCCACGCGGAGCCGGTGTCGCGGCGCTAGGCGAGCGCCGCAGCCACCTTCTCGACGGGGTGGGGCGGCTCGGCGCTCGCCCCCGGTCGGGACTTCAGCTGCGCCCGACACGAGGCGCCGGGGGCGACGACCTGTTCGCCCGGGCTCTCCTCGACCTGGTCGAACAGGATGCGACCGATCGCCTTGCTCATCGAGTAGTGCTCTGCCTCGTAGCCGAACGAGCCGGCCATGCCACAGCACGTCGAGTCGAGCGGGTCGACGTCGTAGCCCGCACGGCGGAGGACCCCGACCGCGTGGTGGTCTTTCTTCGTCGCCTTCTGGTGACAGTGCCCGTGGTAGGTGAGGTGTTCGCCGGCGTCGGCGGCGAAGCCGTCGTCCAGCCGGAAGGCGTCGACGTACTCGAGGACGCCGTAGGTGTTGCCGGCGACCCGCTCGACGTCCTCGCCGCCGAGCAGGTCGAGGTAGTCCGACTGGAACATCACCGCGTCGGAGGGCTCGACCACGGCCACGTCCCACCCCTCGGCGACCCGCGGGGCCAGCGCCTCGACGTTCGCCTCGGCACGCTCTCGTGCCGTGTCGAGAAAGCCCTTCGAGTGGGCGGGCCGTCCGCTGTCGCCCGCGGCCTCTGGCACCTCGACGTGGACGCCCGCGGCCTCCAGCACCTCGACGGCGGCCCGCCCCGCCGCGGGCCGGTTGTAGTTGGTGTAGGTGTCGGCGAGGAGGAGAACGCGGCGCTCGGCCTCGGCCTCGGGCACCTGCGCGCCGCCGCGGGCCTCGAACCAGTCCGCGAACGTCTTCCGGTGGAACGGCGGCAGGTCACGCTCGCGGGCGATACCCAGCGTCTTCTCCGCGAGCCAGCCCGCCCCGGGGAGCGAGCCGGCGACGTTCGACAGCGGCGCGAACAGCGCCCCGAGCTTCGACACTGTCGCGGCGTTTGCGAACAGCCGGTCCCGGAACGACGCGCCGTGGCGCTGGTGGTGTTCGTGCTCGACCTCCGCCTTCAGCTTCGCCATGTCCACCTCGCTCGGGCAGTCTTTCGCACAGCCCTTGCAGCCGATACAGAGGTCCATCACCTCGGTGACGAACTCGTCGTCGAACGCCCCGCGGTCGATGTCGCCGGACATGGCCTGCCGGAGCATGTTCGCCCGGCCACGGGTCGACTGGATCTCCTCCTCGGCGGCGCGGTAGGTCGGACACATCACGCCGCCGGTCGTCTCCTGCGGGCCGCGACAGCCGCCACAGCCGTGACACAGCTCCGCCATCCCCTGGAACCCGTTCTCGTTCTCCCAGTTCAGCGCCGGGTCGAAGTCCGCGTCGAACTCGTAGGACGGCGAGAACCGCAGGTTCTCGGTCATGTCGACGTCGCCACAGACGTTTCCCGGGTTCAGGATCCAGTCCGGGTCGAACGCGGTCTTCAGGTCGCGGAACACTCGCCACAGCCGCTCGCCGTACAGCTTCCGGTTCCACTGGGTCCGGGCGCGGCCGTCGCCGTGTTCGCCCGACACCGACCCGCCGTACTCGACGACCAGGTCGGTCGCCCGGTCGGCGATCGCCTCGTACTGCTCGACGCCCTCCAGAGACTTGGTGTTCACCAGCGGCCGGATGTGGAGAACGCCCGGCCCGGCGTGGGCGTAGTAGGAGGCGAAGGTGCCCTCCTCGTCCAGGACGTCCTGGAAGTCGGCGACGTAGTCGGGGAGGTGCTCCGCCGGAACCGCGGTGTCCTCGATGAACGCGATGTGTTTCTCGTCGCTCGTCCGCGAGAGCAAGATCGGGAGCCCGGACTTGCGCATCTTCCAGAACTTCGCCCGCGTCTCGGCGTCGTGGGCCTCCATCGCCGCCGTCGCGCGCGTCGGCGCCTCGGCGACGGCGGCCCGGCCGCCGTCTGGCGTCCCCGTCCGGTCGTCCGCCGACGGGCACCGGTCGGCGACGAGGTCCGCCACCTGTTCGCGCCCGTGGTCGTCGCTCTCCGCGTAGAACTCGACGAGCAGCACCGACGAGGTGCCGTCGGGGAGCATCCCGACCACGTCGCCGAACTCCGCGGTGTCGGCGGCGAGGTCGAGGAGGACGTCGTCCATCACCTCGACCGCGGCGGGACCGTGTTCGAGGATCGGGGCGACGTCCTCCATCGCCTCGATCATCCCGTCGTAGGTCAGCAGCGCCACCGACTTCGTCTCGGGCACGGGTTCGAGCGACACCGTCGCCTCCGTCACGACGGCGAGGGTGCCCTCGCTTCCGGCGAGGAGACGCGCGAGGTTCACCGTCTCGCCCCCGCGCGCCTCGTCGACGAGGACGTCGAGGCTGTAGCCCGAGACGTTTCGCTTCAGGTCGGGGTAGCGCCGTTCGACCTCCGCTGCCTCCTCGTCGACGACCCGAACCACCTCCGCGTAGACGCGTTCCAGTATCGACCCCTCCGGGTCGGCTTCGGCCCGGATCTCGGCAAGCGGCGTCTCGCCGAGCGTCGTCACCGTACCGTCGGCGAGGACGGCCTCGATCTCCTCGACGTAGGCGTCGGTCTTGCCGTACTGTAGCGAGTGCGCACCAGTCGAGTTGTTGCCGATCGCGCCGCCGAGCGCGCTCTTGTCGCCCCACGCCGGGTCGGGCGCGAACTTCAGGCCGTGGTCCGCGATCGCGTCGTTCAGGTCGCCGAGGTAGATGCCGGCCTCCGCCCGGACCGTCTCGGCTGCCGGGTCGAACGCGACGATACCGTCCATATCGGTGGTGAAGTCGAGGACGACGGCCTCGTTGACCGCCTGGCCGGCGAGACTCGTCCCGCCGCCCCGGGGCAGGACCGGGATCTCCCGCTCGGCACAGTAGTCGACGACCGCCGCGACGTCGTCGGTGCCGGTCGGGAACACGACGCCGATCGGCGTGATCTCGTAGGCGCTGGCGTCGGTCGCGTACAGTTCGCGGGTGTACTCGTCGAACCGCACGTCGCCCTCGACCAGCTCCTCGAGGTCGTCGACCAGCCCCGGGCGGGCCACGTCGCCGCCTCCGTAGTCGTAGTTCGCCCGCTCGTCGGCCGCCGGGTCGCCCGACGGTCCGGACGTAGATGCCATACGACTTCCCGGGAGGCCTCGGGCATAAGCCCGGCGTCCGCCGTAACGAGCTTGTGTCGCGCCCCGCTGGCGACCTGTGTGATCGACCAGGAATCTCGGCGTCTCGATCGGTTCCGGGAGGGGGTCGAGCGCCACGCCGCGTCGGTGCGCCGGACCACGCCGGCGTCGTTCGAGGCCGACCTCGTCGACGTCGTCACCGACCCGGCTGTCGGCGCGCCGCTTCCGTTCGACGACCTCTCGCTGCCGGACGCGGTGCCGGCCGTCTCGACGACCGCGGACCTCTCTGGGGCCCGAACGGGCGTCAGCGCGGCCAGCCTCGGCGTCGCAGACTACGGCTCCGTCGTCCTCGAGTCCGACCCCGACGGGACCGAACCCGTCTCGCTGTTCCCGGAGCGCCACGTCGTCGTCTTCCGTGCCGCCGACGTGGTCTCGCGCCTCGCCGACGCCCTCGACGAACTCGGCCCGCGGATCCGGGACAGCCGGTCGAGCGCGGTGTTCGCGACCGGTCCGAGCGCCACCGCGGACATGGGCGAACTGGTCTACGGCGCACACGGGCCGCGCGAGGTGACGGTTCTCCTCGTCGAGGAGGTGAGCGAGCCGTGAGCCGCTCCGACCG
>JAQCMY010000158.1 GCA_028274865.1 Haloferacaceae archaeon | reverse complement strand
TCGCCGACGGCGACGTCGTCGTCACGAACGACGGCGCGACCATCCTCGACGAGATGGACATCGAACACCCCGCCGCGGACATGATCGTCGAGGTGGCCGAGTCACAGGACGAGGAGGTCGGCGACGGCACCACCACCGCGGCGGTGCTGGCCGGCGAGCTCCTCTCGCGCGCCGAGGGCCTCCTCGACGACGAGATCCACCCGACGGCGGTCGTCGAAGGCTACGACCGGGCGTGCGACATCGCGCTCGAGGCGGTCGAGAACGAGACACTCGACGGCGACGTCGACGACGAGC
Organism: Haloferacaceae archaeon; assembly: GCA_028274865.1. Lineage (GTDB taxonomy): Archaea > Halobacteriota > Halobacteria > Halobacteriales > Haloferacaceae > A07HB70. The sequence continues at coordinate 3,071 of JAQCMY010000158.1, read as the reverse complement.
GCCTCAGGCAGGTCGCCGAGTCCGCGATGACGGGCAAGGGGACCGGCGGGGCGACCGCCGACCAGCTCGCGGCTGCGGTCGTCGACGCCGTCCGCCGGGTCGACGCAGACGACGTCCGGGTCGTCGCCCGCTCGGGGCGGTCCTCGACCGCGACCGAGGTCGTCGAGGGCGTCGCGTTCGACGACGACGCGCTCCGGGAGGACGTCTCCCGGGAGTACGAGGACGCGACCGTCGCGGTGCTCGACACCGGGCTCGAACAGCCCGAGACGACCCTCGACGTCGAGTACGACATCGGGAACGCGACCGGCGTGGCCGACGCCTCCGCGGGCGAGCGGGCGCGGCTCGACGGCTACGTCCAGACGCTCGTCGACCACGGTGTCGACGTGGTCTACGCGAGTGACAGCATCGACGACTACGTCGAGGCGGCGCTCGCCGAGCACGACATCCTCGCGTTCGACAGCTGCCGGGACGACCCGGTCGACGAGCTGGCCCGCGCTGTCGGCGCGAGCCACATCAGCAACCTCGACGAGGCCGACGCAGACGACTTCGGCCACGCACGGTCGGTTCGTCGGGAGACCTACGACGACGAGGAGCTGACCTTCGTCGAGAGTGACGCGGCGGAGATCGTGACGCTGTTCGTCCGCGGCGGCACGGGCTACGTCGTCGACGAACTGGAGCGAGCGGTCGACGACGGGGTCGACGCCGCCGTCGCCGCGCTGGAAGGGGTCGTTCCCGGCGCCGGCGCAGCCGAGGCCGCGGTCGCGAACGCCCTGCGCGACGAGGCCGCGAGCGTCGAGGGGCGCCAGCAGCTCGCCGTCGAGGCGTTCGCCGAGGCCGTCGAGACCGTCCCCCGGACGCTCGCACAGAACGCCGGGATGGACCCGATCGACGCGCTGGTCGACCTCCGGGCCGCAAACGAGTCCGGGCGCGCGGGCGTCCTCGGCGTCGGCACCGACGCCCGGGTCGCCGACCCGGTCCCGGAGGGCGTCGTCGACCCGCGGACGGTCAAGCGCGGCGCGTTCCGGGCCGCGACGGAGGCCGCGACGATGATCGTCCGCATCGACGACGTCATCAGCGCGAACTGACGGCCGAACCGCGTGCGCCGCTTCTCGGCAGCGTACCTCGCCGACACCCGCGCCGGCCTCTGGGCCGACCGGGCCGCGCTCGCGCCGCTCTCGCTCGACGACCGGACACGGGTGCTCGACGCAGGCGCCGGCACTGGCGCGTTCGCGCGTGTCCTGCGCGAGGAGTCGCCCGCCGAGGTGGTGGCGCTCGACGCCGACCGGTCGCTCCTGACGCACGCGTGGGCGAGCGACGACGCCGGCAGCCACGATGACGGTCCGTACCCCGCCGTCGTCGGCGACGCGACCCGGCTCCCGGTCTGCGCGGGCGCGTTCGACCTCGTGGCCGCGCAGGCGCTCCTCGTGAACCTGCCCGACCCCGCCGCGGCGGTGCGGGAGTTCGCGCGGACGTCGCGTGACCTCGTCGCCGTCGTCGAGCCGGACAACGCGAGCGTCGGTGTCGACTCGACCGCCGACGGCGAGGCCGCCCTCGACCGGCGCGCCCGCGAGGCCTACCGCGCCGGCGCGGCGACGGACCTCGCGCCCGGCGACCGGGTGCGGGAGCTGTTCGAGGCAGCCGGTCTGGCGACCGTCGCGACGCGCCGTCACCACCACGAGAAACGGGTCGAGCCGCCGTACGACGAGCGGGCGGTCCGGGCGGCGCGGCGGAAGGCCGACGGGACGGCGCTCGACGACCTCGCCGGACCGCTCCGGCGGTCGCTCGGCGACGAGGGGTTCGAACGCCTCCGCGACGAGTGGCGCGCGATCGGCCGGGAGACGGTCGCGCAGATGGGCAACGGGGCCTACCGGCGGGCCGAGGTGGTGCCGTTCGACGTGACTGTTGGACGGGGACGGGAGGAGGTGGCGGTCCGGTGAGGCCGCTCCCGTCCGTGGCCGGACGGCTGGCGGGGGAGCCCCGGCCTACACGACGTCGCCGCGAACCGACCGTCCCTCGCCCGCGTCGCGCTCCCGCATCGACGACGCAGCCGTCCGCGCCCGGTCCTCGTCGACGCCGAGCATCCCGAGCGCCTCCGGGAGCGTCGGGAACGCCAGTGCGCCCTCGCGGAGCCTCGACAGCGTCTCGTCCGCCCGCCGGTCGTCGGCCCACAGCTGAACCCCCCGCGGGTCGAGGATCTCGTCGTACGCCTCGCGGGCGAGTGCGCCCTCCAGCCGTCGGGTGACGTTGTCGTCGAACGAGGCGTTACACACCTCGAGGTGAACCGGCGCGTCCGCCGGGAGGAGGTGTGCGGCGAGACACCGCTCTGGCGCGGCGTAGCCGGCGTCGTTCGCCCGCAGGTGCTCCGGGAACGTCTCGGCCCACGTCGCGGAGACGACGCTGCCGACACCCTCGATCCCGTGGCCGTCGACCGCCGTGTCGGTCTCGCCGAACAGGAGGTCCTTCGTCACGTAGACCGAGAGCCGCGGGATCGGGTCGAGTCCGAGGGCGACGTCGCCGTACACCCACACCTCCCGGACGGGAACGGGCATAGGGTCGGACTCCACCGTATCGAGCAGCCGCTCGACGGTGTCGAGGGCGTCGTCGCGCGCGAGGCCGGCGTCTGGGTCCACGGCGGCTTGTGGAGACGACGCGGAATAGGCGTGACGCCACCCGGACGCGGCGAGGGCACCGACCGGCGGCCCGACGGCTGAGTGCTCGAACTGCGGCGGCGAGACGTGACAGAGCCGTCGACTCGTCGCGGCGGTCGGCGGAGAGGAGCGGAGAGCAGAACGGACCGGAGCGAAGGCGCCGGAAGCTAACGGATGACGTCGACGCCGTTGTTGCGCTCGAGCTCGTCGCGGCCGCCGTCGGAGAACGACGAGGACGGCGAGTCGTCCAGCCCGCCGGGCGCCGGCGCCTCGTTCTCGATCTCGGCGCGCGAGCGGTCGGCCTGCTTCTGGGTCGTCGGGCCGAGCACCTGCGCGGACTGGACCCCGGTCATGATGGCCATGACCCGTACCTTGCCCTTGTACTCGTCCTGGATACGTGCGCCCCAGATGACGTTCGCGCTC
>JAQCMY010000149.1 GCA_028274865.1 Haloferacaceae archaeon | reverse complement strand
GGCCGCTGGCGAACCGGACGCTCGGGGTGGCGGTCGCAGGCCCGATCCGTACCGTCGAGACCGGCGCGAACGGGACCTACACCGTTCGAATCGACCTCACGCTGGGCTTTCTGGACACACCACGTGACCGGATCCGCGTCCGGTACCGTAACCCGACGACGAATCTCGCACAGACGAGCGTCGTCGTATCCGTCCCGCCGCCGGAGGCGGCGCCGACGTCGTTCGAAGACCTCGAAGAGATCGACGAGCTCGGGCCGGTCGAGCTTCTGCGTGCTGTCCTCGCTAACGAGGTCGTGCTCGCCACAGTCACACTGGCCGTTAGCGCCGGGCTCGTCGGCGGTGTTGTGCGTCTGTATCGCCGACGTCGCGACGAGGCGGTGGCCGACGACGAGACACCCGACGACGGGACGACGACCGACGGTTCGACCGACACTCCGGCCGACGACGACGCGGCGACCACCCCACACCCGTACACGGCTGCGCTCGACGACGCCCGACGCGCGCTCTCGCGAGAGGAGCCGACGACCGCCGTACTCCAGGGCTACGGCGTCGTCTGGGCGGTTCTCCGCGAACAGCTCGAGATGACCACGCCGACTCACCGGGAGCTCTACGCGGCGGCAGCCGACACCGACAGCTGTCCGGGAGCGCCACTCGGTCGGCTGACAGACGCCTACGAGCGAACGGCCTACAGTCCCGAGAGCGTCGACCGCGCCGTCGCACGCGACGCGCTCGAGGCCGCAGAGACCGTTCTCACCGGCCTCGCTCCCGACGCACTCCCGTCGGACGTCGACCCCACGACCGGCAGCCGACCGCCGGGGCCCACAGCCGACTCGCCGCCCGACTAGCGGTTCGTCGGCTGCCAGCCGTGTCGCTCCGCGAGGGGGACGCGGTCGTCGGCCCTGTCGCCGCCGCGACAGACTGTCTCGCGGGCAGGTGTCCCACGTGACGTCGGCGGTGAGGGGGCTGGCCGGGTCACACGGCTCGCCGACCGGGGTCACGAGGAGGTCAGACGGCGCCGACACCCGTCTCGAGGGTCGGGCCGAACCCGCACACCACCCTGACCGGGACGGCGAGCGCACAGGACTCGTCGACGTCCCCGAACTCTGGGCACGGTTGTCCCCCGCTCGTGTCCCACGCCCGACGATAGTGACCCTCGGAGACATGCCGTCGATCTCGACGACGACACTCACCACACAGTGACTCGACAGCACACGGCCCGCCGGGGACGGTGCGCTCGCCCGCGCTCCGGGGTCGTGCCAGTGGTCAGCTCTCGGCTGGCTCCGGTTCGGGCTCGACGAGGTCGGCCTCCGGCGTCTCGACGGTCTCGAGCAGCTCCGCGATCAGCTCGTCGGTCGTCTGGCCGCCCATGCTCGCCTCGGCGTTGAGAACGAGCCGGTGCCGGAGCGTCGGCGCGGCCAGCTCCCTGATATCGCCCGGGACGACGTACGACCGGTCGGCGATCGCCGCGCGTGCCTGGCTCGCGTGGGCCAGCGCGAGCGCCGCCCGTGGCGACCCGCCGTGGTCGGTCGCCGGTGACTCCCGTGTCGCGGTCAGCAGGTCGAGGATGTAGTCGTGGATCCGCGAGCCGACGTGGACGGCCCGTGCGGTCTCTCGCGCCTCGCTGATCGCCGCCGGCGTCACCGCCGGCTCGATGCGCTCGGGGTCGAGCGTCGGGTCCGCGGTGAACCGCTCGAGGACGGTCTTCTCTACCGCGCGCGACGGGACGTCCATGACCGTCTTGAACAGAAAGCGGTCGCGCTGGGCCTGTGGCAGCGCGTACGTCCCCTCGTACTCGATCGGGTTCTGTGTCGCGATAACCAGAAACGGCTGGGGCAGTGGCAGTGACTCGCCCTCGATGGTCGCCGTCTGCTCGCGCATCGACTCGATCAGCGCGCTCTGGGCCTTCGGCGTCGCGCGGTTGATCTCGTCGGCGAGCAGGACGTTCGTGAACACCGGGCCACGGCGCACCTCGAACTCGCCGCTGTCCTCGCGATAGACGTGGGTCCCGGTGATGTCTGCCGGCAGGACGTCGGGTGTCATCTGGACGCGCCGGTACTGGAGGCCGCTCGCCCGCGCGAACAGCCGTGCGGCTGTCGTCTTGGCCACGCCCGGAACGCCCTCGAGAAGGACGTTCCCGTTCGAGAGGACGGCGACGGTGAGCTGTCTGACGACGTCTTCGTACCCGACGAGTACGTCGTCGACCCGCTCGCGGAGCGCGTCGTACACCGTCTTCGGATCCCCCTCTGTGACCGTGTCCGCGTCCTCACTCATCGTCGGTCATCTGGTCGCTCTCGTCGGTGCCGGCTGATTTAGCTGTCGACTCCCGCGAGCGAAGCAGCGCGGCCTGGACGCGCTGGGCGGTGGCCGGGTCGCGCCGGCCGGTCTCTGCCGTCTCCCCGAGGACGCTGCCGGTGTCGACAGCCCCAGACACGCGCCCGGCGTACCGACTCCCGAGCAGGACGGCCCCGAGGCCGACGACGCCGACGACCAGGTGAACCAGCGGGTCGTGCTGGAGGCGTACGAGCGCGACTGCGAGCGGCGGCTGCCCGCCGGTGTGGGTGTGGTCGACCCCGACCCGGTCGTGGGGCGCCGCGACGTTCTGGACGAACTGCCGGTTGCTCGCGGCTGGCTGCATCGCGTTGATGAACAGGCTCGGATCCGACACGACCACGACCCGGCCCGCGCCGACCGACTCGGCCGTCACGACCGGGTACCGACGGACCGTCTCGGCTGCGTCGAGTGTCGCGTTCCGGTTCGTGTCGTGGTAGCCGAACTCCGAGGACGCCACCAGCACCGTCGCGCCGTTCGGCGCGACCGTCGACGGGTGGTTCAGCGCCAGCGCGTCGACGTCGCGCGTGAGCGTGGCCTCTGTGGGCTCGTCGGCCGCCGACCGCTCCCGAGAGACGTTCGTCGCCAGCGGAAACGCCGGCGTGCGGGTGTTCCGCAGGTTGTCCCGGAGCGGTTCGCCCGTCACCCGTGCCCGTGCCCCGACGGCGTCCAGCAGCGGGTTCGCGTGCGGTCGGAAGTCCTCGGCGACGACGAGTGTCCCGCCGTTCTCGACGTACGTCGCGAGCCGGGCCCGGGCGGCGTCGTCGTACGGCTCGGTCGGCGAGAGGACGACAACCGCCGTGGCCGTCGGGTCGAGCGCGTCGTAGTCCGCGGTCTCGAGGACGACGTACGGCTCGGTTTCGGCCTCCGCGACCGCCGTCCGGAGGTCCGTCCCGCCGTCCCACGCCGGATTGAACGTTCCGTAGGCGCTCGTGCTCGTGCTCGCCCCGACGGCGCCGGCGACCCCGACCACCAGCACGAGCGCGACGAGCAGCCACGCCGGTCGGTCCCAGTCGGCTGGTCCGGTCATCGGTCCGGAGCCCCCGACGCCGTGGTCGTGGGCGTCGACTCGCCTGCGTCGCTCGCGGCCGTGTCGTCGGCTGTCGTGTCCGGGAGGCCGTCTCGCACCGTGTACGTCGCCCGGAGCGTCCCGGCATCGTCGGCTGTCTTCGGCGTCATGACCACTGGCGTGTCGAGCCCACGCGCCAGCCCGACCGCGAGAAAGGAGAGCGCGGGGTGGTCGAACCGCTCTGGTCCGCCGTAGAGGCTGCCACCGAGACGGACGGTCACCCGGTCCGACGCCGCGTCGACGGTCGTCTCGGCGCGGTCGGCCAGCTCGACGCCGTCGGTCAGGCCCTCGCACAGCTGGTCGCACAGCCGGTCGACGTCGTCCGCGAGCGACGCGTCGAGCAGCCGCTCGAACTCGACGAACAGCGCGTTTCCCGCCGGCGTGAACGCCAGCCCACGCGCAGCCGGACTCCCGGAGACGACCAGCACCTGGTCGAGGGCGTCGCCGTCGGGCAGCTCGTAGTCGGGGGCCCGGGGGACGAACAGCGTCGCCACGGGTCGGTCCGGGCGGGGCAGGTACACCCGGTCGGGCTGGAGGTCGAGTTCGGCGACCAGGTCGGCCTGGTTCGACGCGAGGTCGGCGGTGATCCGCTCGCTGAGGTCGGCGGAGACGAACTGCTCGGGGGTGAGGTAGTAGGTCATCACCGCGCCGAACAGGCCCGTCCCGCCGAGCGCGACGAGCACCGTCCGTACCGGCGGGAGAACGGCGGCGCCGGCGAGCGCGGCGACACCGACCGCGGCGAACCCGAGCGCCAGGCGCCGGTACCGGGTCCGCTGGACGGCTGCGTACTCCTCGCGGAGACGCGCGACCTCCCGTTCGAGCCGGACGACCCGCGCCGCCGTCGACTCCGCGTCCGTGTCCGTGTCCGTCGTGTCGTCCGGACCGTCGACGACAGCCGACGCCCGACCGGCTCCCGCGTCGTCGCGCTCACTCATCGGCTGTCTCCCCCACCCGTCCGGCGTCGACGCCCTCCGACCGGACCGTCTCGTATCGCCACAGGAGACCGCCGACCGCGGCGGTCGCGGTGACAACCACGGCGACGCTCGTCCACGGCACTCCGACGGGCGGGACGAGCCAGACTGCCGGCGCCCCGAGCGCGGCGACGGCGAGCGTGGTGCCAACGGCTGCGACGCCGCGCCGAGTCGTGTCGAGCGGTCGGAGCAGGTCGGGCAGGAGCAGCGGCACCAGGCCGGCCTCGAGGACGACCAGGCGCTGCCACGTCAGCTCAGCCGACAGGAGGCCCAGACAGCAGTGGCCGAGCAGGTAGCCGACCGGCGCGGGGACGAGCGCGGCGACGACACCGACACCGAGTCCGAGTGCCGCGCCCCGAACGCCGCCGACGGTGCCAAACGCGAGGGACGCGGCGAGCGCCGCGACGAGCGCTGCCGGCCCCGGTCGACGCAGTCCCCCCGACGCCGCGGCGCTCATCCGGCTCCTCCCGGCTGTTCGTCCCCGCCCGACGGAGTGGCGCCGGTCGCACGCCCCCCGCCCGTGGCCGCCGGTCGCGCCCGGAGCAGCGCCTCGAGGCGGTCGCCGGGGGCGACCTCGAACGCGCGCACGGGTCCGACCCCTTCGAGTGTCGCCCGGAACGACTCGAACGACCGGTAGCGCGCGGTCGCGTCGTCGAGGTCGGCGAGCGCGTCTGTCGCGAACAACACCGTCGGCGCGACGAAGACGGTCACCCGACTGGCGACCTGTGCGGCCAGTTCCGTGGCGTCGTACACCGCCGCCCGGTCCTGGTCGGTGGTGAAGAGGAGGACGTGTGTCTGTGCGGTCGCGTCCGCCCGGAGCGACTGGACCACGCCGCGCAGCGGCGTCTCGGCTGACTGCCCGACGACCGTCGCGTAGGGCTCACAGAGCGGGCGGAGCCGCGCGGCGAACGTCCCGTCGGCGTCGGCGAGACGGTCGGCCCGCCGCTGTCGTGTCCGTCGGCTCACCGCGCGGTTCGTGGTGTCGATACCGCCTTCGGTCCGGTCGCCGCCGGCCTCGACCGCGGCCAGTGCGTTCGCGATCTGCCGGTAGCCGTCCGGCGCCGTCGTCGACTGACGGCGACGGGCGACGCCGTCGGCGTCGACGGCGACGAGGCCGAGCGGGTCGCCGGCACGCTCCGCGGCGGCGACCGTGTCGAGCGCCACGTCGCGCAGGAACGCCAGTATCGTCTGGCCCGGCGGGCCGACGCCCAGCGCCGCGCTGTGGTCGAACACCAGCCGGAACTCGGCGTCGGCGTCGGGTTCGTACTCCCTGGTGTGGGGCTCGTTGCGCCGCGCGGTCGCGTTCCAGTCGATGTGCCGCCGCGGGTCTCCGGAGACGTACTCGCGAAGCTCGGCCGGGTCGAGACCCGTACCGACGTCGCCGCCGCCGTAGACGCCGAACGAACTCACCGGCTGCGCGGTGCCACGTCCGATCCGGACGTCACGTGGCTCTGTCGGCTCGACGTCGAGCGTCGGCGCCGCCGTGGCCGTGTGCTGCGTGCCGAACAGCCCGTACGGCCCCGCGACGGTCACCGTAGGCGGGTCGAACTGGACGGTCCCCGCGGTGTCGGCCCGACACTCTCGTGTCGCCACGGCGCTCGTCTCGCCGGGCGGGACAACGGCCCGTAGCGTCGCGTCTCCGTCCGTCTCGGGCCGGACGCTCGGCGGGAGCGTGGCCGTACACGCGACCGGCACCGACCGTGGCGCGTCGAGTGTCGCCTCGAGGCGACACCGGACGACGCCATCGCGCACCGCGACGTCGGGCGTGACCGTCTGGGTGACGGTCAGCGCACGGTCGACACGGGCGAACGCCCGGACCGCGAGCGCCTGTGCCACGAGGAGCCAGCCGCCGACGCCGGCGGTCGCCAGCACGAACTGCGGGGCGCGCGTCAGGAGGGCGAGCAGAGCGCCGAGGCCGGCGACGGCGACGACCACCCAGAGACGACGCGCGGGCTGCATA
>JAQCMY010000147.1 GCA_028274865.1 Haloferacaceae archaeon | reverse complement strand
CTCCCCAAGTGGCGGGCGACCCTCCTCGAGCACGTCGCCGTCCTTCCGCCGAGCGTCCGGCTCCTCAACGACGAGATAAGCGCGAGAGCCGACGGCTACAGTCTCGACGAGGCCCGCGAAGCCACCGAGGCCCTTCTCCGCGATGCCGTGACCGTCCGCGACCGAGCGCAACTCGTGACCGCCCTCCCCGGGACGGGCAAAACCTACGGAACGGCCGCCCTCGCCGCCGACCGGCCGATCCTCTACATCACCCAGCGGAACGCCCTCAAACAACAGATGGCGGAGTACGTCGCCACCATCTGTGCCGACGAGAAACACCACCCCGACGCCGAGCCCACCGCCGCACACCTCCCGATTCTCGCCGAGAACACCCTCCCCGAGACCGCGCTCATCGCCGGCGTCGCCGCCGTCTACGAGCACGATCGCGACCTCCTCCGCGACCCCGAGGCCCTGTATCAGCACGTCGCCGACGAGCTCAAAGACCGGCCCGAGGCCGACGACGAGGCGGACGCCGTCGATCTTGACCGGGCGACGTGTCCCGCCGCCGACGGCGAGTACGGCGAGCGCTGGCGCGTCCGGCTCCAGGTCGCCCGCGCGCTCGGCCATACCCCCGCCGAGTTACACCGCCGCGCCACCGCGTTATTCGGCGAGGAGCTCCCGTGTCAACATGACGGGGAATGTCCGTATTCGACCGCGTGGGACCGGATTAGCGACCCCGCGAATCCGATCGACCTCCTCATCGGCGCTCCCCAGCACGCTCGAGTCACGAGCGCGACCACCTACTACGAGCGGGTCGGCGACGGCGAAACCCGGACCACCGACCGCGCCGTCGTCAACGACGAATTCACCGGCGAATCCTACTTCTCCACCTACGGCGAGCGCTACATGGACCACGCCGTCTGGCTCGCCGAGGCCCTCGCCGGCGTCGACAATCGGGAAGACCTCCTCGACGCCGACCTCGAGACCGACACCTGGGTCTCTCGGTGGTTGGAGGGCGAGGGCGACGACCTCGTCGCCGTGGCCGACGCGATCGACGCCCTCAACGCCGCGAGCGCGATCGCCGACGCCGTCGACACCGCCGCCGACCTCCGCGAGCGCGACGCCACCGACGACGTCGCCGGTGTGACCGCCGCGCGCAGAAACCGCATCCGCGCCGCGCTCGCGACCGTCGCCGAGGCCGACCCTGCCGACGCCGCCGCCCTCGAAACCGCCCGGCAGGACCTCGCGACCGCCGCCCGCCAGCTCGAAACCGACGCCGACCGCGCCTATGCCGCCGACCGCGAGGGCGCCGGCGCCCTCTACACCCTCGCGGACACCCTGGAGAACCTCGTCGAGGACCTCGGCCACGGCGCCGCCCTCGTCGACGAGAGCGAAGCCGGCGACGCGCTCGCGACCGTCCGCGATCGCCTCAACGCCGTCCCTGCCGGTGGCGACCTCCGCGGGCTTCTCGACGCCGCCGTCGACGCCGTCCGCGGCGAGGCACCCGACGGCCTTCTCGACGCCGCCGTGACCGCCCTCCGCGGCGGTCGCGATGGGTGTCGCGAGCTCGCGATTTTCGCCACCGACGGCTATGCCCACCCCAGCGCGTGGGCGCTCCTCGCCGGCGCAATCGCCACCCCCGACGCCGACGACGTCCGGGAGATCACTACCGAATCATTCGCGTTCGACCGCGAGCGCGACGACGGCGGCCGGTTCAAGCGGCTCCAGCGAAACGGCGCGACGATCGCCGCCGACCGGAACCACCACGGCGCGCTCGTCGTCGACCCGCCCGCGTTCACCGATCGCGACGGCCGGAAGTGTCCCGTCGTCGGGCTGGACGCGACCGGCCGCCCGACCCTCTGGCGGCAGGCGATCGGCCGCGATACCCAGCGGCG
>JAQCMY010000142.1 GCA_028274865.1 Haloferacaceae archaeon | reverse complement strand
ATGGAAACTGCGTTCTCGCCTGTGCCCTGAAATGCGAAAATAACCCACGCTATGCCACCGACGAAGCGCCAGACGTTTTTCGACTAGCGGCGAACACCTGTAGTTCTCTAACTTATTCACCCCTCGTGAGCGACCGCCCCGTACTCGGTCTTCTCTCGATAGGGCGTGGTTGCCGTGACCGCCCGTGTTCGGCACGACCAGCCCGCACAGGAGCTGGTCGGTCCAGACGAGTCGGCCGTCTGGTGTACGAACGACCGGTGTTGACGAGCCGTTCGAGTCGTCGCTGTCCCCGGTGTCAGTCAGTTCCGCTGTCCGTTCTGTGACTCGCCACTCGGGGCCGACCTCGACGGGGGTGCGCGATGACGCCCCGTCTTGACAGCTGCCCGCAGCGCGGTCCTCGGAGTGTCGCTGAGGTCGCCCGACGGCCCGGTCTGGGCGCCGGTGTCGCGGCCGGACGGGCCGATGAAGGCGGTCGTTCCGGCGTAGCACGAGGTCACGATGAGTGTGAATACGCCCGCGGGCTCGACCCGTGGTTCGGTTGCGAGGCCGTCGGCAGCACGCACGGCTGGGCCCACACCGCGGAGTTCGACCACGACGGCGAGCCGTGGCGCGGAGCTCTACACCCAAGAGAGCGGGATCGTCCACCCGGGCGAAGGGACGCCGACCGGCACCGAGGTCGGGTTCGACGAACTTCGAGAGCCGCGGAGAGGCGGTCGAGACGGTCCGCACGAGTGAGGTAGAGCGTGGCTCGCCCCGACAGACCCGACGGAGAGGTCCGGCTGGAACGCTCACTCTAAGAGCGCCTCGCCAACGACCTGCCGTTCGACTCCGAGGCGACGATGGTCGCGAACGAGACGTTCTGGCGGATCTCGGTGATCTCGACGGCGTGCTGGTCGCCGGGGTTGCCGTCGGGTCCTCGCAGCCGGTGACTGGCGTTCAATCGCGGTGTGCGTTCGACGGTCGATCCGGCGGCGGGGCCGCGAACGCACCCTCATCGTCGAACTCGATGGGGGCCGGTTCGCTGGCGACTCGCAGGTCCGCTCGCTCGCGAGCTGCCTCGACCAGCGGCGTCGAGGCGTAACACTGTTTCAACCGTGCCGTGTCCGTCACTCGGAGCACGCGGGCCTCCTCGCCGGGAACGGGACCGATGGTCCCGAGCGAGGCCAGCAGCCCAGCGCGGTCGTTCTCGACGACAGGTGGCAACCGAACGCCTCGCACGGTGCTGGCCGTGATGGCGTTGATCAGTGACGTCGACCAGTCGAGACCCTCCAGAACGTCCGCGTGGGCGATATCGGCCTGGCCCATCCCCATCGCGTTCCCACCTGTCTTCGCGGTGTACCCCCGGAGATAGATTCGCCTGATGTCGGGCAACTCGGGCTCGGGCTCGTTGATCGTGAAGTGGCGTCGCCCGGTCACGTTGGTATCCATCCCCTGGCCGCTCACGTCCTTGCCTAACTGATCGACCACGACCACGTCCAGCTCGTCGAACGGGAGTTTGGGCATGCGCTCCCAGGCCAGCTCGAGGAGTTCCATCTCCCGGTCCAGGAACTCGGAGGGGGGCACTCCCTCGAGTAGCGTGGTGTCGTCGTGTTCGTCCTCGACGATTGCCACCCCACCGGCGACAGGTAGTTCCTCCAGCAGCCGCTCGGTAATCTCGGGGAGCATGTTCCGCAGACTCCAGTCGACGGCCCAGTCGTGGGCCATCTTCGCGCCGCGCTGTTTCCCCATCCCGATGACGAGCATCTTCGAGAGGCCGCTCTCGACATCGCCACTGAAGTCGGTGTGGGGTTTGATTCGGTTGACCAGCACGATGGCGTCTGCCTCCACGGCGTAGGCATCCGCGTACACCGGGACGTCACGGTCTGGCGTGCGGCCGATCTCGACCACGTCCATCGTCGCGCGGATCTCACAGCCGACCGCCTCCTCTGTGATGCCCAACGTCGCGAGTTTGTCGCGCTGGCCCGCCGCGGTCGCGCCCCCGTGACTCCCCATCGCTGGGAATATGAACGGGTCGTAGCCCCGCTCGCGGATACCGCGGACGACGCCCCTGACGATCGTGGGGAGGTTCGCGATTCCTCGACTGCCGGCCCCCACAGCAACCTCGCCACCCTGGGGGACACCTTCGAAGTTGAGGTCGGTCACCGCACGTGCGGCGCTGGCCTCCACCTCCCCCTCAGGGATCGGGTCGACGTCCCAGACCTGCTCGATAACGCCCATCGCCGGGAACTCGATACGACCACAGGCACGCCGAATGTCGTCTTCCGGTACCGCGAGGGAGTCAAGCATCGGTGCTGGAGAGACAGTGCCTGTGAGTAATAAACCGACGTTCGAGGGGGCCATGTTCCGACAGTTCTCGCCTGTGACCGCGCGCCGGCTACCGAGAGGGCCGCGTCGAGTCGGTCCTCGTGGACCACCAGCCCGCAGTCGGCACACACCGTCTCGATATCGCTCGTGGTGACGGTCCCACCACACTCGGGGCAGGCGGTGTCGGGTCGGTCGGGCGTCGGTACGGCCCCGTCGAACGTCTGCGCGGAGGAATCGAGCCGTTCCGTCGGACATCGAGGGACACGTGATAACTGAAACGGCTCAGTCGAGTCGCGCCGCGAGGTAGTCCGCGACCGGCTGGTCGGCGTCCTCGACGAACCGCGCGACCGTCGTGCCGTCTCGCTCGACGACGACCGTCGGGATGCGGGCCACGCCGTACTCGTCTACTTTCGGACCGGTCTTCGAGCCGTCCGCGGCCTTCTCGACGGGGTACTCGTGTATCCGCTCCGGCGAGACGCCGGCGGCGTCGAGCGCCGCCGCGAACGCCGGGAGCTGACGCCGACAGTCCCCACACCAGTCCCCGCCCCACACGTGGTAGGTGAGGCCCTCGGCACAGAGGGCCTCCGCAACCGCCGGCTCCGTCCGGGTCGTGATTCCGCCGGGGCGCATCGTCTCGAGCATACAGGGTTGCTCGCGGTGCGTAGGATTAACCGCCGCGACTCGCCGCGAGGGCGTCGGCGGCGGTGGCTCCCGCCGCGGGCGGTACGCGTATCCGCGCCGAACGCGTCGGGACCGGCATGGACGACAGCGTCCTCGACACGCTCTGGTCACCGCTGGTCCGCGTCGGGTCGCCCGCCGGGACGACCGTGGCCGCGAAGGTCGAGTCGCGCAACCCCGGCGGGTCGGCGAAGGACCGACCGGCGCTGGCGATGGTGGAGGCCGCGGAGGCGGCGGGAGAGCTGTCGCCCGGCGACGCGATCGTCGAGCCGACGAGCGGCAACACCGGTATCGGGCTGGCGATGGCCGGCGCGGCGAAAGGGTACGACGTTCGCCTCGTGATGCCCGAGTCGCGGTCGCCGGAGCGCCGCGCCGTCATGCAGGCGTACGGCGCGACCGTCGACCTCGTCGAGGGTGACATCTCCGACGCGGTAGAGCGCGCGGACGAACTCGAGGCCGAGGGCTGGGTCCAGATGCGCCAGTTCGAGAACCCGGCGAACCCGCGGGCACACTACGAGTCGACGGGGCCGGAGATTCTGGAACAGCTCGACGGTCGCGCCCCGGCGGCCCTCGTCGCGGGCGTCGGGACCGGGGGGACGACGACCGGAATCGCGCGCCGCCTCCGCGAGGAGTACCCCGACCTCCGTGTCGTCGCCGTCGAGCCCGCCGAGAACGCCGTCCTCTCCGGCGACCCGCCCGGCAGCGACGACTACCAGGGGATGGGCCCGGGGTTCGTGAGCGACAACCTCGACACCGGACTGATCGACGACGTGCGGACGGTGCCGCTGCCCGACGCGGAGGCGGAGGTCCGACGGCTGGCCCGCGACGAGGGGGTCCTCGTCGGGCAGTCCTCCGGCGCGTCCAACCTCGCCGCGCGACGGGTCGCCGCGGAGCTGGCCGGCCACGGCGACCCGACGCCGGTCGACCCCGGCGCGCGCGGCGGGCGGGCCGCCGACCCCGACGGCGACGGCCCGCTCGTCCTCACCGTCTACTGGGACAGCGGCGAGCGGTACGTCTCGACCGGGCTCTTCGACTCCGACTGAGCTACCCCCCGAACTCCGACTCGGCGACTCGCACCCGTACCGTCCGCTCGACGTCGCGCAGGTCGTACCCCGGCAGCGGTCCGCCGGTGCGGGCGACGTACATCGGCTCGACGGGGCGCCCGTCGTCGACGCCGTAGACCCGGAGGTAGCGGTCGGTCTCCGCGGGCGCGACGTCGCCGTCGCGAACCGCCGCCGCGAGGGCGCGCGAGAGCCACTCGTCGGCGTCGACAGAGGGGTCGAGCACCCACGCCGTCTCGGCGAACCGTCGCAGGTACCAGTCGAGGTCGTTCAGCAGGGCAACGGCGGCGCCGAGTGACACCGTCTCGACGGCGACCGTGTTCTCGAACGGCGCCGCGAGGTCGTAGGTCGCGAGCGCCGCCCGCGCCGTCTCGCGCGAGAGCAGCTCGTAGCGGAGGTCGACGTCGTCCGCCCCGACGAGACAGACCCGCGTCACGGGTTCGAGCCGGGGCGGCGGCGACTAAGCGTTTCGGCTGTCACACTCAGGCCTCGGACCCACGCCACCGCGCCAGCACCGCCGACCGGCCCGTCCCGTCGTCCCAGACCACCCGAACCGTCTTGTCCTCGAGCTCGGGGTCGCCGTTCGGCGGCTCGACGAGAACGGAGTCGCCGGCGCTCACCCCGTCGCCGGCGGCTCCGAGGTCGGCGAACGACAGCCGGTCCTCCGGACCGGGAGACCCGGACTCGTGTTGGACCTGGACACTCGCGGTCAGGTAGAGTTCGTCGCCCGGGATTGTGTCGCCCGTGGCGTGGGTGACCCGCATCTCGTCCGGCTGGCCCGACCCCTCGAGAACGATCTCGAAGTCGAACGTCGCCTGCGGCGTCTCGCGCTGGCCCTCACCGACCCCGAGGGCGAACGCCCCGACCACGGCGGCGAGGACGACGGTGATAGCGACCAGCAGGACCACGCCGACGACCGGCGAGACAGCCCGGTCGTCGGCTGTGGCGGCGAACACGTCTCGCGGCAACCCGGCGGGCTATATATTCCTAACGCACCGTTATCACGACTGACTAGAACGTCGAGAGGTCGCCGTCCACGACACGCCGGGTCACGCCGGTCACGTCGGCGAGCTCGGCGTCGATTCGGTCGCGGATGGCGCCGTCGATGTCGGCGAGGTCGACGC
The DNA here is from genome assembly GCA_028274865.1 of Haloferacaceae archaeon. Taxonomy (GTDB): domain Archaea; phylum Halobacteriota; class Halobacteria; order Halobacteriales; family Haloferacaceae; genus A07HB70. Next base: position 13,095 of record JAQCMY010000142.1, on the reverse strand, counting down.
CCGGCTCGGTGACGACGTTCGCGTCTGCGACCTGCGGACGGTCGATCGGCTGGCCGATCTGGCTCAGGAGCCGGACCCGCAGGTCCCGGATGCCCTCGACGTCCGCGACGACGGCCTCGGCGATCTCGGTCGAGAGCAGGTTGTATATCTTGCCGATGTGGTTGACCGGGTTCTTCCCGCTCGTCGCCTCCATGCTCATCGGCCGGTTCGGCGTGATGAGACCGTTCGCGCGGTTCCCCCGCCCGACCGAGCCGTCGTCGCCCTGTTCCGCGCTCGTGCCCGTCGTCGTGAGGTAGAACGAGTCGGTCGCGTAGTCGTCGGCGGTGTTGACCTCGACGCGCACCTCGCGGTCGGTGTAGTCACGCGCCATCTCGTCGACGAACTCGCGGACGCCGGCGACGGCGTCACGGTACGCCTCGACGCCGTCGAGGTGGCGGTCGACCATCGCGGCGGCGACGGTGACGTCGACCCGGTCGCCCTCGCGCTTGCCCATCACCTTCACGTCCGGTCCGACCTCGGGACTGTCGGCGGCGTACTCGCCGACGAGGCGGCGCTCGGCGTTCAGCACGACCCGCTCGGTCTCGCTCAGCGGCGCGTGTCCGACCCCGAAGCTCGTGTCGTTCGCCATCGGGACGCCGCCGGCGTCGCCGAACACGTCCCGGAGGTCGCCGGACCCCTCGCCGATGCGCGTGTCGACCACGACGTCCGTGCCGAACTCCAGCTCCGGGACGTGGGCCGCGAGGTACTCGCGAGCGGCCTCCAGCGCCGCCGTGTCGACGGGGAACGTCTGTCCCTCGAACTCCCGCGTCGCACGGCCGACGACCAGGACGTGGATCGGTTCGGTTACCTCGCCGCCGCCGAACTGGGGCCGTGCGCTCCCCGCCGCGAGCTGTGTCTCGTCGGTGTTGTAGTGGAGCACGCGTCCGGCGCGGTCGAGGTAGAGGCTACAGAGCGCCCGCGAGACGGCCTCTGCGATCCCGTCGCAGATCGAGTCGGGGTGGCCGACCCCCTTTCGTTCGACGATCTCGACCTCCTGGTCGTCGACCGCGAGGCGGTCGGCGGTCGACACCCGGATGTTCCGGTCGGTCATACTGTGGCCGTCGGGGGCGGTCGGGCTATAACTTGCGAAAATTTCTCCGCGTCACGTATTACCAGAAGGAATACGACTACGCCCGTCCGCCGTCGAGCAGGAGCTCGAGGTAGGAGGTTCGGATGCTCCGCTCGGGGTCGAGGCCGAGCGACCGCGCGACTGTCGTTACCTCCTCGCGGACGCGCTCGACGCCGCCCGCCGTCGCCTCGCCCTCGACCTCGACGTACTCGCCGAGCCCCTCGACGGCGTCGAGCGTCACCGTGGCGCCGTCGACGCCGAACTGCTCCCGGTGCTTCTCTACGGTCGCAGCCGGCTCGAAGCCCAGTCGCTCCAGCGCCGCCGCGAGCGTCTCGCCGTCGCCGACGCCCGTCTCGTACTCTTCGCGGGTCTTGGATTCGTCGTCCACGAGCGGTCCCTTGTACGTCACGCGCGCCTGCTCGGCCCCGTCGCGCTCGACCCGGCGGATGCGCAGCGCCTCGTCCGTCGCCGAAAAGTCGCGGTGAGGGGCGTCGTAGTAGGTGTCGCGCTGGACGACCGCCTCCTGTCGCTCCGCGCCGGCGTCGGCGAGACGCTTCCGGACGTCGTCGTGGTCGGCCCGGATCTTCAGCTCGACTTCGTACACGACTCTGTCGAGGGGCGGTGCCGGCTTAACCACTCGGGCGCCAGTGACCTCGATACGGAGCGATCAACAGACAGTCACGAGCAGACGCCCGCGTCAGGTACGTGGGGCAACTGCCCCGGCTGCCCCTTCGCTGGACGTGCTGGCGACGGTGACGAACAGCCGCCGAGCAGGAGGTAGCGAAGCCGGGTCGGGCGGGCGGTCCACGCCTCCGGAAGACGACACGTCGACAGAGCCGCGCCGGCACCCGACGCCAGCCGGACCGCCGAGACACCACCGGCTGTTACGACGACGGCGGCGGGCCGGTCCGGGCGGGCTGGACGTCCAGCACGACGAGGCGCTGCGTGCGGCGCGTCGCGACCGTGTACCGTCCCGCTGCTGCGGCGGTGTCGTAGGCGACCGCCGTCCCCTCGGGGTCGAACCGGCCGACCTGCTCCGGGTCGGACGGGTCACGCACGTCGAACACGCGGACGCCACCGGCGTACCACGCCGAGTGGAGCTCGTCGTCCTGAACGGAGCGGCTGTGGGCGGTGCCACCCTTCTGGAACTGGTCGTCCCGCTTCACCTGGACCGGGGCGGTACCCGCGACCAGTTCGGGGTCGGTCAGGTCGCTAGTGTTGTATATCTCGACGCCGCCCAGCGTGTCGTACGCACCCTGAACGACCTGCCCCGTCTCGACGCCCAGCGCGGCGTCGTCGCCGCCGTCGAACGTCCGTACCGAGTGGACGTTGCCCGGCGGGAGTGAGACCCGCCGACGGAACGCATCGCCGTCGGCCGGCGAGACGAGAGGAGGACGATACCGGCGGTCGTGACGGTGGGGCCCCGGTCTAGTCGGGCGCCTCGGCACCCCCGTGGGACCTGGAGCATCGACACGGTCGCGCCGCATCCCCGGCTGTCGTCGAGTATCGGAACGGCCGGCGACACCCGTTCTGTCTGTAACGTCGGCGTGTCTCGGCGCCCGACTGACCGACGGTCGGGAACGCGAGTGTGCTCCGGGGCGAGTCCACACCGAGAGGGGGCACACCGTAACTACGAGGCCATCCGCGTCAGTGACGCGCTCGCACCAGTCGCCGAATCGACCGTGGCAGGGGCTGTCGCGGGAGGATCGTGACCGGACTGGCAGGTTCGCCGGGTCGGTCCGGCCCCGAGGTGCGGCCCAGAGGTCACAAGATAACGTGATTCTTATCCCCGGCACGCGACATCTCAGACCATGACCGACGACGCCGGGTCCGAGAACGACGGAGCGGTCGAGGAACGGGCGGAAGACGACACGGACACGGACACGGACGCCGACGGCGGCCTCGAGAACGGCGACTTCGTCCGACTCGACTACACCGTCCGAACCGTCGAGGACGGGACGGTCGTCGACACCACCTCGCGCGAAGTGGCAGCGGACGCCGGTATCGACGAGGAGGACCGCGAGTTCGAGCCGCGCACCGTCGTCGTCGGGGCAGGCCACGTCTTCGAGGCCGTCGACCACGCGCTGGTCGGCGATCGAGAAGACGACACCGACACCGTCGAGATCCCGGCGGTCGACGCGTTCGGCGAGTTCGACCCCGACGACGTGCGAACCGTCAGCGCCGAAAAGATCGACGACGACGACCGCTACCCCGGCGCACAGGTCCAGGTCGACGGCGACCAGGGGCACCTCGAGACGATCATCGGCGGCCGGGCGCGGGTCGACTTCAACCACCCGCTCGCGGGCGACGACCTCGAGTACGAGTACGAGATTCTCGAGGTCGTCGAGGACCGTATCGAACAGGCCCGCGGGATGCTCGGCATCTACCTCCAGCAGGTGCCGGACCTCCGGATCGAGACCGAGGAGGTCGAGGAGACGGTGGAGGTCGACCCCGACGAGGACGACGAGGACGCCGAGCCGACGACCGAGACGGAGGTCGTCGAGCGGGAGTCACTCGTCGTCGAGGCGACGCCCCAGATGGCGATGAACCAGCAGTGGATGTTCCAGAAACAGCAGATCGCCGGGCAGATGATGGCCCGTCTCGGCGTCGACCGTCTCGTCGTCGAGGAGGTGCTCGACGGCGGCGGCGGGATGATGGGCGGTATGGGCGGGATGATGGGCGGCGGTGGCGGCGCCCCGGCGGACGTCGAGGAGGCGCTCGCCGAGGCCGACGTCGACGCCGACGAGATCGTCGAGGAGCTCGACGCCGACGAGTAGCGGCGTGGACGAGCGCGAGTCCGGGCTCGCGACGGCGCGGGCCGAGACCGTCGTCGCCGGCAGCGCCGCGGCGGTCGTCGTCCTCGCGTTCGCGGAACCGCCACCCTTTCGTGCGACTGCGTCGCCACTGGTCTACGTCGGCTACCGCCCCGGGGGCCGTCGAGCCGTCGACAGCCCGCTGTCGTGGGCGGGCACCGCGCTCTTGGTCGGTCTCGTCGTCGCCGTCGTCTAGGCGATGTCGCGGCTGGTGTCGATCGTGACCTCCTCGGTCAGCTTCAGCTTGATCGTCTCCTCCAGCGCGGCGCCGCCACGGAACTTCGGCACCGCGAGGTGGTTCTCTATCTCCGAGCCCTGGATGTCGGTGTGGAGTTCGAACACGACGTCGGCCATGTTCTTCGTCAGGTCGCGGTTGTCTGGAACGTTGGTGCCCCGCATGGCGTGGAGCACCGCCAGTCCCTTCGTGTTGACGAGGTGGTTCTGGAGTTCGTTCAGGAACCCGCGGTAGCGCCGCGGGTCGCGGCGCTCGAGCGGGTCCATCACGTCGACGATGAGGTTCGCACCCTCTGGCAGCTCCCGCACCAGCGAGTGTGCGCCGTCCAGCGGTGCGTCGCCGCCGATGTCGCGGACGGTCGGGTTCCCGACCCGACCGGGCACCTTCGCGATGGCGTCCTCGACGGCGGTACCGGAACGAACCGTCGAGAGGTAGAGCGTCCCGCGCGTGGTGGTCAGTTCGTAGAGGAACAGCTCCGCCTGTGAGGCCGGCGGCGCGACGAGGAGGACGATACTCCCCTCCGGAATACCTCCGTCGAGGCGTCTGTCGAGGACGGTTATTCCGGTCGGGAGCCGTTCGACCATCTCTCGGTTCTAGTTTAGTTCGACGTATTAAATCTCTTGGCACGCACTGTCACGGATCAGCTGGCGCGCGATCCGCCGGTAGGCGCCACGGGCGTCCGGGTCCGGCAGGACCGGCGGGTCCACGTCGGGCACCGCGCCGAGCGCCGGGCAGTCCAGCAGTGCCACGAGGCCGTCCGGGGCGCGCCGGGCGCGTGTCAGCACGGCTCCGGCGACGGCTGTCCCGAGCGCCCGTGCCGTCGCGGCCGTCTTCGTCGCGTCCCGGAGCGCCCGTGGCTCCGCCGTCGTCACCAGGAGGGCAGCGTCGGCGGCCCGGAGCGGGGCAGCGGCGTCCGGCCCGGCGCCGCCGGGACAGTCGACGAGGACCGCGTCGGCGGTGCCCCGGAGTCTGTCGAGCCCCGGGACGACGGCGTCGTCGCCCGTCGGCGCCGGGACGACGGCGACGCCGTCGGCGCCGGGCCACGCCCGTGCGACCGCGCCGGGGTCGCGCCCGTCGGCGACGGCCGCGAGCGTCTGGTCGCGCCCGAGGCCCGCGAGGTGGTGGAGGTCGGGCATGTCGACGTCCGCGTCGGCGACGACGACCCGGTCGGGGAGCGCGCGTGCGAGTCCGAGGGCCGTCGTCGTCTTTCCCGCGCCGCCCGCGCCGCCGGCGATGGCTAGCACGGCGGGCGTGGCCGCGGGCTGGTAGAAAGGCCTAGTCCATGCAGCAGCCGCCGGCTTCGCCGCCGAACTCGACGGCGAGCGGGGCGGAGACGGCGTCGGTGGCGGCGTCGAGCAGCGCCTCGAGGTCGGCTCTCGCGTCGAGGAACTCCGCGACGACCGTCATCTCGTGGAGGTCAGACTGGAGGCGCTCGAGCTCGCGCAGGTCCGTCTGCGTCGCCTCGCCGCGCTCCCGGTCCGCGAGGAAGGACGCGCGCCTGCGCTCGAACTCGTCGATGCGCGCCCGTGCCGTCTCGTCCGCCTCGACGGCGGCGCTCGCGGCTTCGAACCGCTCGTGTTCGTCGCTCGCCGCGAGCGCCTCGCCGAGCTCGGCGGCGAGTTCGACCGGGTCCCGGTCTGCGGGACGTGGCACTGACTCGGACACTGCCGGCGGTCCGCCCCGGGTGGGTTTGAACCCTCCGTCCGCCGGCGACGGGGCGCCGCTACCGCCCGGAGACGAACGCGACCACGTCGTCGAGTTCGGTGCGCCCGACGCCGTGGCCCGTCGGGTACGTCTGGTGGGTGACGTCTGCGCCGACCGCGCGCAGGCGCTCCGCGGCCTCCGCGGCGCGCTCTGGAGGGATCACCTCGTCGTCCTCGCCCGCGCCGACGAAGACCGGCACCCCCTCGGCGCCCGCCGGCGCGCGGTCGGCGTGGCTCGCGGCGAGGTAGCCGTGGAGGGCAGCCACCCACGCGTACGCGCCGGGAGTCTCGAGTAGGAGAGCGAGCGAGGCGATGGCACCCTGACTGAACCCGAGGAGCCCCACCGTCTCGACGCCGTACGCCTCGCGCGCGGCGTCGACCGAGTCGGCGACGAGGCCGAGCGACCGCCGGAACCCGTCGGGGTCGGGCTGGCTCCGGTGGAGACCGCCGCCCGACAGGTCGAGGTCGTACCACGTGTAGCCGGGGCCCATCCGCTCCGGCGCCCGGAGACTGACGACGTGGTGTGGCGGGAGTTCGCTCGCGACCGGGAGCAGGTCGCGCTCGGTCGCGCCGCGCCCGTGGAGGACGACCACCGCGCGGTCACAGGGGCCGTCCGGGGCGACGTGGACGTGGTCGAGAGGGAGGTCGGCATCGGTCACAGCGTGCTGTAGGCCGCGGGCTCGCTTGAACGCCGCGGAGTCCGCCGTCAGCCCCACCGCGCGCCGCGTACGCCGACCAGCGGTCGTGTGTGGCGCGGAGCGCCGGCTCCTCGTGAGACGACGAGCGCGTGGTGCGTGGCCTAAGGGCCGCGTGGCCCGCGGCGACGGGCGCCCCGACCCGACAGCCGCGCCCGCCGTCGCGAGGACGGTGCCGATGGAGACCGGGTTGCGGGTGTGCGACGGGGCGTCGCGGGTGACGGGTCGGTCCGGCGTCTCGGCGGGCGAGGGGACGACGCCCGCGGCTGCGAACGACCGGACGCCCCGGCCTGTGAGCCCGAGGCCGGCGACGAGGGGGACGGCGCCGAGCGCACGGAGCGGCGGTCGGGCCGTGAGGGCGGCGACGGCTGGCACGAGCGCGAGGCGTACGCGCCGGGCTCCGGGCGGTCCACGGCGTGTGGTCGGGCACCAGGTGCTCCAGCCCGGTCCCCGAAGCGCCGGGCTTAATCCCGCCGGCGTACACGTTCAGTCAATGAGCCAAGAGTCCGAAGAGCGAACGCAGGGTGACCTCACTCGAACCGGGATGTCTCTGCGCCACGACCGGGAGTGGGACTACGAGATGGACCGCATCCTCGAGGAGATAGCCGACCGCGGCGCGGAGCGGGTCGGTCTCCAGTTTCCGGAGGGCCTGAAGCGCCGCGGGACCCGCGTCGTCGACGACCTGCGGCAGCGCGCGCCGGACGGCGTACGGTTCATGCTCTCCGGCCAGCCCTGCTACGGCGCCTGCGACCTCGACACCTACCTGATGCGCCGGACGGACCTGTTCGTCCACTTCGGGCACTCGCCGATGAAGGAGTCAGACCAGATCGTCTACGTCCCGCTGTTCTCGAACGTCGACCCCTTCCCGATCGTGGAGGACGCGACGGCGGAGCTCCCGGAACCCGGCGGCGACGACGCCGAGGTCGGGCTGGTGACGACCGCACAGCACATGAACCGGTTCGAGGAGATGGTCGACTGGCTGGAGGAGCGCGGGTGGGCGGTCCACACCCGACGGGGCGACGACCGCCTCACCCACGAGGGACAGGTGCTCGGCTGTAACTACGCGAGCGCCGACCTGCCCGTGGAGACGGTGCTGTACGTCGGCGGCGGCAAGTTCCACCCGCTCGGGCTGGCGATGGAACACCCGGAGAAACACGTCGTCATCGCCGACCCGGTGAACAACGTCGTCACCGTCGCGGACCCGGACAAGTTCATGAAGCAGCGCTACGGCGCCGTCCACCGTGCGATGGACGCCGAGTCCTGGGGTGTCATCTTCTGTACGAAGATCGGACAGGGCCGGTGGGAGGTCGCACAGGACATCGTCGCGTCGAACGACGACGCCTACCTCATCACGATGGACGAGGTGACGCCGGACCGACTCCGGAACTTCGACGTCGACGCCTTCGTCAACACCGGCTGTCCGCGGATCACCACCGACGACGGCCCGCAGTTCCACGTCCCGATGCTGACACCGGGGGAGTACGAGTGTGCGGTCGGCGACCGACCGCTGGAGGAGCTGTCGTTCGACACGTTCCACGGGACGTGGTGAGCGTGGCGCGAGCGGAGTGAGCGCCACGAGGCAGAACGGCGGACGGAGACGCGCCACGGCCGCTTCTTAGTCGGCCGACAAGCGCCAGACCCTTCGACACGGCGCGCGCGGCGGGCGTATGGCCCACGAACTCGGGGCGAGCGACTGGGGAGACTGGCTCACAGACCGCGTCGACGCCGCCGACCCGGACGGCGTGCGGGCGTGGTATCTCGGCTGTAACGGCTTCGCGCTGAAGGACGACACCGGCACGACACTCTGGATAGACCCCTACTGCGGCACCGGCGACCCGCCGCGTGTCGTGCGAATGATTCCGGTGCCGCTCGACCCGGAGGCGGTGGCGCGCGCCGACGCGGTGTTCGCGACCCACGAACACTCCGACCACGTCCACGGCCCGACGCAGGGGCCGCTACTCGCCGGCACGCGCGCGACGTACCACGCGCCGGCGGACTCGCTGGCCGTCGTCGAGTCCGAGGACTGGACCGGAGTACACGACCTCGACCCCGACCGGTTCGACGAGGTGTCGACCGGCGACACCGTCTCCGTCGGCGCGTTCGAGGTACACGTCGTCGGGGTCCACGACCCCGACGCGACGGGACCGGTCGGCTACGTCGTCGAACACGACGCGGGGACGTTCTTCCACGGCGGCGACACCAAGCCCGGCCCGGCGCTGGCGGCGGTCGGCGACCGGTTCGACGTCGACGTCGCCGCCGTGGCGTTCGGGACGGTTGGGATGCTCCCCGACGGCGAGGGCGGTCGGACGCGCACGAAGTGGTACTGTGACGAGAACGAGGCGGTGGCCGTCGCGAACGCCGTCGGCGCCGACCGACTGCTCCCGACACACTGGGACGTCTGGCGCGGCCTGACCGCCGACCCGAACTCGCTTCACGACCACGCGCGGTCGTTCTCCCCGCCCGAACGACTCGCGGTGGTCCAGATCGGCGGCTGTATCACGATCTGATAACCCCGGCGCTACTTTTATACCACCAGTATCATAATCGATGCTCATGGCGACGAGCACGGAACCCGGCGACGCAGTCACCGTGTCGGCGGGCGCGGTGAGCGTCTCGAAGGCGTTCTCCCCCGACGAGTTTCCCGTCCCGACGGTCCTGTTCGACCTCGAGTCACACGCCGACGAGCCGGTCGAGCTCCGCCTCACGGACGACGTCCCGGAGACGGTGACGATGGACGCGGTTGGCTTCCACCCGGAGTACGACGCCGACGCGTGGACCGCCTACCGCGACCGGCGGGTCCAGTTCGAGGTGACGCTCGACCCCGGCGAGTCGGTCCGTACCGTCTACGGCGTGCGCGTCGACGACGCCGACCCCGGTGCCTTCGCCGGCGAGCCACGGGTAGAGCTGCTCGGCGACGACGACCCCCCGGACGCGGTCGACGAGGAGGACGCCCTCGACCGGGAGACGACACAGGAGGTTCGCGAGGCGCTGGCGGCCGACGAGAACGCCGCGAGTCCCGCCGACGTCGAGGCCGCGCTGAACGGCGGCGTAGGGGCGGGGCCGGGAGACTCCGGCGGACTCGCGCTGGACGGCGACGGCGAGAGCCAGATCACGCTCGACGGAGGCGACGGGGGCGGTGGTATCGACCTCGACGACGCCGGAGCGGCACACGAGTCGCCGAGCCTCGACCCGACGGGCGGACCGACGACGGACGACAGACCCGAAGCCGACAGCCGGAGCCTCACGGCGGCGGTCGCCGCCGAGATCAGCGCCGGCGACGTCCCGGACGAGGACGTCGACGCGCTCCGCGACGCCCTCGGCGCCGAGCCCCCGCCGACGGCGGCGGAGGTGGCCGCGGAACTGGAGGGCGACCTCGACGGTGGGCCGACGGCGGCGGAGGTGGCCGCGGAACTGGAGGGCGACCTCGACGGTGAGCCGACGGTGCCGACGAGTGTCGAGGTGCGCCTCGACCGCCTCCAGTCGACGGTGGCCGACCTCTCGGCGTACACCGACGCGCTGGAGAACTTCCTCGACGAGGAGGGCGACGGCCAGCAGGCGATAGCGGGGTTCCGGGCCGACGTCGAGCAGCTGGAGGGCGAGGTCGCGTCGCTCGACGAGACGGTGGCCGGCGTCGAGGGCCGCATAGACGAGATGACGGCGACCGTCGAGGAGGTCAGCGAGGCCGCCGAGGACGTCGACCCCGAGGTGGAGGCGTCGCTGGACCGCCTCGAGGACCGGGCCGAGGAGTTCGAGGCCGAGGTCGAGCGCCTGGACGAGTTCCGCGAGCGCCTGACCGGCGCGCTCGGCGCCGCCGAGTAGCCGGGCGCCGAACGGCACGGGGGAGCCGGCCTCGGGTCTGCCAGCCGTGAGATACTCGTGTGGCCGCGGGACGTCCGCGTCGACGAGCACAGCCGGCCGCCCGCGCCGGCAGCGGTCCGGCCGTGTCAGCCGGAGCCGAAGTCGAGGTCGTCCGCGGCGACGGCGTGTTCCTCTGCCGGGAACTCGCCGCCGAGGACCGCGTCGCGGTAGGCGCTCACGGCGCGTTCCATCTCGCCGGCCACGTCGGCGAACTGCTCCGCGAACGCCGGGGTCCGGTCCGACAGGCCGAGGACGTCGGTGAGCACGAGCACCTGTCCGTCCGTCTCGCTCCCGGCACCGATACCGATCACCGGGATCGAGAGGTCGGCTGCGACGGCGGCGGCGAGGTTCGACGGGACGTGTTCGATGACGAGCGAGAACGCTCCCGCCTCCTCGTGAGCCCGCGCGAGGTCGCGGATCTCGTCGGCGCGGCTCTGCTCGACACCCTGCCGGCTGTAGCCGCCGAGCTGCTTGACGTGCTGTGGCGTCAGGCCGAGGTGGGCCATCACCGGGATACCGAGGTCGGTCAGACGCGCCGTCAGGTCGACGGTGTGGCGGCCGCTCTCGATCTTCACCGCGTCGGCGCCCTCCTCCTTCAGCATCCGGCCGGCGTTCTCGACGGTCTCGGACTCGTCGACGCCGTAGCCGAGAAACGGCAGGTCCGCGACGACCAGTGCGTCGTCGACGCCCCGGACCACCGCGCCCGTGTGGCTCGCGATCTGGTCGACGGTGACCGGGAGCGTCGAGCTGTAGCCCAGCACCGCGTTCCCGAGGCTGTCGCCCACGAGCACGACGTCTACGTCTGCCCCGTCCACGATAGCAGCCGAGGGAGCGTCGTAGGCCGTCAGCATCGTGACCGGTCGCGTCGCGGTACGGATGTCTGCTACGGTGGGCACGGCCGCGGTTCGGCCTGCCGTCGGTTAAACCTCACCGGTCCCCTCGCGGGCGCGGACCAGCGCCGACAGCGCCGCGTTGACCGGCGCCCGCTCCGCGCCGAGTCGATCAACCACGTGGCCGTTTATCGCGTCCACCTCGGTCCGACGGCCCGCCTCGAGGTCCCGCGCCATCGACGACCGGTTCTCCGCCGTCGCCCGCGCCACGCGGGTCGCCGTCTCGACGGCACGGTCGCCAGGCAGGTCCACGCCCGCCAGCCGCGCGGCACGGGCCGTCTCACGCGCCGCCGCCGCCGCCGTCGCCGCGAGCGGCGGGTCGACAACTGCGCCGTTACGGACGTCTGCCAGCGCGGTGAGCGGGTTGATCGCGGTGTTCGCCGCCAGCTTCTCCCAGAGGCGGCGCCGGACCGCGTCGGTCACCGTCGTCGGGAGGCCGGCGACCCGGAGCGCGCCGCCCGCCCGACGCGCGGCGCGCCCGGCGTCGTCGGTCCACGGCCCGACGGTCGTGCGCCCCCGACCGAGCCACGCGACACGCCCCGGGCCTCGCAGGGACGCTCCGAGCGCCGTCGCCCCGGCCACCACCGGCGCGCCGAGCGTCCCGGCGAGTGTCGCCTCGTTGCCCATCCCGTTCGCGAGCGACAGGGCGGCGCCGACGTCGCCCGTCGCGAGCGCTGCCGCCGCCTCGCCGGTGTCGAAGGTCTTCACCGTCACGACGGCGAGGTCGGCGCTCAGACCCTCGCCGCCGGTCGTGGCCGACGGGTGGGCGACGAACGACTTCTCGCCCTCCACCCGGAGGCCGTCGGCCCGCACCGCCTCGACGTGGGGCGCACGCCCGACCAGCGTCACGTCGTGCCGCCGGGCGAGGACCGCGCCGACGAGGCTCCCGAGACTCCCGGCGCCGAAGACGACGACGTTCACGCCGGAGCCTCCCGGTCGGGACAGAAGTAGGTTGTGTGGTCCGCCGCTGCACGCCGGGCGACCGTCGAGACACAGGTCCGGCTGCCACGGCTCCGGGTTACCAGAACGGAATCGCCGGAAGGGCGAGTGACGCAGTCGACTCGCCGATTCGACCGGAGCCACGCACAGTCCGGTGGCCACCGTGTCTCGGCGTCCCGTCCCGGGGGAAGTTGAGACTACACCGGATTTAACGAGGCTGTGATGCGTGAATTTGGCCGATTCGGTCGTCGCAAACTACCTGATATCACTCCTCAAGCGGCCATTCATGTTATACTTCCAATTGTACGGGCGAATTTTCGAGACATCCAATAGTGTGGCCACTCAGACCGCGCGCTAACCAGACTGCGTGGCTCTTTACCCGATTCCAGTCCCCTTCTTCAGCAGCGTTAGTGTGTTATCTGCCGTCACCACCGGCGAGTGCTCGTACTCACCGGTCAACGCGACCTGGACGAGCAAGTCGACGGCTCGCCAGATCGAGTACAGCAGGCACGCGAACGCGAAGCAGAAGAAACGAAGCCCGAAATTCTCCGACGTGGTAGCAGCTATAAACCGCTTGATCGATCTGTACCCGCTCTCGATTTCCCACCGGTACCCGTACTCAGTGAGGTGACCACTCCCACAATTCGTCATGAACACCGAATACTGCCGGTGGTCGTCGTGCTCGGAGTCCTCTTTCCGTCGGTAGATCAGCGTCGTCTCGTACCATTCGTTCTTGCCGAGATGGAGCTTCCGGTCGGTCTCGTATCGATCCCGATCTCGTTGGAGCAATCGCTTTGCTTGGGCTTTCTCGCTCGTTTGCATCCGTTTGGGGACGACGTATGAGAGCCCACGTT
>JAQCMY010000135.1 GCA_028274865.1 Haloferacaceae archaeon | reverse complement strand
CCGAGGCAGACGCCCAGCGTCGGCACGTCGGTCGAGAGCTCCCGCAGCACGTCGTTGGTGACGCCGATGTCGCGGTCGTTCCTCGGGTGGCCCGGCCCCGGCGAGACCACGATCGCGTCCGGGTCGATGGCCCGGAGCTCCTCGAGCGAGGCGGTGTTGCGCCGGACCGTCGTCCGGGCGTGCTGGCTGACGTACTCGACGAGGTTGTAGGTGAACGAGTCGAAGTTGTCGACGAACAGCACCAGCGGCGCGTCGTCGGGCACGTCCGCGGCGGCCTCGACGCTCATCGGGACACCTCCGGCTCCCCGGCGTCGCCCGGCCCCGCCGCGTCCTCGACCTCGATCCGCTCGATGGCCGCCAGCACGCCGCGCATCTTGTTCTCGGTCTCCTCGTACTCCGCGGTCGGGTCCGAGTCGGCGACGATGCCCGCGCCCGCCTGCACCGTCACGAGGTCCGACGCCTCGGGACCGGCACCGGCCTCGACCGTCGCGGTGCGGATGACGATGGCCATGTCGGCGTCCCCGTCCCAGGAGACGTAGCCGACGCCGCCGCCGTACGGGCCCCGCGGGCGCCGTTCGAGGTCGTCGATGATCTCCATGGCCCGCATCTTCGGCGCGCCCGACAGCGTCCCGGCCGGGAACGACGCCCGGGTCGCGTCGAAGGCGTCGGCGTCGTCGGCGAGCCGACCGGTGACGGTCGACTCGATATGCTGGACGTGGCTGTACTTCAGCACGTTCATGAACTCCTCGACGCGGACGCTGCCGGCCTCGCTCACCCGGCGAACGTCGTTGCGCGCCAGGTCGACCAGCATCGTGTGCTCGGCGCGCTCCTTCCCGTCGGCCAGCATCTCGCCGGCCAGCCGGCGGTCCTCGACAGGGGAGGTGCCCCGGTCGCAGGTGCCCGCGATGGGGTTCGACGTGACCGTCTCGCCCCGGACCGAGACCAGCGTCTCCGGCGAGGCGCCGACCACGGTCAGGTCGCCGTGGTCGAGGAGGTACATGTACGGCGACGGGTTCACCTCGCGCAGCGCCCGGTAGAGCCCGAGCGGGTCGATGTCGCCGTACAGCTCCCGGGTCCGGGAGACGACGCCCTGATAGATGTCGCCGTCGAGGACGTGCTCGTTGGCCGTCGCGACGGCGTCCTCGTACGCGTCCTGCGGCCCCGAACGCTCGCCGGCGCGGACGAACCCGCCCGGCGACGGTGTCCTCACTCCGGAGAGCAGTCCCGCCACGCGCTCGGCCTCGGCCAGCAGGTCGTCGTAGACCACGTCCGGGTCGTCGCCCGGCCTGACGACGGGGGTGAACGCCAGCGACACCGCGCCCCGCTCGTCGTCGAAGACGACCGTCTGCGTGGTCAGGACGAACTCCGCGTCCGGGAACCGCGACTCGGGCCGCTCGACGCCCACCTCGTGGAGGTGGAGGTCGTACACCGCGTCGTACGAGAGGAACCCGACGAGGCCGCCGTCGAGGCGCTGGCGGTGGACGCCATCGAACCCGCGGCGGGCGACGTCGGGCAGCGCGGCCCGGAGCGTGTCCAGCGTGTCGCCGGTCCCCGGGTTCACGAGGTCGGCGTAGCGCCCGTCGAGCGTCTCCACCTCGACCCGGTCCTCGCCCGACGGGTGGACCGTCACGCGGGCGGCGGGGTCGTAGCCGACGAA
>JAQCMY010000132.1 GCA_028274865.1 Haloferacaceae archaeon | reverse complement strand
CGGGCGTGCCGGAGCGAAACCCCGAAGCCCTGGCGGCGGGTAGTCGGGGTCGTGACAGGGGACACAGAGCGGGTGAGCGGCACCTTCCTGGTCGCGGAGGCCGACACGGACGGACCGGGCGCGGTGCTCCAGGACGCGGAGCGGGGGCGGGTCCACGCCGTCGACGACGCGCCGGACCTGACCGCGGGCGAGGCGCTGGTCGGCGAACTCGTCGCCGACGACCCGACCGGGACGGTCTGGCGGGTCGCGGAGACGGGCGAGCGCTGGGCCGTGACCGTCGAGGAGAGCGCGGAGCCGCCGACGGCGAACAGCCGCGCGGCAGCCGGCGACGAGGCCGGCGACCTCGTCCGGGTCGAACGGGCCGGCGAGGGCGAACTCCACGTCATCGCGGTGCCGACAGACGACACGGAGGGCGCCGTCGCCGACGTCCTCGACGACGAGACGGGACTGCGGACGCGGGCGGCGCGGCTGGGCGTCCGGCGCGTCGAGGTCCGGTCGGCGCCGGGCGTGGTCGTCGTCCGGTACCTGCCCTAACAGAGAAGGCTTATTCGGCGGGCGGGCACGCACGGCGTATGGTCGCAGTCGAGATACCGGAGGTCGACTACACCCGGTACTCGAACCGACAGCTCGCGGCGCTTCCGCTCGCGGTCCTCGCCCTCGCCCTCGGCGTCATCGCCGCGTGGGCCGTCCTGTTCGGGGCGCCCGTCGAGCTCGGCTTCGAGTTCACCGGCGGCACCGAACTCCGGGTCGTCGCTCCCGGCGCGGACGAGGCGGCGGTCGGGGACGCCTTCTCCGTGCCGCCCGAGTCGGTCCAGAGCGCCTCCGGAAACACCTACATCGTCACCTTCGACGCGGAGGGGCCGTCCACGTCGGCGCTCGCCGACCAGGCCCGGGGGGCGGGCTACGAGGTGCGGGCGAGTTCGTCCGTCGGCGCGAGCTTCGGCCGCTCGACACAGCTGCTCGCGCTCGGCGGCGTCGGCGTCGCGTTCCTCGGGATGAGCGCGCTCGTGTTCGTGATGTTCCGGACGTTCGTCCCCTCGGTGGCGGTGGTCGTCTCGGCGTTCTCCGACATCGTCATTCCCGTCGCCGTGATGAATCTCCTCGGCATCGAGCTGTCGCTCGGCACCGTCGCGGCGCTGCTGATGCTCATCGGGTACAGCGTCGACTCGGACATCCTGTTGAACAACCACATCCTGCGGCGCGGAGGCGGCTTCTACGAGTCCGTCCACCGGGCCATGCGAACCGGCGTCACCATGACGCTCACGTCGCTGTCGGCGATGATCGTGATGACAGTCGTCGCCACGTTCTTCGGCATCGGGCTGCTGGCCGCCATCGGCACCGTCCTGGCGTTCGGGCTGGCGACGGACCTGATGAACACCTACATGCTCAACCTGAGCCTCCTGCGCTGGTACAAGTACGAGGGGGTGGCGCGGTGAGCACGCTCGGTACGCTCCGCGAGAACTGGCGCATCGCCGTGCTGGTACTCGTCCTCCTCGGGAGCACGTTCGCGCTGTTCTCGCCGACGATGGCGAGCGCGAACGCCTCGGACGGACCGACGAACCTGCGCTACGGCATCGACCTCGACGGCGGCACCCGTATCCTCGCGCCGCTCGTCGGCGTCACCGCCGAAGACGTCGAGTTCGAGGGCGACAGCGCCTCGGCGGTCGGCAGCCGGGTCGCCGCCGAGCTGCCGAACGCCGACGAGACGGACCTGATCGTCCGCGGCGCGGGCGACGAGAACGCGACCGGCACGGTCGAGCTGACGACGGAGGCGCCGCCAGAGCGGCTCGGGAGCGCGCTCGAGGCGGCGGGCTACGAGTACGGCACCGCCCGCGAGGGCGTGACCGGGGAGACCCGCGAGACGACAGCGACGGTCCTCCAGTCGAAGATCAACGAGGCCGGGCTGTCCGGCGGGACCGTCCGGCCCGTCACCGCGTCGACGGGCGAGTTCATCCTGGTCGAGGTGCCGGGCGAGGACCGGAGCGACGTCCTCGAGCTCATCCGCGACCGCGGACAGGTAACCGTCGAGGCCTACCACCCGGTCCAGGAGAACGGGAGCACCGTCTACCGCAACACGACGGTGCTGGCGAGCGACGACTTCCAGAGCATCGGTGCCGCGGCCACCGACGAGCGGACCAGCACGCCCTACGTTCCGGTGACGGTTCGCGAGGAGGTCGCGCCCGACGTCCAGCGCGCGCTGGTCGAGACGGGTGTCGCGAGCGGCCCCGGCGACACCCGGTGTACGTACGAGTCCGACCCGCAGAACACCGAGTCGTGTCTCCTCCTCGTCGTCGACGGCGAGGTCGTCAACTCGTTCGGGATGGACGCTCGCCTCAAGCAGAGCATGCAGAGCGGCGGGTGGGCGACCGACCCGGCCTTTCGCCTGACCACGACGAACATCACCGGAGCCCAGCGCGTCGGCGTCGACCTGCGCGCCGGCGCGCTCCCGGCCCGCCTCGACGTCGAGGCCGGCACCGTCGACTCGGTGTCGCCGAGCGCCGGGTCGCGGTTCAAGACCGACTCGCTGATCACCGGGATCATCGCCGTTCTCGCCGTCGCAGGCGTCGTCTTCGTCCGCTACGGCGAGCCGAAGGTGGCGCTCCCGATGGTCGTCACCGCGCTCTCGGAGGTGCTCGTCCTCCTCGGGTTCGCGTCGGCGCTCGGCTACCCGCTCGACCTCTCCGTCATCGCCGGCTTCATCGCGGTCATCGGGACGGGGGTGGACGACCTGATCATCATCGCCGACGAGGTGATGGCCGAGGGCGAGGTGTCCTCGCGGCGGGTGTTCCGCTCGCGGTTCCGGAAGGCGTTCTGGGTCATCGGTGTCGCCGCCGGGACGACGATCATCGCGATGGCGCCGCTCGCGGTGCTGCCCTCGCTCGGCGAACTGAAGGGGTTCGCAATCTTCACCATTCTCGGCGTCGTCGTCGGCGTCCTGCTGACGCGGCCGGCGTACGGCGACATCCTCCGGGCGCTCCTGACGGACCGCTAGCGGTCGTCGCCGGCGGCCTCGTCGACGCGGGCCGCTCGCTCCTCCCCAGCCGGTCCCGCCGCGTCCGGCGACCCTCCCGTGTCCGCCCTGTCGGCCGGCGTCTCCCGCCGCGCCGCAGAGACCCGCCGCTCGCTCGCCTCCTCGACGGCGGCGGCGAGGCTGCGGTTGTCCATCCGCAGACGCACCCGGTCGGCTGTCGTGGCGGCCAGCGCCAGTCCGAGGAGAAGGGTGAGTGTCGCTCCGTCCGTCGCGCCCGCGACGAGGCCGGTCAGCGAGACGGCGGCGAGGACGGCCTCGACACCCCACGCCCGGAGCCACGCGAGGGCCGTCTCGCCGTCGACGTCCATGGCGTCTGCTCCGCCGCCCGCGATATAAACGTTAGAACTCGTCGAGCGCCGACTGTTCGGCAGCCGCGAGCAGGTCGGTACAGGTCGACCACGACGCCCGCGCGGGGTCCGGGAGCCGCCCGTGCTCGCGGACGAACGCGCGGAGGAACGCCCGCGTCGTCGGGTCAGAGGGGTAGCCGCTCCCGACCGCGCCGTACTCGTCGCCGAGCGCGTCGACCCGTCGGTCGCGTTCGACCTTCGCGACGACGCTCGCGGCGCCGACGACGGGGTGGCGCTCGTCGGCGCCGTGGGCCGCGGAGACGTCGACGTCGGAGACACCGTCGACGACGGCGTCGCGGAGCCGTCGCTCGAACCGCGCGGCGTCGACGTCCGCGGCGTCGGCGTAGACCGAGTCGCCCGACTGCGCGACGGCCCGGACCGCCGCGGCCTGTCCCGCGAGCGCCAGGCCGTTCATGTCCGTCTCGGGGTCGTCGATGCGCTCGACCGGAACCGACTCTGTGGCGACCGCGACCCGACTGTCGTCGCGCAGGCGCGCCGCGAGCGCCTCGCGGCGCGCCGTCGAGAGCGCCTTCGAGTCGTCGGCGCCGTCGAGCGCCGCCGCCGGCGCCCGGACCGCGGCACAGACCATCGGACCGAGCACCGGCCCCTTGCCGGCCTCGTCGGCGCCGACGCGGGGTCGGTCGGCAGTCACCGCAGGAACGCCTCGTCGGCGAACGCCTCGTCGCCCTCCGCCTCGACGGCCAGCACGTCGAGTGCCGTCACCGTACAGTCGACGCCGAGCAGTCCGGCGAGGCTCGGCTCCGTCCGCCCGCCGTCGCCCGAGACGAGCTCCTTGACGTACAGGCCGCCCTCGCCGTGGACCTCGAGGGTCGCCTCGCGCCGACCCTCGGGCGTCGCCGTCGCCTCGTACACCGTCCGCTCGCGGGTCGTGCTCGCGCGCCGGTGGTCGACCCGCGCCGGCGTGTACTGCGCGACCGTCTCGCCGTCGAGGCGCGCGGCGGCGTCCGCGAGCGCCGTCTCGTCGACGGCGGCGTCGAACGCGACGGTCGCGCGGTAGCGCTTCGAGGCGTCGAGGGTCTTTACCCGCTCGACCATCCCGTAGGTCGCGTGACGGAGTCCGTCGACAGCGACGGCGCCCTCGGCGAAGGCGTCGACGTCGGCGGCCAGCCGCTCTAAGTCGACGGTCCGACGCCGCGGCTCGGCCACCTCGACGACGAACGGTCGGCCCGTCCCGACCATCCGGGCGTCGACGTCCTCGCGGCCCGCGCCGTGGAAGGTGGCGCCGACGCCGTCCATCACGTCCTCGACGACGGGCGCGACCAGCCCCTCGACGCTCCGCTGGTAGGTGAGCCCGGTGCCGTCACAGTCGTCGCACTCGCCGCGCCCGGCCCGACCGGTGCCGTCACAGGAGCGACAGGGCCAGCGGGTCTGTGGAATGCCCCGCTCCAGCTTCCGGTAGCGCCCGTAGACGAACGCCGAGTTGACCTGTGCCTCGACGGCGCCTGCGTCGACGTCGACGAGGAACTGCACCGCTGGGCGCTCGAAGTCCACCGTCGTCCCGGTCTGCCGGCCGACGCGTTTGCCGACCTCGCGGTTGACCTCGGCCCGGAGTGGCTCGCCGGCCTCCGGGCCGAGGCCGGCGTCCTCGCGCAGGAGTCGCTCGTTCTCCTCGACGAGCGGCGGAATCCGCGTCCCGACCTGGTAGGTGTCGAACTCGGTGTCGCCGACGGCCCCGACGGCCCGGTCGGCGAACTCGTCGAACCGGCCGGCGATCCCCTCACAAACCCAGCAGTCGTCTGGTGCGACCGGGTCGTACGGCTCGTCGTCGGCGAGCGCGAGCGTCGTCCGGAGCGCCGTGCCCCGTTCGGCGTCGGTCAGCCCGTGGCTCCGGTCGGCGACCGGCCGGCCCAGGCAGGCGTCACAGACCGGCCCGGTCGCGACGAGGCCGCGGGCGGCGGAGAGGAGTGCCGGTGCGTCCACGCCGGCACCTCGCGGCCGCGGCCCGTGGCTCTTTCGCTCCGCGGCGCGCCGCCGGACACGGGCGGCGTGGGCAGGAGACGCCCCGGGTCTCGTGCCCGACCTGTCGAGTGACCCGGCTGGCCCGTCCGGGCGCTCGACGCCAGACTGGCTGGACGGGAGACAGTTCAACCCACCCGAGGTCGAACCCGGCGTGACCGGAGTCACGCCGGATTAACCGGTGATGTCGGGCCGCTTAACCCGCCGCGCACCCTACGCTGTGTAGTGAGTCCTCCTGCGATTTCGGTTCGTGACCTGCAGAAGTCCTACGGTGACGTCGTCGCCCTCGACGGCGTCGACCTGACGGTGCCCGCCGGGAGCTTCTTCGGGCTCCTCGGGCCGAACGGCGCCGGCAAGACGACGTTCATCGAGACGCTCGTCGGCCTCGTCCGCGCCGACGGCGGCGAGGCGACGGTGTTCGGCCACGACGTCGAGCGCGAGTACCGCGCCGCGCGCGACGCGATCGGCCTCGCGCCACAGGAGTTCAACGTCGACCGCTTCTTTCCGATCCACGAGGTGCTGGAGCACAAGGCCGGCTATCACGGGTACAGCCGGACGGAAGCCCGCGAGCGCGCGACACGGGCGCTCGACCGCGTCGGCCTGCAGGCGAAGCGGGACGAGCAGTTCAGCCAGCTCTCGGGCGGTATGAAGCGCCGGGTCGTGCTCGCGCGCGCGCTGGTCACCGACCCCGACCTGCTCATCCTCGACGAGCCGACCGCCGGGGTCGACGTCCAGCTGCGCCGCGACCTCTGGGAGACGGTGACCGACCTGAACGAGTCGGGGACGACCGTCCTGCTCACCACCCACTACATCGAGGAGGCGGAGCGGCTCTGCGAGAAGGTGGCGATCATGAGCCGGGGGCGTGTCGTCGAGACGGCGACGCCGGACGCGCTGATGGACCGCGGCACCGACCGGATCACCGCACGCCTGCGCGACCCGCCGGCGACGGCGCCCGACGTCGCGGCGGGCGACGACCGCGTCGAGGACGTCTGGATGGAGGGCGACAGCCTCGTCGTCACCGCCCGGGGCGGCGGCCTCGTCGCGCCGGGGCTCGTGCGAGCGCTCGACCGTGCGGGCCACGAGCTGGTCGACCTCGACGTCTCGCGGACGTCGCTGGAGGAGGTGTTCGTCGACCTGACCGACGCGGGCCGCGGCGGCCTCGACGAGTCGACCGACCCCGAGGCGGACGCGCTGGCCGCGGACGGGGGGTCGCCGTGAGCGCGTCCCGCGTCCAGGTGGCGACGCTGATCCGGCGGGAGGTCCTCCGGTTCGTCAGGCGCCCGTACAACACCTTCCTCCCGCCGATCATCACGAACACGCTCTACTTCTCGGTGTTCGGTATCATCCTCGGGAGCCGTATCGGCACCGTCGCGGGGGTGAGCTACATCCAGTTCGTCCTGCCGGGGCTGGTGGTGCTCGGCTCGATCTCCGACGCGTTCGAGAACGCCTCGTTCTCGGTGTTCCACGGCCGGTGGGAGGACTACATCGACGCGGTGACGACGGCGCCGATGAGCCACCGCGGGGTCGTCGCGGCGTACGTCTCCGCCAGCGCGGTCCGTGGCCTCCTGACCGCGGTCCTCATCGTCGGGGTCGGACTCGTCTTTACCTCCGCGCCCGTCACGCACCCGTTTCACCTGGTCGGCTTCCTGGTCGTGACCGCCGTGTTGTTCGCGGGCCTGGGCGTGATCGGCGGGCTCGCGGCGACGGACTTCGACAACCTGACCGTCATGAACCAGTTCATCCTCCGACCGCTCGTCTTCTTCGGCGCCGTCTTCTACTCGCTCGACGTGCTGCCGCCGCTCTGGCGGACCGTCTCGCTGCTCAACCCGATGGTGTACATGGTCGACGGCGTCCGGTACGGGATGATCGGCGTGACCGAGATCGACCCGAACGTCTCGCTCGCGGTGCTGACCGGCGCCGCCGTCGCGGTGTTTCTGCTCAACCTCGCGCTGTTCGAGCGCGGGTTCGGCCTGACGGAGTAGGGGCAGCGCTACGCCTCGCTCGACGCCGTCTCGCGGTCCGGCCGCGACGCCGCCGACTCGTCGGCCACGCGCCACGCTGCCGCCCACGACGCGAGGGTGTGAAAGCCGACGACAACCGACCCGACGAAGACGACGACCGGCGTCTCGACGGCAGCCCCGACCAGTCCGACGTCGACGGGGAGCGAGATACCGAGCCAGTCCACAGCGAGTGCTGCCGTCCCGACGACGCCGGTGACACCGGTGCGAACGAGGCGCTCCTGAAGCTGTATCACCGTCCACACGACGGCGAGGGCGCTCGCGAGCGCCGAGGCGAACTCCGCGAGCGCCGCCGCGTAGGCTTCGGGGACGAACTGCCGCGCGACGGCACGGGCGCCGACCCGCACGATAACGAACACCGCGGTGACGAGCGCGCTCACCAGTCCGAAGACGACGAGCGAGAGGACGAGCGACCAGCGGTAGACGGGCGTGACTGCTGGCCAGAGAACGAGGGACGCGGCTGCGGCAACCGTGTACACCGTCCCCGTAACGCGGTACACCGACCGGTCGGCGGTGCGCCAGTGCGCCACCGCGGCGACCAGCGCACCCCCGGCGACGGCACCTGTCGGCGGGAGCGACTCGGTGACGGCGAGAGCGAGCGTGACGACGGCGCCGAGGACCCCCGCGACGAACCCGCGCAGGTAGGATGGCATACTGTCGTGTTCTTCTGTTGTCAACGAAAGCGTTGTGCCGGGACCGGACGGCACTTTGCTCTCCGCCCCCTCTCGCTGCCGTGCGCCAGTTCCTCGTCGTCGGCCACGACGCGCCGACGACGCCCGAGTTCTCGCTCGACGACCTGCCCGGCGCCGGTCGGATCGACCTCCTCGCGCGGACCGTCGTCGCCGCGCTCCTTCGCTCGCACGGCGTCCGCGAGGACGCCCGCGTCCACGTCGTTCTCGACGACACCTACACCCTCGTCGTCGACGGCGCGACCGTTCGCGGCCTCCACCCGGACGAGCGCTCGACCGCCGCGCGTGTCCGCGAGGCCCTGGCGGCTCGGGACGAGGCGGTCGGAGCGCTCCCGGCGGAGCCGAGCCCCGGCGTGGCGCTCTACCGCGGCGGCCTCGAGGCGGCGCTCGACCGCGCCGCCGCGGATGCCGACGAGGTGGTACTGCTCGACGAGGACGGCGACCCCGCGACGACCGTCGACCCGCCGGCGAACCCGCTGTTCGTGCTCTCGGACCACCACGACCTCACCGCGAGCGACCGCGCCGCGGCTGCCGACCACGACCCGACGCGCCTGTCGCTCGGTCCCGTCGCGCTCCACGCGGACCAGGCGATGACCGTCGCGCACACGTGGCTCGACACCGACGGGTTCGCGCCCGACTATCACAAGGGTTAACAGCCGCTCGGACCTCGCAGAGTCTGCGGGCCGGTGGGGTAGCTTGGTATCCTTCGGCCTTCGGGTGGCCGTAACCGCAGTTCGAATCTGCGCCGGCCCACTTCTCCCGCAGTTCGGCTCTGTCGGTGGCAGCATTCGGCCTTCGGGTGGCCGTAACCGCATTCCCGCGAGC
>JAQCMY010000129.1 GCA_028274865.1 Haloferacaceae archaeon | reverse complement strand
AGCCGACCCGCTGGACCGGACCCGGCGGTTCGCCGAGGCGCTGGTCGGGCGGTGCGAGTCCGCGAAGGAGGACCTGCTCGCGAAGCGCGAGCTCACCCCGGCGGAGGCGGCCCGGCGCGACCGCCTCGGAGAGCTGATCTCGGAACTCGGCTACTTCGTCCGGGACCTCCGGGACCCGGATAGCACGGCGACGTGGGTCGTCGACGAGCGCGAGGACGGGCTCGCGGTCAAGCCGCTCAACCCCGAGCGCCACCTCCAGCACACCGTCTGGGACCGCGGCGAGCGGTTCGCGCTGCTCTCGGCGACGATCCTCGACCGTGAGGCGTTCTGTCGCGGCGTCGGACTCGACCCGTCGCGGGTCGCCCTCGTCGACGTCGACCACACGTTCCCGGTCGAGAACCGCCCGCTCTACGACGTCACGCGCGGGCCGATGACCTACGAGGAGCGCGACGAGACGGTTCCGCGGATCGCCCGGCTGCTCTGTCGCCTGCTGGCCCGCCACCCCGACCAGAAGGGGATCGTCCACGCCCACTCGTACGGCATCGCCGCGCGGCTGGCCGACGGGCTGGCCGACCACGGCGTCTCGGCACGCGTGCGGACCCACGACCGCGACGACCGGGACGCCGCGCTGGCGGACTGGCTCGGAACCGACCGTCCCGACCTCTTCGTCGCGGTGAAGATGGAGGAGGCGCTCGACCTGGCCGGCGATCGCGCGCGCTGGCAGGTGGTGTGTAAGGCGCCGTACCGCTCGACGCGCGACCCCGGCGTCGCGCGTCGGCTGGACGAGGGCCAGTGGGGCTGGTACCGCCGCGACGCGCTGAAGACGGTGATCCAGGCCTGTGGCCGGGTGGTCCGGGCGCCCGACGACTACGGCGCGACCTACGTCGCCGACTCGTCGGTACTGAATCTGTTCGAGCGCGCGCGCGGCGCGCTCCCCGACTGGTTCGCCGCCCAGGTCGACCGGATGTCGACGCCGAGCCTGCCGCCCCTCGACGCCGCGACGGCGCTCGCGGGGGTGCCCAAGTCGCCGGGCGGCGAGCGCCGCCGCTCGCAGGGTCGGTCAGGGCGCTCGGGCGCGTCGGACGACGCCGACGCCGACGAGCACCCGCTCTCGGACGTGTGGGGCGACGGCTGACGGGGACCAGATTGTGGTAAGTAGTCAAAAAACACGACTTAGGCTCTCGTTTGCCCACGTTTTGGCCGTTTCGGTTGTCGTGCAACAGGTTTAAGACAGAATAGGCAAACAAACAGTCGTTGTGACTCCCCGAGGATTCAACACGGCGCTGGAGCTGTACCGGAGCGGCACACTGTCTGACCGTCGGGCGGCACGGCTGGCCGGCTGCACCGAACGAGAGCTCCGCGAGGCGGCACGGGCACACGGCGTGACGCGCTGACTCCGGCGGCGTACCGAGGTGGCTGATCGACGCGCGGCAGATTCCGACGTCTCCGTTTGTCCCTTATACTCCTTTGATTATGACCATGATGATTCCTCTCACGATATTGTTAATACGTCAGGTCTCTCACGGTCGTTCGTAGATGACGCCCCAGGGGCTCAACACGGCGCTCGAACTGTATCGCACCGGAACCCTGTCGGTCGGCCGGGCGGCACAGCTAGCCGGGTGTACGGAACGCGAACTCCGCGAGGCGGCACAGACGTACGGCGTGGCACAGTAGCGCGGGCCGCCTCTCCGGCGAGCGGCGGCTACTCCTCCGGCAGGACGTAGAGTCCGGCGCGACCCCGTAGCACCGGCACCGTCTCGGCGTCGGCGTCGAGGTAGTCGGGCCGCGAGACGCTCACCGTCTCGTACGTCTCCGGGTCGAGCACCTGGACCGCGTGGTCGTCCTCGACTGCGACGAGCGCCGTCTCGACGCCGTCCGACCGCTCGCCGACCTTCCGGGCGTCGGGGTCGAGGCCGGCCTCGCGCGACGACGTCCAGCGCTCGCCCGACGCCAGCCGGACGCCGGTCACCCGGTCGCCGACGCCGCGGACGAGCACCGGCCCGCCGTCGTCCCCCGGGTCGATCACGTCGTCGGGGGTGAACGCGGGCAGGCGGACGGCGTAGGTGACGCGGTACACCTCGTCGCCGTCCTCGTCCTCCGTCACGAGCGTCGGGTGGTGTTCGGTCGTCCCGCCGAGTTCGCGCGTGACCCGGGTCGCGACGCCCTGGCCCATCTGCGCCGTCGATATCTTCACGTCGACCCCGTCGGCGTGTTCGTCCACCTCGGTCACGAACGCGTTCCGGTCGCCCGTCGCCTCGCGCTCCGCGACGTAGGCGTGGGCGAGTTCGACCGCGCGCGACTGCTCCTCGCCCGTCGGTGTCCGTCCCGCGGCGCGCACCTGGACGAGGGCGTTGTGGTAGCCGCCGGCGATCCGGCCACAGCGGTCGCAGGTTCCCCGCGAAATCCTCACGTCGACCGTCGTCTCCTCCTCGACCGGCGTCTCGCGGACGACGCCGGTGAACCGACACCGCATCCGGACGGTGTTCTCGTCGACCTGTTCGGGGTCGACCCCCCACTCGACGGCACGAGCGTCGACGTGGACGCCCAGCGCCTCGCGGGTGGCGTCGACTGCGACGTCGGTGTAGTCCCGTGCGCCGACGTCGCGCCACGAACTGCCGCGCCGGACGGCGCCGCAGGTCGCACAGACGGGCACCTCGATCCGTCCCGGCGCGTCCACCAGGTCGAAGTCGTCGAGATAACAGGCGTCACAGAGCGCCGCCGCCCGCCCGCCGCGCTCTGCGCCCGGCAGCGGCTCCGCACGCTCGGGGACGCCGTCGCCACAGCGCGGACAGAACCGTCCGGAACTCATCAGTTGTAGTCGCTCGCCGGCGGTAAAAAGCGCCGCGGAGTGCGTGGGGCGGGAGCGAAGCGACCGAGCCACGAGACCGAGCGCGGTGAACGGAGTGAGCCGCGCGAGGTGCGGAGTGCGTGGGGCGGGAGCGAAGCGACCGAGCCACGAGACCGAGCGAGAGCGAGGCGAGCCTGGAACGGACGGCGCGAGAGCAGTGACCGCGCCGCGTCGCGGGGCGAACCACGCCCCGAAGCCGAGAGGGTTTAATCGCCGCAGCGACTACCTGGTGTATGGAGTGGAAAGCCGACTGGGGGCTGCGAGCGCGGATGCTCATCACGATGCTCCTGCTCGGTGTCCTGTACGTCGTCTTCATCGGCGCCCTGGCCGCCTTCGGCGTCGGACTGCTCGGCATCGTCCTGGTGATGGGCCTGTTCAGCCTCGCCCAGTTCTTCTTCTCGGACAAGCTGGCGCTGTACTCGATGGGCGCGACGGAGGTGAGCGAGAGCGACTACCCGGGACTCCACGCGACGGTCGGGCGGCTCTCGCAGCAGGCGGACGTGCCGAAGCCGACGGTTGCCGTCGCCGACACCAGCGTCCCGAACGCCTTTGCGGCGGGTCGCTCGCAGTCCTCGGCGACCGTCTGCGTCACCGAGGGACTGCTCCGGTCCCTCGACGACGACGAGCTGGAGGGCGTGCTGGCACACGAACTCGCCCACGTCAAGAACCGCGACGTGATGGTGATGACGATCGCCTCGTTCCTCTCGACGCTGGCGTTCCTCGTCGTCCGGTGGGGCTGGCTGTTCGCCGGCGGCCGGGACCGGAACGGCGGCGGTCAGGTGATCGTGGCGATCGGCGTCTCCCTGCTCGTCTGGGTCGTCTCCTTCCTCCTGGTCCGGGCGCTGTCGCGCTACCGCGAGTACGCCGCCGACCGCGGTGCCGCCTCCATCACGGGGCGACCGGGCGCGCTCGCGTCCGCGCTCCTGACGATCGACGGGCGGATGGACCGGGTGCCGAAGGAGGATATGCGCGAGCAGGCCGAGATGAACGCCTTCTTCATCCTGCCGATCCGGAGCGGATTCATCGGCCGTATCGCCTCGACACACCCGCCGACGGAGCGGCGCGTCGAGCGCCTGCGGGAGCTCGAGCGCGACCTCGAGGCGCGGTAGTCGCGGCGCGGCGACCCCCGAACGCGCCGCGCGTGTCGTAACCGCCTTGCCCTCGTCGCACTACGTCTCGCCATGGGCCTCCTGAACACGATTCGCGAGGTACTCGGGGTGCGCGCGGAGCGCGACGCGACGAGCGCCGCGGACCCGGACGACCTCTGGGGCATGTCGACGGCGTACGTGACGATGGAGGCCGACCTCGGGTTGGCCCCGGCGGACACGGCGGCGCTCTGTTTCGCCGACGTCGACGCCACCGACTTCGCGGACGCCGTCGACGAGGTGGAGTCGATCCTCCGGGCGGGCGAGACGGAGACGGGGACGACGTTCCGCCGAACGACCGACGACCACGGCTACCACTGGGTCGTGCTGTCGGACCCGGACCCCGAGGACCTCGTGACGAGCGCCCACTTCGCCGCCGACACGTTCGTCGAGCGCGGCTACGGCTCCCGGCTCCTCGCCGCCGTCTTCGCGTTCGAGCCGTCCCGCGACGGGGAGCGGGGCCGCGCGTACTGGGTCTACTCCTTTCGCCGCGGCGCCTACTACCCGTTCGCGCCGCGCGCCGGCCACGAGCGCGACAGCCGGCTGGAGTTCAAGCTCCAGTCCGTTCTCGACGGCGAACTCGGCGTCGAGGACGACGAGTCGTACTGGTACCCGCTCTGGCCCGACAGCCGCGGCGGCCACCCCTGGGAGTAATCAGTTTCACTCCGGTGTAAACGAGGCTGCGTGGCTTTATTACCGGTGACGCGCTACTCTAGTCCGTGCCACAGGAGGACCTCCAGAGTCTACCGGGCGTCGGCCCGGCGACGTCCGACAAGCTGACCGACGCGGGATTCGAGACGTTCCAGAGTATCGCCGTCGCGAGCGCCGGCGAGCTCTCCCAGCAGGCGGACGTCGGTGACTCGACGGCGGGAGACATCATACAGGCCGCGCGCGAGGCCGCCGACATCGGCGGCTTCGAGACGGGCGCGACGGTGCTCGAGCGGCGCCGCGAGATCGGCAAGCTGTCGTGGCAGATCGACGAGGTGGACGAGCTGCTCGGCGGCGGGATGGAGACGCAGTCTATCTCCGAGGTGTACGGCGAGTTCGGCGCCGGCAAGTCACAGGTCACCCACCAGATGGTCGTCAACGTCCAGCTGCCCCACGAACACGGCGGGCTCGACGCGGCGGCCATCTTCGTCGACAGCGAGGACACGTTCCGCCCGGAGCGCATCGACGACATGGTGCGCGGGCTGAACGACGAGCTAATCGCCGCCGAGCTGGAGCGCCGCGACATCGACGGGGCGCCCGGCGACGACGAGGCGATGGAGGCGCTGCTGGAGTCGTTCCTCGACCACATCCACGTCGCGAAGGCGTTCAACGCGAACCACCAGATGCTGCTGGCGGAGAAGGCAGAGGAGCTCGCGAGCGAACACACCGACACGGAGTGGCCGGTTCGGCTGCTCTGTGTCGACTCGCTCACCGCCCACTTCCGCGCGGAGTACGTCGGCCGGGGCGAACTCGCCGAGCGCCAGCAGAAGCTGAACAAACACCTCCACGACCTCGACCGGGTCGGCAACCTCCACAACGCCGCCGTCCTCGTCACGAACCAGGTCGCCTCCAACCCCGACTCCTACTTCGGCGACCCGACGCAGCCGATCGGCGGCAACATCCTCGGCCACAAGTCGACGTTCCGGATCTACCTCCGCAAGTCGAAGGGCGACAAGCGAATCGTCCGTCTGGTCGACGCGCCGAACCTCGCCGACGGCGAGGCCGTGATGCGCGTCCAGGACGGCGGCCTCAAGCCGGAGTAGCGGCTACTCCGTGGTCGTCCGGTCGACCGTCGCCTCGCCGCGGTGGATTCGCGCGCCGTCCTGTGCCACCTTCTCGGCGAGGACGGCGCACTTGACCCGCATCGGCGTCACGTCGACGCCGAGGAGGTCGAGGACGTCGTCGCGGTCGAGTGCGTCCAGCTCGTCGACGGTCAGTCCGACGAGTTCGCTGGTGAGCATCGACGCGGCGGCCTGCGAGATGGCGCAGCCGTCGCCGGTGAACGACACCCGCTCTATCACGCCGTCGTTGTTCAGCGTTACGTCCACCTTGATCTCGTCGCCACACGACGGGTTCTCGCCCGTGTGGCTGAACGTCGGATCCGGCAGTTCTCCGTAGTTCCGCGGGTTACGGTAGTGATCGAGAATCTGCTGCCGGTACATGTCCGAGCCCATACCCATAGTACGCGTGTTTCGAGCGTGGCGGTCAAAAGGGTGTCGTGCCGCCCCGCGACGCCCGGACCAGCGGGGCGAACGCTGCCGTCCCGGCTCTCTGCTCCGGCCCGCCGGCGGGTTCGTGTCGCCGGGCCGTGAGCCCCGACAGCAGCGTGACGCGGGCGGTCCCGTCGTGTGCCTACGCGAACAGCCGACGCGCGTCGTCGACGGCCTCGACCAGCGCGTCTACCTCCTCACGGGTGTTGTACAGGTAGAACGAGGCCCGCGCGGACGCGGCGGCGCCGAGCGTGTCGTGGAGCGGCTGTGTGCAGTGGTCGCCGGCACGGATCGCGACGGCGTAGTCGTTACAGATAGAGGAGAGGTCGTGGGCGTGGACGCCGTCGAGGTTGAACCCGACGAGGGCGCCGCGGTCGTCGCCCGGCGGGCCGTAGACGGTCACGTCGTCGAACTCCGTCAGACGGTCGTACGCGTAGCTCGCGAGCATCTCCTCGTGGGCCTGGACCCGCTCCAGCCCGATGTCGTCGAGGTAGTCACAGGCCGCGTGGAGGCCAACCGCCTCCGCGATCGGCGGTGTGCCGGCCTCGAACTTCCACGGCAGCTCCTCCCACGTCGAGTCCTCGTAGTCCACCGACCGGATCATCTCGCCGCCGTAGAGGTACGGGTCTATCTCCTCCAGCAGCGCCTCCTTCCCGTACAGCACACCGATGCCGGTCGGGCCACACATCTTGTGGCCGGAGAACGCGAGGAAGTCACAGTCGATCTCGCCGACGTCGAAGGGCCGGGTCGGGACGGACTGTGCGCCGTCGACGAAGGCGTAGGCGCCGACCTCGTGGGCCAGCTCGGCCAGCTCGGCGGCGGGGTTGACGGTTCCGAGCGCGTTCGAGACGTGGACGAACGACACCATCTCCGTCGACTCGTCGATCGCCTCGCGGGCGTGGTCCATGTCGAGGTAGCCGTCCTCGGTGACCCGCAGGTACTCCACCTCGGCACCGGTCCGCTTCGCGATCTGCTGCCACGTCACCAGCGAGGCGTGGTGTTCCATCTGCGTCAGGACCACCTTGTCGCCCGGCTCGAGTTCGTTCAGCCCCCACGCGTAGGCGACGAGGTTCTCGGCCTCGGTGGCGTTCTTGACGAAGACGATCTCCTCGCGCCCCTCCGCGCCGATGAACTCCGCGACCCGGTCGTGGGCCTCCTCGTAGGCGACCGACGCCTCCTGACTCAGGTGGTGGATGCCCCGGTGGACGTTCGCGTTGTAGCTGTAGTAGTAGTCGCTCATCGACTCGACGACGGCTCGTGGCGTCTGGCTCGTCGCCGCGTTGTCGAGGTAGACGAGCGGCTGGTCGTCGTCCTCGCCCGCTCCCGGGCTCGTGACGTCGCCGCCGACGCGTCGCTCCAGCACCGGGAACTCCGCCCGCAGCGCCTCGACGTCGAGCGGGGACGTCTGCTCGTGAGT
>JAQCMY010000119.1 GCA_028274865.1 Haloferacaceae archaeon | reverse complement strand
AGTCCTCGGAGAGGACGTACCGCTCGTAGGGCGTCGGACTGTCTGCCGGGAGAACGAACGACGGGTCGACTCGACCCTCGACGGTTGCCAGCGACACCTTTTGCGGTAGAAGGTCGCGCTCCGGGTGTCGTAGTCCATCGTCTCGGCGGTGAACGTCGGACGTGAGACGCGCTGCCCCTTTTTCAGCGCTCGACGACGCCGTCGATAGCCTCGACACTGCGACGGATAGCGGCTCGGACGAGTTGTGCCTGTAGTTCGGTTTCCTCGCGGAGTTCGGAGTACAGGGCGTCACGAACCTGCCGCTTGTTGGTCTTGCACTCGGTGAACGACCTGTCCGACCAACAGTAGTCGGCGGTTCGATTCGCACAGTACAGGTACTGTTCGGCGGTTCGGTGGAGCGCGTCGCGCCGATCGTCGGAAACGGCGAGTTTCACGGCGGCAGCTCGACGCACGTCCATACTTCAGAGAATGAGCGACGGTATCTATACGTTCGGGGGTCGGTGGGTCTCGACGTGTCGGCTCCATCGGCCTCTGTCGGGGTCCGCTCCGGCCTACTCGCTCGTTTCGCTACGCTTCGGTCGCTGCTTCAGGCCGGAGGCTCCATCTTGAATCACGCTGAGCCGCTGTCTGACGTCCGTAGGACGCCCGTCTCACTGAACGCTAAGTCGTCTCCCCGTGTGTGTATGACACGTGCGGCCTCGCCGACGCGAGTTCGAGCGACTCCGTGGCGTCCTCTCGGAGGCCGACGAGCCGCTGACGGCGCGGGAGATCCTGTCGCTCCTCGACGACGACGCCGCAGCGACGTTCGAGACGCCCCACCGCGTGGCGACGGTGCTCGGCCGCCGCGCAGACCGGGGCGACGTCGAGGTGGTGCGTGACTCGCCGTACCGCTACCGACTCAACACCTGAGGCGGGGCCGGAGCCTCACGTCTCGTTCCGTCGGTCTTATTACCGCGTTCGTACTTCAGCCGACGATGACTGACGAGGACCGGACGATCCTTCTCATCGGGAGCGGTCCGATACGTATCGGCCAGGCCGCCGAGTTCGACTACTCCGGCGCGCAGGCCTGCCGGGCGCTCCAAGAGGAGGGGGCGCGGGTCGTACTGGTGAACTCCAATCCGGCGACGATCATGACCGACCCGGAGATGGCAGACCGGGTGTACATCGAGCCGATCACGACCGAGGCGATCGCCGAGATCGTGCGCGAGGAGGAGCCAGACGGGGTGATCGCGGGACTCGGCGGGCAGACGGGGCTGAACGTCACCGCCGAGCTCGCGGAGCGGGGGGTCCTCGACGAGTACGACGTCGACGTGATGGGCACGCCGCTCGACACCATCTACGCCACGGAGGACCGCGAGAAGTTCCGCGACCGGATGCGCCAGATCGACCAGCCGGTGCCGCGTTCGGTCACTATCGACGGGCTCGACGGTGTCGACGACGCCGTCGAGTCGGTCGGCGGCCTCCCGGCGATCGTCAGGACGACGTACACGCTCGGCGGACAGGGGTCGGGCGTCGTCGCCGACCGCGAGGAGCTGATGGAGATGGTTCGTCGGGGGTTCCGGCTGTCGCGAAACGACGAGGTGATGATCACCGAGTCGATCGACGGCTGGATCGAACTGGAGTACGAGGTGATGCGCGACGCCGACGACTCCTGTATCATCATCTGTAACATGGAGAACATCGACCCGATGGGGATCCACACCGGCGAGTCGATCGTCGTCACCCCGTCGCAGGTCATCCCGGACGAGGGCCACCAGGAGATGCGCGACGCCGCGCTCGCGGTGATCCGTGAACTCGGCATCCAGGGCGGGTGTAACATCCAGTTCGCGTGGCGCGACGACGGGACACCCGGCGGCGAGTACCGCGTCGTCGAGGTGAACCCGCGTGTCTCGCGCTCCTCCGCGCTGGCGTCGAAGGCGACCGGCTACCCGATCGCCCGCGTCACGGCGAAGGTCGCGCTCGGCAAGCGCCTCCACGAGATCGAAAACGAGATCACGGGCGAGACGACGGCGGCGTTCGAGCCGGCGATCGACTACGTGGTGACGAAGATCCCGCGCTGGCCGGTCGACAAGTTCGACGAGGTGGACTTCGAGCTGACGACGGCGATGAAGTCGACGGGCGAGGCGATGGCGATCGGCCGCACCTTCGAGGAGTCGATGCTGAAGGCCCTGCGTTCGACGGAGTACACGCCCGCCGTCGACTGGACCGAGGTCGGCGACGACGAGCTCGAGACGAACTACCTCGCGACCCCCCGGCCCGAGCGGACCCACGCGGTGTTCGAGGCGTTCGACCGCGGCTACGCCGTCGACGAGGTGGCCGCCCTGACGGAGATTCGCACCTGGTACCTCGAGCGGTACCGCCGGATCGTCGAGGCGGCCCGTGACGCGCCGAGCGGCGACCTCGCGGACGCCGCGCGGACGGGCTTTACGAACCACGAGGTTCAGGCGCTGACGGGCGGGCCGTTCGAGGACCGGAACGCCTCGTGGCTCCCGGCGGACGTCGACCCGCGGCCCGAGGCCGACGGCGGCGCGAGCATCGAGGCCGTCGAGGCCGACGTGCCGGGACGGACCTACAAGCAGGTCGACACCTGCGCGGGCGAGTTCGCCGCACAGACGCCGTACTACTACTCCTCGCGCAAGCCCGAGTGGCTCCGTGGCCCCTACGAGGGTGACGCCGCCGCGGGCGAACTCGAGGTCGACCGCGACGCCGAGTCCGTCGTCGTCGTCGGCGGCGGCCCGATCCGTATCGGTCAGGGCGTCGAGTTCGACTACTGCTCGGTCCACGCCGTCCGCGCGCTCCGTGAGATGGGCATCGACGCCCACGTCGTCAACAACAACCCCGAGACGGTGTCGACCGACTACGACACCTCGGACGGGCTGTTCTTCGAGCCGGTCACGGCAGAGGAGGTGGCCGACGTGGCCGAGGCCGCCGACGCCGACGGCGTGATGCTCCAGTTCGGCGGCCAGACGTCGGTGAACATCGCGGACCCGCTGGGCGAGGAGATCGAGCGCCGCGGCCTCGACTGCGAGGTGCTCGGCACCAGCGTCGAGGCGATGGACCTCGCAGAGGACCGCGAGCGGTTCAACAGCCTGATGGACGACCTGGGCATCGCACAGGCGGTCGGCGGGACGGCGACGAGCGAGAGCGAGGCGCTCGAACTGGCGCGCGAGGTGGGCTACCCCGTCCTCGTCCGCCCGTCGTACGTCCTCGGCGGGCGCGCGATGCGGGTCGTCGGCGACGACCGGGAGCTGAAGAAGTATATCGAGGAGGCGGTGCGGGTGTCGCCGGACAAGCCGATCCTGATCGACGAGTTCCTCGAGGACGCGGTCGAACTCGACGTCGACGCCGTCGCCGACGGCGAGGACGTCCTGATCGGCGGCGTGATGGAGCACGTCGAGAGCGCGGGCGTCCACTCGGGCGACTCGGCCTGTGTCATCCCGCCCGAGACGCTCGACCGCGCGACCGTCGCGCGGGCTCGCGAGGTCGTCGAGGAGATCGCGGTCGCGCTGGAGACGGTCGGTCTCCTGAACGTCCAGCTGGCGGTTACGGGGGTCTACGACGAGGACGAGGCGCCGACCGTCTACGTGCTGGAGGCGAACCCGCGCTCGTCGCGAACCGTCCCGTTCGTCTCGAAGACCACGGGCGTGCCGATCGCGAAGCTGGCGGCGAAGGTGATGGCCGGCGCGTCGCTGTCGGGGCTCGGCGCCTCGGAGTCGGTGCCGGCGTGGGCGAGCGTCAAGGAGGTCGTCCTGCCGTTCGACCGCCTGCCCGGCTCCGACCCGCGGCTCGGGCCGGAGATGAAGTCGACTGGCGAGGTGATGGGCACCGCGCCGACGTTCGGGCAGGCCTACGACAAGTCACAGGACGCGGTCGGCAAGCCGATCCCCGCCGGGGGCACCGCGGTCGTGGACCTGTCGACCGACGAGTTCCCGGCGCTCGACACGCCGGAGGGTCGGGCGCTGCGCGACGGGTTCGCCGAGTACTACGACCTCGCCGACTTCGACGACGAGACGGCGTTCGCGGAGGCCGTCCGTGGCGGCGAGATAGACTTCATCGTCTCGCGCGCCCGGGAGCCGCTCGAGGTGGCCGTCGAGGAGAACGTCACGTACTTCTCGACGCCTGCGAGTGCGCGCGCGGCGCTCGCGGCGCTGGAGTCGCGCGACGACCCGTTCGTCGTCGAAGCCGTCGAGGACCACCCGCGCCGCGAGGAGTACTGGGGCCAGCCCGACCCGGGGGCGTAGGCGTCGAGACGCTTTTTTCCGCTCCCGCCGTCCAGAGGGCCGTGACAGACGACCACGAGGCAGCCGTCACGGAGGCATTCCCCGCCGTCGACCGGATCGAGGACGACGACCTCCGGGAAGGGGTCGTCCGCGCGTGGACGCTCGCGCTGGAGGAGACGGGCTGGGCGCTCGCCGAGGTGCCGTGGTTCCCGCCGCTCCAGTCGGAACTGGGAGCCCCCGACGAGCGGCTGGTCGGCCACGTCAGGGCCGTCGTCGACGCGAGCGAGGCGCTCGCCGACGCGTTCGACGTGCCGGCCTCCTCCGACCTCGTGCTGGCCGGCGGGCTGGTCCACGACGTCTCGAAGTGCTACGAGTTCGCGCCGCCGGACGGGAGCGAGACGGCGCTCCACGCGCTGCTCGGGCACCCACACTACGGCGTGGCGCCGGCGGCGCGGGCGGGCCTGCCGCCGGAGGTGCTCCACGTCGTCCTCGCACACTCGCGGCGGACGAGCGTCGAGCCGGCGACCGTCGAGGCACAGATCGTCACCCACGCCGACCGCGTCGCGGTGGCGGCGATCCGGGCGCGCGCCGAGCGGTAGTCGGGCACGTCCGCGGCGGCGCGGCGAGCCCTCCACGACCCGGACAAGGTTGAATAGCCAGCCGGCTCGAACGAGTACTGTGATTCGTCCGCTCGCGGTCGAGTCGGTGGTCTGCCCGTGAGCGACGAGGACGACTGGTTCACGCGGGCGGTTCGAGAGGTGGAAGACGAGGAGGAGCAAGAGCAAGATCAAGAGCAAGAGCAAGAGGACGACGACGCCGACAGCCGGCCCGCGGAGAGCAACGAGGCGGCTGGCGGGCCCGACGAGCGTGGCGCCGGCGGGTTCGGCGACGGCTTCGAGGACTTCGCGACGGCGTTCGAGAACGCCCCGACGCCGGGTGGCGGTCTCGAGGGTGACGAGGAGTTCGGCGTGGACGAGGGGTTCGCCGAGGGGTTCGACGACGACGGCGGCTTCGGCAGCGGGTTCGACGACGAGGAGTTCGACTCCGACATCGACCGTGTCAACGTCGGTATCGAGGGGCTGGACGAGATGATCCTCGGCGGCGTCCCCGAGCGGTCGCTGATCGCGGCGGTCGGGGGTGCCGGTACCGGCAAGACGACCTTCGGCCTCCAGTTCGTCACCCACGGGCTGGAGCGGGGCGAGCGCTGCGTCTACATCACGCTGGAGGAGACGAGGAGCCGCATCGTCGACACCGCCGACGAGAAGGGCTGGGAGCTCTCGTCGTACGCCGCCGACGGCGACCTCGCAGTCGTCGACATCGACCCGGTCGAGATGGCGAACAGCCTCGAGTCGATCAGCGCCGACCTCTCGGCGCTCGTCGAGGAGTTCGGCGCGTCACGGCTGGTGCTCGACTCCGTCTCCCTGCTGGAGATGATGTACGACGAGCCGTCGCGGCGGCGCTCGGAGGTGTTCGAGTTCAGCCGGGCGCTGAAGAGCGCGGGCGTCACGACGATGGTGACGAGCGAGGCAAGCGCCGAGTCGGCGTACACCTCGCGGTACGGCATCATCGAGTACCTGGCGGACGCCGTGTTCGTCCTCCAGTACGTCCGCCCCTCCGACTTCCAGGAGACGCGTCTCGCGCTCGAGATCCAGAAGATCCGCGACGCGAACCACTCCCGCG
The DNA here is from genome assembly GCA_028274865.1 of Haloferacaceae archaeon. Lineage (GTDB taxonomy): Archaea > Halobacteriota > Halobacteria > Halobacteriales > Haloferacaceae > A07HB70. Next base: position 2,741 of record JAQCMY010000119.1, on the reverse strand, counting down.
AGACGAAACCCTACGAGATAACCGGCGACGGCATCAGCGTCTACCGGCAGGCGAACATCTTCTAGTCCGGTGCCGCGGTGACGGTGACCGGCACCGACAGCCGTCGCACCACCGCCTCGGCGACGCTCCCGAGCACCGGCCGCGACAGCCCGGTGTGGCCGTGGCTCCAGACGACGACGTGGTCGGCGTCCCGCTGTTCGGCGAGGTCGACGATGACCGGAGCGGGACGACCCACTTTGACCGCTCGGTCGACGCTCGCTCGCGCGGTTCGGGAGCGGCGCGGCGGCCTCGTCGAGCAGCGCTCGCGCTCGAACCACGTGTCTGCGGGCGCACCGACGGCGTCGTATCCGGCGGCGGTCGGGTCGACGACGTGGAGGAGCGTCGTCTCGGCGGCTGGCCACACCTCGGCGACGAACGCGACGGCGGCCTCGGCGGCCGGCGAGTCGTCGGCGCCGACCAGCACGCGCCGTGACACACGCGGTTCTCGCGGGCCCGAGCGCAAAAAGCCGCCTCGCCGGTCAGTCGCCGTGGCGGGTGACACAGACCGGCAGGCCAGTCACCTCCACCGGCTCGGAGTTGTCCGGCGAGTAGACGACCATCCGTCCACGCTCCATGTACGGCACCTTCCGCTCCAGGGCAGCCGGGACGTTCACCGACCGGATGGCGTCCTCGTCGCCGAGGTTCAACACGACGCGGGTGTTCACCTGTTTGAACACCGGGTCGGCGACGTCCTGTGGGTCCTGGGTTATCAGAAAGAGCCCCAGGCGCTCCTTGCGGCCCTGTTTCGCCGCCTCGGTGAACGTCCCGACCACCTTCCGGGCCTGGACGCTGTCGGCGTCGGCGAGGAAGTTGTGTGCCTCGTCCATCCCGACCACGACCGGCGTCTCGTCGACCCGGGGGTAGTCGGGGTCGTTCGACAGCTTCTCGTCGACGAGGAGGGAGGCGACGCCGAGCACGACCGTCTCGGCGGTGCGGGAGTTCGTGAGGTGGTAGGTCGGCACGACCGTCAGCCCGCCGGGACGGACGAGGTCGTGGACCGCGTCGGTGATCGGCGTCGCGTCGGTGTCGAAGGCCTCGCCGGGGGCGGCGTGGACGCGGCGCTTCACCGCGTCGAAGGTGGCCTCGTGGACCCGACCGGTCTCGTCGAGCTCCTCGCGCAGGGCCGGGTCGTCGAGGAAGGCGAGAAAGTCACGGTAGGTGCCGTCCGGTCCCGTCTCGTCGAAAAACCGCGAGACGAGGTGGACGAGGCCGCCGTACTGGTTGTCGTTGAGGCTCGCGCCGGCGACGAGCCACGGCCGGTCCCGGACCATCGAGAACGGGAGCGTGAACCGCTGCTGTTCGGCCCGGTGTCCCTCGCCCGGATACGTCGCCCCGTCGACCTTCGGGACGAGCGCGAGGGTGTCGTCGTGGCCGCCGTGGGCGACCCCCTCCCGGTCGAGGCGGCGGGCGTACTCGTCGGAGAGCGCGGGGCTGTCGTCGTGCATCTGGGCGTACTCGTCCTGCGGGTCGAAGACGACGACCGCCGGTCGGACCTCTCGCCCGTCGTCCATCGGGTAGGTGCGGTCCGGCGCGAGGAACTGCCGGAGGACGTTCTTCGCCGCGTGGGTCTTGCCCGACCCCGTGCCGCCGGCGACGAGGGTGTGCCGGAAGACGAGGGGGTCGCCGGCAGCGGCGTCGTCGTTCAGGCGGTAGTCGACGGTCGGCGGGTCGGCGGCGGTCTCGACGCGCTCGCCGCCGACCGAGAGGTGGCCGAGGAAGACGCCGTCGGCGGGGATGTTCAGTCCGGTCTTGACCCGGTCGGGGTCGCTCGCCTCGCGCACGACGGCGCCGGGCTTGGGCACGCGGTCCGTCGAGCGCCGGGAGAGGTCGGCCCCCTCGCCGGCGAGGACGGCGACGGGGTCGAGCGTCGCGACGAACTTGTAGTCGCGCTCCTCGACCCCCTGCCGGCGCATCGCGCGGCGAGCGTGAATCTCGGTCGCGTCGTCGGAGCGGAACTCCTGGGCGTACTCCAGCGCGGTGATACGACAGAACAGCGCCTCGTCGTCCGGGTACGGGACGGTCAGGTATGTGCCGAGCCGAACGTGTTCGCGGTTGGCGACCGTGACGAACGCCCGGAGACTGGTGTCCTCGCCGTCCTCGGCGACCCGGAGGCCCTCGGAGACGGAGACGGCGCCGAGCCCGCGGTCCCGGCCTGCCGCGGCGACGTCGTAGGACGCGAAGGTGTCGTCGGCGTCGTCGCCCCCCTCGCCGTCTGCCGGCGCGTCCCCGTCCCCGGCCTCGCCCTCGCCGTCGAAGTCGGTGAAGTCACCGAGGTCTGACACAGGCCGACAGCCGACCCGCACCGTCCTATGCCTTTCCCCGCCGGGGCGTTCATCCGACTCCGTCCCCACGCCTAGATATGCTTCTGGTCCGCGGCCACGGCGGGGAGACGACGCTCACCGGAACGCTGTTCGAACCCGGCGAGGAGCCGCCGCGGTTCGACGGCGCTCCGGACGGCGAGGCGCCGTTCGTCTGGGTCTGCGACGAGTTCTACGAGGTCGAGAGCGGCGGGTCGCTGGCGGAGATAGACGGCCGGCCGGTCCGGATCGCGTTCGAGTCGCCGATGCCACGCGGGTTCGACTCGCGGACGGCGGCGCTCGCGGCGGCCCGCGAGCACGTCCGGACGCAGTTCGCGCGCGTCGGCGTCCCCGGCGACGACGTTCGGGTCGAGGTCGAACGGGTCGAGACAGACGCAGCCGCCG
>JAQCMY010000110.1 GCA_028274865.1 Haloferacaceae archaeon | reverse complement strand
AGCTTCTGTGCGCCCGCCTTCGTCTTGGCCGTCCGGGTGGTCCGGCGGTCGCCCAGTACCCAGACACCCTTCTCCTCGCTGTACTCGATGTTGCTCTTCGTGCGGGTGGGGATGCGCATCCGGGGGACGTCCCCCTCCGCGAACTGGTCGTAGAAGTCGCTCGCGAGCTCGATGAGTTCCTCGCGGGCGCGCTCGCTGTTCGGGTCCGTCTCGGCGTCGGCGTTGGTGTCGGTACTCATATCAGGTGTTGGTCGTCAGTTTCTCCTCGGCGATACCCTCGACGGCGACCTCGAACTCGGCGTCGTCGACGTCGTAGACGAGTTCGGCCGTCTCGCCCGCGCCGACGGACGGCTCCCAGCGGACGAACCACTCCCCGTCCATCTCCACGACGCTCGCCCCCTCGACCTCGCCGGGGTCGACCGAGCAGATGTCGGTGATCTCCGGCTCGACGCCGGCGTCGTCGTTGTTCTCGACGACGAGCTTGCAGTGGCCGTTCTCCCGGCGCCGCTCGACGAGGACGTTGTTCATGATGCGGGCCAGCGAGTCGTCGATGTCCAGGGGCTCGCGCTCCGTCACCTCCGTCAGCTTGTCCGCCATCTCCGGGAGGATCTCGGCGAGCGTGTCCCGCTTCTGCCGGCGCTCCTTCAGCGAGCGCTGCCTGTTGAGGTAGGTCTTCAGCTCGCGGGCGGCCTCCCGCAGCGCGAGCTCGATCTCGTCCTCGATCTCCGGAACGTTGGCCACGGCGTCCTTCGACTCGCTGGTGAACGGGACGTTCGTCGAGGCGACGTGGACCATCAGCACCGCGGGCCCGTTCGGGATGCCGCTCCCGCCCGGCTGGTCGAGGTTGTAGTTGCGCCAGTTGATGTCCTTGATGACGTCGACCGTCGCGCAGGCGCCGCGCTGGTAGACCAGCGGGACGCGGTTGGCAAAGCGGAGCGTCTCCACGCTCCCCTCGGTGTCTAAGGCACCGCCGTAGGCGATGCCGGCCTCGACGATGAACGGGTCGCCGCCGTGGACCTCCGCGTCGCGGGTGCAGGCCGCGAAGAAGTCCGCGTCGTACTCCTTGCGGAGGCCGGCCTCCACCAGCTCGGCGGTGATGGGTGCCAGGCAGTCCGTCGGCGGGGAGAGGATATCCGTCTCCCGCATCGCCTCCAGCAGCCGCGCGACCGCGTCGCGGTCGTCGACGAGGGCGCTCACCTTCGGTGGGTCCGCCCGCACCGTCCGAGCGCGAGCCCAGAACGCGTCGACCACGTTCTCCCGGGCGGTCGCGCCGAACGTCTCGCCGTCGCGCTCCTCGGTCCGCTCGGCGGCCCACTCCACCCACTCCGCGAGGGTGTCGCGGGTGGCGCGGTCCCGCGCGCCGTCACCCACGCCAGCCTCGGCGGCCTCCGCGTCGGCGAATCGCCCGGCGACACGGCGCCCCAGTCCCTCGATGGCAGCGTCGTCCTTCCGCTTCGTGGTGGCGTCGTCGACGAGCCGGTAGCAGTCCGACTCCCGGACGGTCGTCACCTCGGCCCAGGCGGCCGCGACGGCGTTCTCGCGGACGGTGTCGCCGAGCCGGACGTCGAACTCCTCCTCGATGGCCTCGGCAGCGGCGTCGACCGCCTGCGACACGTCGCCGTGGCCGACGGCATCGTGCTCGTCGAGTTCGGCCGCCACCCGGTCACCGAACGCGTCGGTCGCCTCGGCACCCTTGTTGGCCGTCGCATCCACCACCGCGGCGGTCACGTCGGCGTCGTCACCCGCGGTCGGGATA
>JAQCMY010000106.1 GCA_028274865.1 Haloferacaceae archaeon | reverse complement strand
GCGAGCGAAAACAGGAGATACTGCGGGATCGTACTCCAGAAGTACGTCTCCGAGAGCACCGGGTCGAGAACCACCGCTCGTTCGCGAGCGCCGGTCGCACAACTACACTGTCGTGTTGGCTCCGGATACGCCCTCACTCCGTCCGGCGGCCACCCGGCTCCGGGCCACCTCGGGGCCGGACCGTCACAGTTCGTCGCGCCACCGCAGCGAGTTCCTGTTCAGCCTCTCGACAGCCGGTCGTCCCTCTTCGAGCATCCTGTCGGCGATGTCGACCGCCGCCCGTAGCTGCTCGCGGGACAGGTGCTCGGAGGCGGGTCGACCGTCGACGTGGTCGTACCACTCGTCGCGAAACAGGTTGTCGAGGACGACGCGACCGAAGCAGTGGTCGAGGCGGATCGGCCAGCCGTCGCCGCTCTGTGCCCTCGCCGGAAGCTCCTCGTTCACCTTCTGGTCGTACTCCTCGCGGAGCCCGGAGATGTCCTCGCCGTCGAGCGTCTGCTGTCCCACACGTGTTCTCGGGGCGCCACCGGCTTCAGGCTGTCTCGGCTGCGGGCCGCGGGGCAGCCGAGCCGTCGGCCCGTGCAGCAGGTGGGCGCCCGGAGCGAGACAGCCGCTCCCTCGGCTCGCGGCTCACCCGACCCGCCGTGGCGTGGGCGCCCACGCGGCTCGTGTCGGCTCAGTCGCCGGCGTCCGGCCGGTAGGCCCGGCTGACCGCCTTCCAGCGGTTGGTCCGGAACCGGTGGAGGTTGATCGCCATCGGAACCGCCGTCTCGACGAGGAAGGCGAGCTGGAGTCCGGCCACCCCGAGCGCCGTCACCGTCCCGAGCCAGGCGACCGGCAGCGCCCCCAGATACAGCCCCACCAGCGTCGCCGCGAACGGCACCTGGGTGTCGCCGGCGCCCCGGAGGGTGCCGGTCAGCGAGCCGTCGACGCCCATCGGGACGACGCTGACGGCGGCGACGGCGACGAACGCGCCGGTCAGTGCCACCTCCGCCGGCTCGACGAACACGCCGGCGACCGGCTCCGCCAGCGCGACCACCACGACCGCGACGACGACGAACACCAGCGTGGACAGCTTGGTGATCTCCCAGCCGAACGCCTCGGCCTCGCGCTCGTCGTCGCCGCCCAGCGCCTGGCCGACGAGCGTGGAGGCGGCGATAGAGAACCCCCACGAGAAGCTGTTCAGCAGCTCCCGTACCTGTCTGGCGACCCCAACCGCCGCGACCGCGACGGGACCGAAGGCGGCGGCGAGTGTCAGCAGCGGGAACACCACCAGCCCCTGGGCGACCCGACGGGCGGCCAGCGGGCTGGCCACCCGCACCACCTCGCCGAGCAGCTCCCGGTCGGGCCGGTGGCCGCCGACCGACAGCGGCACCGGGCTGGCGCCGTGACCGAAGTACGACCGCCCGGTCATCCCCCAGGCGAACACGGCTGTCACGAGCGCCGTCGCCAGCGCGGTGCCCAGTGCGGCGCCGACGACGCCCATCCCGAGGCCGAGCACGAACAGCCCGCTCAGGGCGACGTTCGTCGCCGCGCCGCCGGCGCGGATCGTCATCGGCGTGACCGTGTCGCCGACGCCGGCGTACGTGCGGCTCGCGATGAGATTGAGAAACTCGAAGACGAGCCCCGGCGCCACGACCGCCAGGTAGGCGCTGCCGAACCGGACCGTTTCGTCGTCCGCGCCCAGCAGCGCCACGAGCGGCTCCGCGGCGGCCACGTATATCGCGACCGTCGGGAGCGCCAGCACCACCGAGACGAGCACGCTCGTCTCGACGACCCGCGCGGCCCGGCCGAGGTCGTCGCCGCCGTAGCTCTGTGAGACCAGCGAGACGGTGCCGCCGGCCAGCCCGATTGCGGCGAACTTGGCGACCGTCCAGTAGGCACTGGCGACGGTGACACCGGCGACGGCGGTCGACCCGAGGACGACCCCGACCAGCGCGAGGTCGACCACCCGCTTCGACATGATCGCGACTCCGGTGAGGATGCGCGGCCACGCCAGGTCGACGGTCGCCCGGAGCCGGCGCTCGCCGATGACGCCCGTCCTTGCGAGCAGCCGACCGACTGCGGCGCCCCCCCGTCGAAACAGCTGCACGTCGATCGGTTCGTGGCACGGCGGCTAAGTGGTTCGGCTCCGCGCGGCGAGCGCGACGGCCCCGCCGACGCGCCCACGCCATTCTCCACACGATACATCAGAACGTATAAGACCGCGAGCGAACTGTTCTACTAGCACTGCCGTGGCTCTCAGGTCGACACCGGCCAGCGTACCGTCTCCGTGGACCCGACGCGTATGACCGGCTCCGGCCCGCTGCCGGCGACGCTCGCCCGGGTCGGAAGCGGCGCCTCGCAGCCGACGAGTCGCCCGAGTGCCACCTGACTCCCCGAGATGGCTCCCGAGACAGCGACGGCGGTTTCGAACGTCGTCCTCATTACGGTCGACTCGCTCCGTGCGGACGCGATCGGCGCGTACGACGAGACGCGTCACACCCCGGTACTGGACCGAGTCGCCAGCCGCGGCACCGTCTTCGACCGGGCGTTCGCGGGGGGCAACTGGACGCCGTTCTCGTTCCCGTCGATCATGGCCTCACAGCCGGTGTTCACCGACGACGGACGGGCCGGCGTCAGGAACGTGTCGACGCTCCCGGCTGTGCTGTCGGACGCCGGGGTGTCGACGGCCGGGTTCAACGCGGCGAACGGCTTTCTCACCTCGCACTGGGGCTACGACGCCGGGTTCGACACGTTCGACCCGTTCGCCACGACCGTAACCTCCGGGCTGTACAGCCGGTATCTCGCCACACACCCGACCGTCGAGGCGTGGCTACAGCTGTTGACCGCTCCCGTCCGACGCCTCCGCTCGTGGATCCGCGGCGACATCGACGACCAGCCGTTTCTCGACGCCTCCCGTATGTTCGACGTCGAGCACGCGGCGACGTCGTTCGTCGAGGAGACCGCGTCCCCGTTTTTCCTCTGGGTCCACTACATGGACACCCACACCCCGTACGTTCCGGCGCCGCGGTACATCCGGGAGATCTCCAGTGACCTGGTCGGGACACACCGTATGCTCCACGCACACACACGGACGGGGCTCGGGTGGGACGTGGGGCCGCGAACGCTCGCCGAGCTGCGGACGCTGTACCAGGCCGCGGTCAGGCAGGTCGACGCCAGCATCGGTCGGCTGCTGGAGACGCTGTCGGCGGCAGGCGTCGCCGACGAGACCGCGGTCGTCGTGGTCGGCGACCACGGCGAGGAGTTCCAGGAACACGGTCACCTCGCTCACTATCCGAAGCTGTACGACGAGCTGATTCGGGTCCCGCTGCTGGTCGACGTGCCCGGCGCCGGACACCGCCGGGTGGAGGAGCCGGTCGGCCTCGACTCGGTCCCCCCGACCGTCACGACGCTCACGGAGACGCCGGCACCGTCACGCTGGCAGGGGACGTCCCTCGTGTCGGGTGTCCTCGGGGGGGCCCCTCCAGCCGGCGACCCGGTCGTCTCCGTCACCGTCCGCGGCGACGAGGTGACGTCACAGCCGATTCCGCGGGCACCCGGGGACGGCGACCTGCTCGTCAGCGTCCGTGACCGCGACTGGACCTACGTCGAGAACGTCGACACGAACGGAGCCGAACTGTACTACCGACCGACGGACCCGGCCCAGCAGGACGACCGCTCGACGGCTCCGACACCAGCCGAGCGGGAGGTGATCGACCGCTTCGGCTCGATCGCCGCCGACCGCGCCACGACAATCCGTGCGCAGGCAGGCACGGCGTCACCCGAGGCGGCCGGCGACGACCTCGAGACACGGCTCGAGGCGCTGGGCTACCGATAGATGTCCCGGAAGCTGCTCCGGCGGCTCGTCGAGGGGCTGGCCACCCGCCAGCTACGACGGTTCGTCGCCGTCGGCACCGTCACCGCGGGCGTTCAGACGCTGCTCCTCTGGGTGTTCGTCGACACACTGGCGCTGAACTACCTGCTCGGTGCCGCGATGGGCGTCGAGATCACGATCGTCCTGACCTACGTTCTGAACAACGCGTGGACGTTTCGCAGCGTACGAAACACCGGACCGGCTGCGTTTCTGGTCGGGCTCGTCAAGACGAACGTCGTCCGCGGGTCGGCGATCCCGATCCAGCTCGCCGTCCTGTTCGTGCTCGTCGAGTTCCGACAGCTGCCGTACCTGCTGTCGAACGGGGTCGCGATCGTCCTCAGCGGCGTCTACCGGTTCGTCCTCGACACGCGGTGGACGTGGGGACGGACGTGAGCCCCGTCGGCTCTCCGGCCCGTCAGACGGCGGCTGTGTCGCCCCGGGCCACAGACCGCGACGCGTCGCCAGCTCCCTCGCAGACGCGCGGGTAGCGAGCGCGACGGCTCACGAGTCGCCCGCAGTGAGCCGCGAGCAGGCGAGTCTGTCGGCGGCACCGCTCGCCGCGACCCCGCGGAGCAGGCCGAGGTCCTCGCTCGCGTAGTCCTTCAGACACCGGCCGAGCGCCGCCGCCGAGTCGTCCGCGTCGAGATACCGCTCGACGAGCGTCGCGTAGTTCCGGTCGGACATCCGGCTGCCGTCGGCGCCGGCGTCAGCCTGCCGGTCCCCCGGGTCGGCCTCGAGGTCGTAGCTGTCGAGCAGCGTCGGGGCGAACTCGACGCCCAGCTGCCGGGCGGCGCCGTCGAGCGTGTCTGCTCCCGTTCTGCCGGCGACGGCTGCCAGCTCCGCGTGGAAACACCCGTCCAGCACCCGGTCTGCCGCCGCCCCGACGACGTTGCCCGCTGCCGCCGCGACGAGGCGTGTCCGGAGCATCTCGAGCGGGGACCGGTCGCCGCCACGGGTGACGAGCGTCGCCCCCGCCGCCTCGGAGAGGTCTCTGACGACGTGCTGGAGCAGGAGGTGCTCGTCCCGGGTGTCCGGCTCCTCGCGGTGGTAGACGGTCGCCTCGTCGGGCCCGCCGAGGTGTGCGAGACAGACCGCCCCGATCTCGAACGTCTCCGGGTCCGCGGCACGGATATCCGCGACCCCGTCCGTCGGCCGGGGCTGTACCGTCACGGCGACGACCGCCTCGCTCGCCCCCAGCTGGACCAGCCACGGGTCGTCGAGGTCGGCCCGCGACGGGTGTGGCCGTCGATCCGGCGGCCCGATCCGCTCTACGCCGCCCCGGTCGGCCGGAACCACGAGCGCCGACCGGGGTGATCCCGACCGCGCGACGCCGTCGAACCGGTACCACTCGCCCGCCTCCGGCGGCAGGCCGGCAGCCGACGGCTCCCGGACCGCTACCCGTAGCTCCGTCCCCTCGATGTCGGTGCAGTGGAGCATACACACGGGTTCCGCTGGGTCGTCTGCGACGTGGTCAACCCGGAGCGGAACCGCTGAACCACCCTCGGCCGTGATTTCTCTCGAGGCTGTCATCTGTTCGAGAGAGTACGGCCTGTACCTACAAAAACCACGAGCCGTCTCCGTGGAGCGTCGATCAGAGTTCGTCGACCTCTGCTGCAACTGATCGTTCCCGTCTGTAGAATCTGCACTCCTCGCCGGACGCGTTCTGTCTCTGTGCCGATCCGTGTGGCGATTCCGATAGA
>JAQCMY010000103.1 GCA_028274865.1 Haloferacaceae archaeon | reverse complement strand
CCGGAACGGCTCGAGATCGACGACGAGACCGACTCTGTCGACGCCGACGACGAGGGCGAGGGCGAGGCAGGAGACGGGTCACGCGCCGACGAGTCCTGAGACCGTCGTCGAGCCCCGCCACGGGGGAGCCGACACCCGTCTCTCGCGGGGCAGCGACCCGTTCTCCGACCGTCCCTGCCGACGAGCGCACGGCCCCGACTCGCCACGGACAGCACCTCGTAGTCCGCTCGCGCTCGTGTCGGTCGGGGGAGCGCGTCGGGCCGGCAGGGAACCGGCGCGCTCGGGGTCGACTCCCGTCGGCTCCGGTGTGAGGGCGACGACCGGCGCCGACCCCCCGGACCGGGTCAGGACGGCCCCGGGTCGACGTCGGTGTCGGGGTCGGGGTCGATCACCCGGTCGACCGTCGCCGGCGTCTGCCAGCCGGTCGTCAGTTCCAGCAGCTGGACCACCATCCGGCCGGTCGCACCCCAGACGGTGTAGCCGTCGACGTGGAAGAAGTGGAGGCGTACCTCGCCGTAGTGTGGGTGGTTCCGGCGCTCGGACTCGTAGTTCTCGCGGTCGACCAGCCCCGCGACCGGGAGTGCCACCACCTCCGCCACCTCCCGGCCGTCGGGGACGTACGTGCGGTCGGGCACCCGTCCGACGAACGGGCGGACGGCGTACTCGCTGACCGTCCGCACGTCGTCGAGACGGCCGGCCACCTCGGCCTCGTCGGCGCGGAGTCCGATCTCCTCGTCGGCCTCGCGGAGCGCCGTCACGCGCAGGCCGGCGTCGCTCGGCTCCCGCCCGCCGCCGGGAAAGCCCATCTGTCCCGGGTGTTCGCCGAGGTGGTCGGCCCGCCGGATGAACAGCAGGTAGTCGCCGTCGGCGCGGCTCACGGCGGCAGCCAGCACCGCTGCCTGTCGCGGCTCGTCGTCGACCTCGGCGGGGTCGTGGGCGGCGACGCCAGAGAGGTCGAGTCGCACCGCTCGCCGCCACGCACCCCTCCGTACTGTGCCTGTCGGTCAGTCTCCGCCGTCGAGCGCCGCGAGCGCCTCGTCCAGCCGCGCGCGCACCCCGCTCGCGTCGACGCCCGGCGCCCACGCTTCGAGGTCGTAGGTGGCGTCGAGCAGCGCCGTGACCCGCGAGCGGTCGCCCGCGCTCACCGCCCGGGCCGCCTCGGCCCGCAGGTGGGCCTCGGCAGCCTCGGCGACGGCGGCGCGCTCGACGGACCGTTCGGGGACGTCGAGGACGTGTGGCAGGCTGTCGGCGCCCGACGGGAGCGTCGGGAGCGCGCCGGGGCCGGCGACGAGCAGTTCTCGCCCCTCGTCTCCCTCCACGGCGACCAGCGCGAGTCGGGTCTCCGCGTCCTCGACTGCCGCCGCGACCGCGTCCGCGCCGACGGATTCGCCCTCGCGGAACGCCACCTCCTCGGCCGCGCGGCGGAGTTCGTCGCGGGTGAGCGCGCCGAACTGGTCGACGACCCCGGCGAGCTCGTCCGGGCCGGCAGTCACCAGACGACCTCCTCCAGGTCGGCAGCCGCGGCGGCGACGAGCGCCGCGGGCGCGAGCGGCGCCTCCCGCCACGGCGGCAGGAGCTCCGGCGCCTCCGCCGGCGGCGCCACAGCCGTGGCGTAGCGCTCGACCTGGTCCCGCTCTCGCTCGCGGTCGTGACCCAGCCCGTTGAACGCCGCGTCGCTCGCGTACGCCTCGGCGTGCCGCGCCGCGGTGTCACGGTAGCGCGCCCGGAGCGCGTCGTGGTCGACGTCGACGCCGTGGTCGGCGACCGCACAGAGGAGCCGTTCGCCGACCCGTTCGCTCATCGACTCCAGCCCGCCGGCCCCGCCGACAGAGCGGTGGGCGTGGCGGTGGACGCCGAGGTCGACCTGCGCCGTGCCGCCGAAGCCGGCGCGGTCGAACGCCTCCGCGAGGAGCCCAACCTCCAGCCCCCAGCTCCGGTCGAGGCGGACGTCGGCGACGAACTCGGCGGTCGCGGCGAACTCGCCGGCCAGGGCGTAGCGAAACGAGTCGAGGTACGCGAGCAGCGGGTGTTCGCGCACGTCGTGTGTGTCCGCGAGCGCCGTCACCAGCGGCTCGTAGAACAGCCGGTTGAGCCGGCCGTACAGCCGCTCCGGCTCGCCGGGCGCCGGCGCCTCGACGCGGGCGTAGTAGCCCTTCGCGAACGCGTGGCCGCGGGCCAGCGGGAACAGCAGGCGGCGGACCGTCCGGGCGCGAAACGCCTCCGCGTCGACGTCGTGAACGACGACGGCTGCCGGGTCGCCGTCGAGGGCGACGCCGAGACCGAGCCAGAGGTCCCGACCCTTGCCGCCCGGGCCGGCGAGCCCGGCGTCCGCGAGCCGTTCGGCAACCCGCGGGCCGCCGCACCAGCAGGTGTCGAGCGGCAGGTCGAAGCCGGCGAGCCAGTCGGCTATCGCGGCGACACGGTCCGCGGGCGCCCGGAGCGCGACGACCACCCGGTCGAGGTCGAGGGTTTCGAGCTCCGCGAACACCCGTTCGGTCGCCTCGGCGCCGTGGTCCCGCTCCGTCACCGGAAGCACGACGGTCGCGTCGGCCGCCGGAACCGGCGGGTCTGCGCCCCCGAGGTCGTGGAGCGTCGTCACGCGCTCTTGGGCGTACTCCATCGTCCGTCTCAGAGCGTCGTCGGACAAAAACCCGTCCCAACGGCCGCGGTTTTTTTGCCAGACGGTGCCGAAGCCGACGCGTGAAATCTGTTCGTAAGGGGCTCCGGGACGGCGATCTCGAGAAGGACACCTACGACCGGGTGAACTGCGTCGAGTGTGGCCAGACCCTGAAGACGCAGAACGACCCCGACGAGGTGTTCTCCGTCAGGATCTGCCCCGACTGCGAGGTCGAGTACAAGGACCTTCGCTAGGCAAACGTCTCGTCGAACGCCCGCGCGCCGAGCGGGTCGAACGTGCCGGCGGCGAGGTTCTCGCGGACGTGTTCCGACCGGCCACAGCCGACGAGCGCCGCCGTTACTGCCGGGGCGCTCCGGGCGAAGTTGATCGCCTTCTGTGCCGGCGTGTCGCCGGCCGCCGTCTCCGCGACCGCCCGCGGGAGCGTGTCGACGAGCGCCCCTTGCCCGAGTGCCGCGCTCGCGAAGACGTCCAGTCCGACCCGGTCGGCGTAGGCGAGCGCGCTCAGGCGCTCGCCCCCGTCCTCGTGGACGTCCGCGGTGAACGCGCCGGCCATCCGCGCGTTGAACGGGAGCTGAACCGCCCGGAGGCCGTGGTCGTCGGCGTCTCGACCCGCCCGTTCGGCGGCCCGGCGCGCCCGTTCGACGACCGTCGGCAGCGAGAGGTGGGCGTCGTCGTCGGGCGGTACCCGGAACGCCTCCCACGTCGCGACACCGTACGCGCACAGATCGCCGGCAGTCCGACGCTCCTCGAGGCGGGCGAACGCGGCCTCCAGCAGGTCGTACACCGCCGCCCGCGACCGTGTCGCGAGCTGTGTCTCGGGGTTGTGGACGTAGTAGCAGTCGACCGTCTCGACGCCCAGCGCGGCGAGCGAACGGTCGAGCATCGCGTCGAGGAACCGCGGCGTCATCGCGTGGCTGCCGTGTGCGAGGTCGTCCAGAGACACCAGCCCCGGGTCGACGAACTCCTGTCTGACGTACGCGCCGGGGTCGGCCGGTCGCTCGCCGTCGAACGGGACGACCCCGCCTTTCGTCGCGACGGTGACGGCCTCGCGGCTGACGTCCGCCGTCGAGAGCGCCCGTCCGACGACCCGCTCGCTCCGGCCACACCGGTAGTTGACCGCGGTGTCGACGTGGTTCCCGCCCGACTCCAGCCCCTCGACCAGCGCCGCGCGGTAGCGCTCGTCGACGGCAGCTGTCGGGTCGCCGAGGTACGTCCCCATTCCGACCGAGGAGACGACACCGGGGCCGAACCGCCGGAAGTAGGTCCGGCCGTAGGCGTCGCCGAACCGGCTCCGGTAGGCCCAGGTTCCGTCGCGCGTCGCCACGATCACCCCTCGCCGTTGAGCGCGCCGAACACGCGGTCGGCGAGGCCCGTCCGCTCTGGCTCGGAGATGCCGCCGTCGCCGTCCGTCCGCGCGACGGGGATCTGTCCGGCACCCATCCGGGAGTGGCCGCCGCCGCCGCCGCCGGGACAGCCGTCGGCGAGGTCGCCGATGATCCGACCCATGTGGACCCGGTCGTCGCGCGACCGACCCGAGAGGTGGACGACGCCGTCGCACTCGCCACAGACCACCACGGCTGTCACGCCCTCGAGGCGCATCAGTTCGTCCGCGGCCTGCGGGATCGCGTCGACGTTCTCGATGCTCCCGACGTCGCTGACGGCGAACGACCCCCGGACCTCCCGCCCGGCGATGGCGCGTGCCTTCGTCTCGAGGACGTCCGACCCGACCTGTGGGTTCGCGATGCGGTTGAGCAGGTCGTCGTCGACACCGGGGTAGAGGTAGCTCGCGGCGCCGAAGTCGGCAGCCGACGCGCCGTTCGTGAGCCGGTCGGTGTCGGACAGCAGGCCGTACAGCAGCCCGGTCGCGACCCGCGAGGGGACGGTGAAGTCGGCGTCGGCCTCGCTGGCGTGCTGGTCCGGCGGCACCGGGACGGCACCGACCTCAGAGAGGTGCTCCGCGACAATACTCGCCGTCGCCCCGTAGTCGGTCCGGACGTCGGTGAACGACCCGCCGCCCCCGCTGCCCGGGTGGTGGTCGACGACGGCGACCGGCTCCACCCCGTCGTCGCCCTCGAACCCTCGGGGCTCGTTGTGGTCGACCAGCACGACCGCCTCCGCCGCGAGATCCGAGACGTCCTCGACGTGGTCCATCTCGAGGTCGAGGACGGTCCGAAACGCGCGGTTCTCCTGGTGGCGAATCGACCCGCTGTACTGGAGTGTCACGTCGGCGCCGACCTGTTCGGCCAGCGTCCCGACGCCCATCGCCGACGCCATCGCGTCCGGGTCCGGTGTCGGGTGCGTCAGCACGACCACCTCGTCGAGCTCGTCGAGCAGGCGGCGGAGACGGACGCCCGGTGGACGTCGGTACCGGAGGAGCCCGTACCCGCCGAGGGCGACGGCGAGCAACACGCCGAAGGCGACGACTGTCGCCTCCGGGTTCGCCCTCGCGGCGTCGACGACGTCGCGGACTTCGCCCCAGGGGACTTGCACGGTCCGTTCTGTGGCCCGCCCGTGGACAAAAGCGCTCCCCCTACCCGCAGGCCTCTTCGACCGCCGCCCGGTACCCCTCGCGAAACGTCGGATACCGGAGGTCGTAGCCGTGGCCGCGGAGCCGACCGTTCGCACACCGCTTGCTCGTCCGGAGCCGGCGTGCTGCCGCGTCCGAGAGGTCTCCCGCGGCGAGACGCTCCGCGACCGTCTGCTTCGGCGGCTGCTCGCGCCCGCACTCGTCCGCCAGCCAGTCTGCGAACGTCCACTTCGAGACGGGCTCGTCGTCGACGACCAGCACCGTCTCTCCCCGTGCCCGGTCCTCCTCGAGCAGGTGCGCCACCGCACCCGCGGCGTCCGCCCGGTGGACCATGTTGAGGTAGCCGTCCGTCACGGGCCCCTCGAGATACCGCTCCAGCCGGTATCGACCCGGGCCGTACAGTCCGGCGAACCGCGCGACCGTCGCGTCGAACGGCGCCGCGCGGGCTCGCTCCTCTGCCTCGACCAGCACCTCCGTCTTCGGCGTCGTCGGGTCGACGGGTGTCGACTCGTCCACCCAGTCCCCGCCGTGGTCGCCGTAGACGCCCGTCGAGGAGGTGTAGACCAGCCGGTCCGGGGGGTCGGCCCGCGACGCGAACGCGTCGGCCGCCGTCGCGAGGCCGTCGACGTACACCGCACGCGCGGCTTCGGCGCCACGCCCGCCGCTCGACGCCGCGAACACCAGCCAGTCGGCGTCCGGCACCGCCGCGAGCGACGCCCGGTCGGTCACGTCCGCCTCGACGGCCCGGAGTCCCGCGTCGTCGACACGCGCCAGTCCCTCCTCGGACCGCCGGACACCAGTCACGTCGTGGCCCGCCTCGGCCAGCCGCGCTCCGAGCGCCAGTCCGACGTAGCCACACCCGAGGATTGCGACTCTCACGCCGCGCGCTCGGCGACGAACTGCTGGATCGCCGCCAGCTGTGCCAGCGTCATCGTCGTCCGGCCCTCCAGCGCCTGCTGGACCTCCTGCCCGGTCAGGTCGAGGTCGACGTGTGTCGCTACGGTGTCGACGTCCACGACGGCGGTAGCCATCCCCATCAGCAGGTGGTCCCGGAGCGCGGCGACCGTCGCGTCCTCGTCCGGCGCGTCGTCGCGGAGCGCGAGCACCGCCGCGGCGTCCGTCACCGCGAGCCCCGGCGCCCCGTCGCCGGCGACCAGCCGCGAGAGCGCCGCCTCGTCGACGCCCGTCTCGGCTGCCACCGTCTCGGAGCCGTGGTCTTCGACGACGATCCGCAGCTCCGCCTCGTACGCCTCGCGGAGCGCCGCGGGCGACAGCGAGCCGGGGTTCTCGACGACTTCGTGGAACATACCTGTGTGTGCGCGCGCCGCAGCAAAACCGTACCGCTCCGTCGCGTTCCACCCCGCCGAGCGCTCGTCGGCGTCGCCCCCGACATCGCCGACGCCCGCACCGCCGGGCGGCACCGCGACGACGACGGTCGTCTCCGTCTCGAACTCGACACGCTCGCCACGGCCGAGCCGCTCTGCCGCGCCGTCGCCGTCGACGTCGAGACGGGCGACAGAGCCGTCGCGGACGTAGGCCACCTCCTCGCCCGGCACGCCGCGGCGCGTCCGAACGGCGAAGCGCGCCCACGACCCCCGGACCGTGACCTGCCAGACGTTCACCGTCAGGTACCAGTATCCCGGAACGGGCGCGACGGGGAGCCCCGCGACCGGCGCCGGCGGCGCGCCCTCCGCCCGCGCGGCGTCCAGTGCGCTCCGGTACGCACTCGTCCCCGCGCCGTCGACGCCCGCGACGGCCCGTCTCCGCACGCGGCTGGTCGTTGCGGTCCGGACTTCCGCCGCCGTCTGCTCGATGAGATCGTCGTCGACCCCCGCCGTGTCGGTGACGGCGGGCCGGACTCCCGCTGCGACCCGGTCGCGTGCGCGCTCACTCTCGACCGCCTCGGCGGCGACGGCCCGAGCGAGTGACCCGTTCGACGCCGCGAGCGCACGGCGTCCGGGGCCCTCCCACCGGGCGAACGCCGCGGAGACCGCCCGGCTGCGCTCGGCAGCGCCGAGGTCCGTCTCCCGCGCCAGCGCCTCGCCGGCGGCCCGCCGGGCCTCGTCCAGTCGCTCGGCCGTCTCGGCTCGCAGCCGCTCGCGCCGCTCCGCCGCGGCCTCGGTGCGCGCGTCCGACCGCCGGCTGGCGAGGAGCGTCCGCCCGGCGGCCCGGAGGCCGGCCGTCTCGCCGCCCGCGTCCGCCACCGTGTCGACGGTATCGCCCGACGGAACGGTAAACAGGTTCAGGTTCCGGGCCGCGAGTGGGTGGGTCTGCTCGCCCTCCGCGAGCGCCGCCGCCCGCTCGTGCCCGACCGCCTCGACGGTGAGATACGCGGGCGAGGCGTCCGGCACCGTCACGAGCGGTCCCGCCGGTCCCCGCTCCACGACCCGACGCGCCGGGTCGGCTGCCGCTCGACCCGCCCGCAGACGCTCGGCTGTGTCGGCGAGTCCGGTCCCAGTCCGGCTGCGGAGACGCCGGTCGAGGGCGGCCATCCGGTCTCGTCGGCCAGCCGCTCGGCGCTCCAGTGTCGCTATCGTCCGGTTCAGATACGTCGTCCGCGCGACGACCCGCGCCCGTCCCGCCGCGCCGTCGTACGTCTCCGGGGCGTCGACGAGGCCGGACCGCCGCTCGCGGAGACGGTCGGCGAGCACCGCCGGCGGGTTCGTCCGGTTCGTCGCGACCCTGCCGCGCTCGACCGAGGCCGCGACGCTCCCGACGCTACCACGGAGACGAGCGAGCGAGCGGTAGACGTACGACCGTGCGCCGTCCGGCCGCTCGCCGACGACCGTCGTCGACCGCCGGACGTCGTCGCCGCTGGCCACCGCCGCCGCCACCGCGTCCGGGCCGCCCTGTCCGGCCACCAGCCGCTGCTCGACGGCGGCTGGCGTTCCGGCCATGTTCGGGCCGTCCAGCGGGCCGCCGCGCTCGAACGCCGGGTCGACCGTCCGGTTCGGTCCCGGCGCACGGCGGTCGGGCTCGACGGTCACGACCGTCCCGACCCGGTGGACCGTCCGCCACCGTCCCGTCGTCGTCGTCTCGTCCTCGTCCTCGTCCTCGTCCTCCCACGTCCACGTCACCGTGTGGTCGAGTGCCACCAGACGCTCGTGTGCCGCGACGCGGCGTTCGTCGGACGGGACCGACGGGAGCGGCGCGGCGGCGGCCTGGACCGACGCGTCGACGGCGACGTCCGTCTCGACGAGTTCGTGGTCGTCGGACGGCGCCCGCGGATCTGGTCGGCGCTGCCGTTCGACGACTGTCGACCGTGCCCGGAGACGACCGCGTGCGCGATAGCCCGCCCTTATCGACCCGGCGAACGAGCGCGACCCGTTCTCCGCGAGCATCCGCCCGAGGCTCCGGTTTGCCGCCGTCGACGCGTCGACGCGTGTCGTCGAGGCGGGTGTCGGAACCCGCCCGGTGTCCAGCTGCGGCAGCCGCGGGTCGCCCTCGCGCGGCCCGTTCGGTGCCGTCAGCACCCGGTCGGTCCACCTCCCCGGCGCGTCGGCGTCAGTCGCGAGAGCCCGTGCGTGCGCCCGCCGGAGCCCGCGCCTGCCGCCGGGGTCTGCCCGCCCGAACGCCGCGCGCTCGGCGTCCAGCACCGCGCCGTTCGCCGCGACGGCGACGTGTCGGTTCGCGACAACGTTCTCGACCGGGAGACCGTAGTGCTGTCCGTAGCCTCGCGCCCACGCCAGCGGGTAGAGCCGCGCGGTCAGCTGTCGTCCGAGTCCCGGCGCCGTCGGACTCGCACTCAGCCGGCGCTCGAACCGTGCCGTCCGGTCGTGGAGTGCGAGCACCGGCGAGGCGACGGTGACGGTCACCGTCCGCGTCTCGTTCAGTGCCTCACGCCCGTTTCGCGCCGCGACGTACCGCACGCCCTCGACCCGGACCCGGAGTGCCGTTCCGTTCGACGCCCGTTCGACCGTCACCCGGCGCATCGCGCCGCCGAGTGCCGCCGGCGTCGGCGTCGCCGGGAGCGACGCCCGTGCCCGGACCGTCCCGCGCCGCCGCGCGGTCGTCCGCAGGCGCTCGCGCGCGGCGACGTAGACCCGTACCCGGAGCGCGTCGCGGAAGGCGTTTGTCTCGCGCAGGACCGCACCGGTCGGCGTCGACGCCGGGTCGGTCACGGGGGCACGCGCGGCGTCCTGCGCGGCCTCCCTGACGGCCTCGCGGAGTGCCGTGTCGGCGCTCGCCTCCACGTCTGCCACCGCCCGGTCGAGCGCCCGGTCGTCGTCCACCGGGCCGCGCGTCGAGAGCGTCGTCGCGTAGGCCGTGCTGCCGAGCAGGAGAAGTACGCCGACGACGGCGAACGGAACCCGACCGCGCTCGTCGTCTGCGAGTCTCACCTCGACCACCGCCTGACGACGATCCGGACCTCACCGACGCGAACCGCCGCCGCGGCTGCGTCTGGCGACTCGAACCGCGCGGCCATGTCGCGCTCGAAGCGGGCCGCGAGAGCAGCCGCGAGCCGTCTGTTCGCCGCGTCGACCCGCTCGTGGCCGACCTCGCCGACGTCTGCGCCGGTCAGCGCCGCGGCACGTCGGTAGCGGTGGCGGACGAGTGCCGAGACCGGGTAGTCGGCGGCGAGCGCGAACGCCATCTGGTCGGGCGGAAACAGCGTCGCGACCGTCCGGTTCGCGACGAGTCGCGCGAGCGGGCCGTACCCCGCCGCGGCGGCGCGGCGCGCTCGCTCGCGCCCGACGGCCTCCCCCCGCCCGACCGCCAGCCGCGCGGCGTCGACGTCGGCGGTCGGCGGCGGGTCGTCGCCGACGGTCACCCGTCCGCCGACCGGCGCACCGGGGTACGGCTGCCAGTCGGTGACCACCTGCGTCCGCGCCCCGCCGACCGCGGCGCCGACGGCGCCACGGACGCCGACGACGAGGTCGTCTCTCGCGCCCGTCAGACGCTCGCCGCCGACTTCGGTCCGTCCGAGTGCGGCGTGGGCGAGCAGACCGGACAGCGGGCCGTGTGCCGTGCGCTCGAACTCCGGACCGGCTGTTCGTGGGAACGCGACACCGGTGTCTGCCGCCCGGCGTACGTCGGGCTCGAGCGTGTAGTTCACCGTCGCCGTCGTCGTCGCAACCGTCTCCGCGTGCGCGTCGGCGTCGGGTAGACCGCCCGCTGCCGACGGGTCGGCGGCGGCGAGCGTCCCGACGCTCGCGCCCACGAGGAGGAGACAGAGCGCCGCGTCGAGGACGGTGCTCGTCACGCCCACACCTCTACGCGGAGTGTCCCGGCCCGGACGGCGGCGGGCCCGACCCGAACCCCGGTCGACCGTGCAGCCGACTCCGCGCCCGGCGGCGGCGTCGGCCCCGCCCGCCACTGCCGTGTCGCCGTCCGCACGGTGACGTTCGTCCGGTAGCCGTCCGGACCGGCTGCCGGGCCGCGTTCGACCCGACCGGGCAGCACCACGGTCCCGTTCGGCGAGAGCGCGGCGTGGACCCGGGTCAGTGCCGGCTCCGCGAGCGTGCGGTCGGGTCGCTCCGGCGTCGCAGCGCCGAGCGCGCCGGCGTAGAGCACGAGCCCGACGACGACGGCGAACGTCGCCGCGAGCGCCGCGGTCGGTTCGACCTGGCCCCTACGCGCCGACGAGCGTGACATCGTACCCCTCCCCGACGACGTGGCGGACGGCCAGCGACCCGTCGACGCGTCGCCAGCGGCTCTCGCTCGTTCGCGCCTGCGCCGCGGCCAGACGGAACGCCCCCGCCGAGTCGAACCGACGCTCCGGGGGCGCGCCGCGCAACACCGCGCGGAGGTCGTCGTCGCCCCCGACCGGCGTCACCGGGCCGTAGACGAACGCCGCCGTGACAGTCCCGGAGTCGGCCCGGAGTCCGACGCGGTGGGGCGTCAGCCTCACCTCGGCTGCGTCGGTCGGGTGCTCGGCGTACGCGCCGTACTCCGTCGCTGTGGTCCGGTCGACAGTGTCTGCGACGCCCGTGGCGTCGGGCGGCGGGCTCGCCGGAAGTCCGGCCGCGGCACCGACGAGCGCGGCGCTCGCGGCGGCGACCCCCACCCACGCGTACCAGCCGTCGACGGGTGTGTCGAACACGGCGGGCGTGGCTCCGGCATCCGGTTTCAACCCCGGCCTACAGCAGGGCACCGGCGGCGACGACGGCGAGGAGGAACGCCGTCGTCGCCGACGCGAGCGCCAGCCCGACGCGGTACCCGGCGAGCGAGCGGTCCAGCCCGCGCTCCAGTCCCGTCGAGAGGGCCGTCAGCGTCGCCGCGAGCAGCAGGACGTACGCGCCGACGGCGGGCCCGAGCGCGGACACCGGGAGCGGACGCCCGCCGAGGGGCCCGGCGTTGCCGCCCAGCCCGGCAGCGAGCGCGACGGTGGCGCCGCCGACGAGCGGTCCGAACAGCGCCGCGGTGTTCGCGAGCGTTCCCGTCACCGCGGAGAGCTCCCGTCGCCCCTCGCGCTCGACTCGCCGGAGCGCCGCGAGGTGGTCGCCCAGCGTGGTCAGCGCCTCGCCAGCCGGCTGTCCCTCCCGCGCCGCGAGCGCACACAGCGCCGCGGCACCGCGGAACCGCCGACTCGGCGTCGCGGCGAGCGCGCCGTCCGACCGGAGGAACGACGCGCCGACGGTCACGCCGAGCCGGCGCTGCCGGTCGACCGCCTCGCGGAACAGCCGGCCCGTCTCGCCGTCGAGCCGCGACGCGACGGCGGCGAGCGCCGGTTCGACCGCCTCGCCGGCTGCGACACGCCGGCCGACGAGGCGGAGTGCGTCCGGCAGGTCGGCCTCCGCCTCGCGCGTCCGGTCGCGCACCCGCTTCGCCGGTCGGAACGCCGTAACCAGCCCTGCGCCGACGCCGAGGCCGACCGCGGCGACCGGCGCCGCCCACCGACCGACCAGCGCGGCTGCGACGACGGCGCCACCCGTCGCCGCGCCGAGACCGACGAGCACCGCCCGCCACGGCGTGTTCGGGGTTCGCGGGTGGTCACGCCCGACCGACGGCGGCGGGAACGCGACGGGCCGGCGGCCGAGGAGGGCCGCGCTCGCGCCGACGAGGAGCGCCGGGAGGAGGATGTCGTAGACGAGAACGACGGCGGGGACACCGACGCGCAGGCCGGCGACGCTCGCAGCGGGCACCGTCCCGACGAGCGCGAGTGGCAGGAGAACGCCGAACGCGTACAGGCCGGAGAGCGGCCCACGGACGTCGCCCGCGAACGCCGCGACCCGCTCGCGCGCCCCGTCGAGTGTCGCCCTCAGCGCGCGCTCCAGCGTCCGCTCGCGCTCGTCCGGCGGGTCCGCGGCGCTCTCGGCGAGCAGGCGTGTCGCCCGCGCCAGCGCGGGATCGGTCTCCCGCCACTCGTCGCCGAACAGCCGCAGTCCGGCACCGGGGCCGCCCCGCGTCTGCCGGACGTGACGCGCGAGACTCGCCGCGAGCGGCCCTGTCGTCGTCCGGGCGACGACCGCCGCCGCGCGCTCCGGCGACGGCTCCACGCGGAGGCGGACGGCGACCCGACCGACGACCTCGGCTGTCGCGCCCGCGGCGCGGGTCCGCCGAACCGCCGCGAGCGCGACCGGCCCCCGCTCGACGGCGCGGTACGCGGCCACTCCCGCCGCGGCGCCGAGCGGTGCGGCGAGGGCCGGCGGCGCGACGAGCGCGACGAGCGCGGCGACAGTGAGACCGACTGGAACCACCCCGCCGACGGCTGCCGCGGTCACCGTCGCGGGCTCGACGTCCAGACCGAGGTACCGGACTGCCCGCGCGAGGTCGTCGCCCGGAGCAGGCGCCGTCGGCGCGAGCCGCGCGAGTCCGGCGACGGCGCGCTCTGCGGGCCCGGTCACCGCGCCGCGCTCCGGCCCCGCTCGCGGTACGCCGCCGTCACCTCGTCCGGCGCCGTCCGACCGGTCTCCGCGAGCCGTCCGATGTGTGCCGCGCGCCGGTCGAGCGCCGCCCTGACTGCCGCGTACTCCTCGTCGGGACCCGCCAGCGCGGCGACCAGCCGGCTGTTCCCCCGGTCGACGACGCCGGTCGGGTCGCCTCCCCGCCCGTACAGCGGCTCGAACGCCGGCCCGTCGTCTGTCGACCGCACCTCGACGAGACTCGCCAGCCCGCGGTCCGGCGGCGGCGAGAGCGCGACGAGCACGTCGGTCGACGCGAACGACGAGGACGGCACGCCGAGGTCCGTGACGACCCGCTCTCGAACCGCCCCGGGGCCGTCGCCGTGGACGGTTCCGAGCACGGTACTCCCCGTCGCACCCACCCGCATCGCCTCGTACAGCGTCGCGGCCTCCTCGCCGCGGACCTCGCCGACGACGAGTGCGCCCTCGCCCAGCCTGAGCGCCGTCCGGAGCGCCCGCTCCGGGCTGACTGCCGGACCGTCGCCGGTCGTCGCCCGCAGCGGCTGGACGTCACGCCCGGCGTCGCGGAGCGCGTCGACGGGGAGTTCCGGGGTGTCCTCGACGACGACGGTCCTGGTCGCGGCGGGCAGTTCCCAGAGCAGCGCGCCGAGAAGCGTCGTCTTCCCGGCGCCGCGGGGACCGGCGACGAGTCCCGCCGCCGCTCGCTCGACGGCGAGTGAACAGCACGCCGCCGCCGCGGCAGAGATGGTCTCGTTCGCGACGAGCGCCGGGAGGGTCCACGACTCGCGCGCGTCGCCACGGACCGCGAAGCCCGGCCCGTCGCTGGCCGGGTCGGTGACGCCCGCGACCCGAACGCGCTCGCCCCGGACCGGGAGCGTCGCGTCGAGCGTCGGGCTGGCCCGGGAGAACGCCCGCCCGCTCTCGCGCCGGAGCCGCGAGCCGAGCGCCGCCGCGCCGGTGGCGGTGAGCCACGCGTTCGTCCGCATCCGCTCGTCGCCGGCGACGACACGAACCGGGTTCTCGGCTGCCGGGGCGGTGACGAACGCGTCGGTCACAGCCGGGTCCGCGAAGAGATCCTCCAGCAGTCCCGCGCCGGCGGTGTGCTTCCGCAGGACGTCCGCGAGCGCCGCGACCGGGAGCGACTCGTCCGCGGCGCCCCGGACCGCCTCCGCGGGTGACGCGCCGTCGGCCAGACGCCCGCGGGCCGCCGCGAGCGCCGTCGTCGCCGCCCGCGAGAGCGTCGCCTCGACCGGTGTCAGGTGGTATCGCGGCCCCGCCGGTGTCTCGTACACCCGGACTGTCGGTCCGGCCTCGAGGTCCCGCCGCTCGCGCAGGCTCGCGTCCGTCGGTGGCGCCCGCTCGAACCGAACGCCCGCGACTGCCGGCCCGACACGCGCCCCGAGGTCGTCGTACGACCCGACTGCCGCGGCGGCCTCCGCGAGACCCGTCTCCGCTGCGACACGCGACACAGCCCCGGCCCGTCCGGTCGCCTCGCGGGCCGCCGCCAGCGGGTCGCGTCGCGCCCGACCCGCGAGCGCCTCGTCGTGGGCCGCGACGCGCTCGACGAACCGACCCGCTGCGAGGAGGAGCGCGGTCGCAGCGCCGTCGTACCGGGAGACCAGGCCGTCCCGAACGCGCCGCACGACGTCGGCGTCGCCGGCGGCGAGCGCCCCGACGACCGTCGCACGGCAGGCCGGAGCCCCGGGGTCACCCCCGCCCGGGCAGCCGTCGGCGTCGACGCTCAGCACGGTCGTCTCGCCGCCCGGCTGCGTCTCGAACGACGCGTCGCACCGGCAGTCACTCGACGTCGACGGCCCGGACCGAAGTCGGTCGAACGGGAACACGGGGCGGCTGGCCACGCCATCCCGCTTCAACGTTCGGCTGGGCGCTCCCGTGTCGCCCGCACCCCCGTCGGCGGTCCGACCAGTCCGAGCCTGACACGGTGTCGGCCCGCCGCGCGGAGGTCGACCGGCCCGCCGGGCGTCCGGAGGTCGACCGGGAGCGCGTGGCGTCGCGTCCGACCGCCCCGGACACGGTAGGTGACCGCGTCCGTCTCGCCGCGAAGCGCCACGGACGCGACGCCAGCGCTCGACAGCGACCGGGCCGGGAGCCGGACGGTCACGACCCGCCGCGCGCCGGGGACGCCCGTCGCTGTCGGGTCGGCCCGGTCGACGAGCAGGCGCGCCGCGCGCTCGATCCGCTCGACACCCGCGTCCAGCCGCGCCGCGGTCCGGTCGTGCCGGCCGGTCTCTATCGCCGCAGCCGCCGTCCCGGCCACCGCGACGAGGAGGACGGCGGCGAGAGCGACGCGGATCACCAGAATGCGCGGAGTCGCGCGAGCACGGACCGGTCGTCGCCTGGCTGCTCCTCCGTGTCGGACCGACCGGGCTCCCCGTCCGTCGGTGGCGCCCGGGCCTCACGCGCGACCCGTTCGGCCCGGTCGGCGTCGCCGGCTGTCGCCTCACGGTCGGCCTCTAGCGCCGTCACCCGCTCCTCGAGAGCAGCCGTCCGCGCCACCGCGGCGGCTGCCTGCGACTCGACCCGCTCGTCGACCCGGTCGACCTCGCCGACGAGGCCACGCACCGCGTCGAGGCCGGACTCGACGGCGGCGAGGCGCTCCTCGACCTCGTCGGCGCGGTCCTCCAGCGCCGTGACCCGCGCCTCGACGGCGGCGGCGTCGGCTGCGGGTCTGGTCTCGGGGTCGGTACTCAGGCGGCGCTCGACGGCGCCGAGTCGTTCGGCCAGCTCCTCGCGGTCGAGGTCGATCGACATCCGGCGGCGCTGGCCGCGGGATCGCACAAAAGCGCCGGGACGCCGCTCAGACCAGGCTCGCGCCGTCGAACGCCGTCCGGGGGGTATCGATATCCATCAGGTCGAGGATGGTCGGGGCGATGTCGAGGAGGTCGACGTCTGTCATCGTCACGCCCGGGTCGTCGACCACGAGCGTCGTATCGTGGAAGCTGTGCATCCCGTTTCGCGGCCCGGTGTCGAACACCGCGTCGCTCCCGCCGAACCCCGCCTTGAGGTCGAACCCCTCGTTCGGGACGACGGTCAGGTCGGGCGCGATGTCGGCGTGGTCGCCCCGGTAGGCGCTCTCCTTGCCGACGACACGGTCGGCAACCGGCCTCCCGTCCGGCCCCTCCAGCGACTCCAGCATCGACTGGAGTTCGTCGCGCCGCGCCTCGTACTCGCGCTCCGGAACACCGCCGCGCGGCTCGCGCCCCTCGAGATTGAGGTAGAACCGCCCGGGGATGAGCGAGTACGCGAGCGCGTCCGCGGCGATGTCGCTCAGGTCCTCGTGGTCCGCCGTCTCGAAGGAGAGCCAGTCCTCGCGCTCCAGCCACTCGTTCAGGTGGACCTCGTAGTCGAGCGACGTGAACCCGTGGTCGCTGGCGACGACGAGCGTCACGTCGTCTGCCAGCGCGTCGCGGATCTGACCGACGTGGCCGTCGACGCGCTCGTAGAAGTCGAGGAACGCCTCGCGCCCGTCGAAGTCGGCCGGCGGCTCGACCGGCCTGCCGTCCTCGTCGGTCGGCTGGTACCCCCCGCGCTCGCCGTGTTCGTAGTCCCGGTAGAGGAAGTGGTTCACCCGGTCGGTGGTCATGAACACGCCGAAAAAGAGGTCCCAGTCGTCCTCGAGGACGAAGTGTTCGAACGCCTCGAACCGGCGGTCGACGGTCTCGTTCGCGTCCTCGACGAAGTCGGTCCGGTCGGCTGCGTGGCCGAGCTTCGGGTTCACGTCGAGGCGGTAGCCGGCCGAGTCGAGGTAGTCGCCGAACTCGTCCGGATACGCCGCGCGCTCGACGCCCGGCGAGAGGAAGCCGGAGACCATCCGCTGGACGTTTCGCTGGGGCGGGAAGGTCACCGGGACGTTCATCACCGTCGCGCGCCGGTCTGCGTCGGTGACACGGTCCCAGATCCGGGTCGCCTGAACGTCGCCTCCCATCGGAACGTAGGTGTCGTAGGTGCCGTTCTCGCGGTCCTGGAAGCCGTAGACCCCCGTCTCGCCGGGGTTGACGCCGGTCGTGAGCGCCGGCCAGCACGCACTCGACTCGGGCGGTACGATGCTGTCTATCGCCCCGGCGCTCCCCGTCTCCGCCATCGCCGTGAGGTTCGGAAACCGGTCGGGGTTGTCCTCGATGAGCGAGAACGGAACGCCGTCGATCCCGAGAAACGCGACGCGCGGGTCGTCGGCCCCGCGAAGCCGGTCGAACAGGCCCATACGCCGCGGTAGACCGTCGGACACATGAACGTTCCAGTTCCCGGCTGCCGCCCCGCGCCTAAACCGTGAAGTGCCAGCCGCCCGTAGCAACACGAGTGAAGGAGTTCGAGCGAAAGCAGCTCGTCGAGCGGATCGACCGCGACGGCGCGACCGTCGGGGTACGGATCCCCGACCGCGTCGAGGTACAGGGCGAGGAGGTCGAACTCCGCGACTTCGTGTTCGAGATCAAGCGCCGCGAGACGGTGCCGCCGGGCGAGCGCGACCGCGTCGAGCGGGCCAAGCGCAACCTCCGGCGCGAGCGCCTGGAGCGCCGCGAACTGATCGAGGCCGGCGAGATCGCCTACGAGGAAGGCGAGGCGCTCGCGGACGCGGTCGTCGGCATCGACCGGGCGCTGGAGGCGCTGGAGAGCCTCGACGGCAGCTCGGTCGAGCGCGAGGCCGAGGCACAGGAGACCGCCGACACCAAGCGCTGGATGTCGTTCCTGAAGCAGGCCCTGGGACGAGAGGACGCACAGACACGTCGGGGGCTCTGACCGTGCGAAACGACGAGGTCGCCGGCCTGCTGGAGGAGTTCGCCGACCTGCTGGAGGCAGAGGGCGTCGAGTACAAGCCACGGTCCTACCGGCTGGCCGCCGAGACGCTCCGTGACCACCCCGAGCCGATCGGTGACGTCGCCGAGCGCGGCGACCTCGACGACCTCGACCGGGTCGGCGACGCGATCGCGTCGAAGGTCGCGGAGTACCTCGAGACGGGCGAGATCGAGGAGCTGGAGGAGCTTCGCGCCGAACTGCCCGTCGACATCCGCGCGCTCACCGCCGTCGAGGGCGTCGGCCCGAAGACGGTCGGAACGCTGTACGAGGCGCTCGGGATCGCGACGCTCGACGACCTCGAGGCAGCCGCCGACGCCGGCGAGATCCGGGCGGTGTCCGGCTTCGGCCCGAAGACGGAGGCGAACATCCGCGAGAACGTCGCGTTCGCGCGCGAGGCCCGTGGCCGGGCGCGGCTGGGCGACGCCCGACCGCTGGCAGAGGCGACCGTCGCGCGCGTCGAGGCGGCGGGCGCGGCCCGCGCCGAACCCGCCGGCTCGCTGCGCCGGTGGCAGCCGACGGTCGGCGACGTCGACGTGCTCGCGGCGACAGACGATCCGGCCTCCGTCGTCGACGCCCTAACCGGCTGGGACCGGGCCGAGACGGTCATCGAGGCCGGCGAGTCGAAGGCGAGCGTCCGCGTCGACGGCACCCGGGTCGACCTGCGGACGACCAGCCCCACGGAGTTCGGCGCCGCACTCCAGTATTTCACCGGCTCATGGGACCACAACGTGAAACTCCGGAACCGCGCGATCGAGCGCGGCCTGAAGATGAACGAGTACGGCGTCTTCGACGTCTCTGCGCTCCCGGAGGACGAACGCGACGGGGCGGGCGAGCGCGCTGGCGACCGGGTCGCCGGCGAGACGGA
>JAQCMY010000100.1 GCA_028274865.1 Haloferacaceae archaeon | reverse complement strand
CACTCCGAGCGCCTCCAGCCTCGGGAGGTGCGTCTGGACGAGCGAGGTGTAGACGCTCTCGCGGCACCGCTTCGGCGCGGGGCTCTCACCCGTCTCGCGGTCCGCGACGAGCGTCGAGAGCTCGTGGACGGTGACGACGCCGCCGACGGCCGCGAGCTGTTCGAGCGCCCGCCGTCGGCGTTCGTTCGCGAGGACGGCGTACACCTGCTCGGCCGGGAGAACGTCTGTGCGGAGTTTCATCGTGAGCCCCCGGCGCGTCGCTCGGGGCGGCGCGCCGATGATTGGTTACACCCACGCCGACCGGGAGTATATGTATGTGTCAGATACCGCCTGCGGACGGCCGCGGGGTCACGCGGTTCGACCGGCCGAAACCGGCACACCGCGGCCCGGTCGCGGACGGCGTCTGGCCGTGGCTCGACCCGATCGCAGCGACCAGGACGACACGCCGTTCCGGTGGCGGGTAGGGTGCCCGTGCCCCCGATCTCTCGTCGGGTAGGCGGCCCGTGCCGCCGATCCCCCCCGGGTAGGGCGACGGGACCGCCGGTCGAACGGCGCGTTCCGCCGCGTCGAACCTGACCTTCGGCGGTGACGTGGCTGCGCGTAACTACGTGGGTATCCCCCCGAGAGAGGAGCAACCGATACGCCTCCCGAACGGTGGCATGTCGGGCAAACCAACCATGAACCCCGAAGACAACAACATCGGACTCTCGCGGCGCAAGGTGCTGGTCGGCCTCGGCGCGGTCGGCGTGGCCTCCGCGGGTGCGGGACTCGGAACGACCGCCTACTTCAGCGACTCCGAGAGCTTCCAGGACAACACGATCACGGCCGGGCAGTTCGAGCTGCACGCTTCCCAGATGATCTACGCGGTGGATCAGGACGGAACCGGCCCGGACGAGGTGCTGTTCGAACAGGACCTGGCCGAGGCTCAGGTCGCCAACCCCGACGCGACGGCCGTCGAGGGCGCGCTCACCATCGCGGACGCGAAGCCCGGTGACAGCTACAAGCTGTGCTGGGACCCGTGCGTGAAGTACAACCCCGGGTACATCCGCCTCCTGCTCGCCGACACCGACGAAGTGACCGGCAACGACAACGACGTGACCCACACCGACGCGTCCGGCGTGCTCAGCGAATACTTCCTCGCGGTCGTCACCGTCACCGGACAGGACGGCGTCGAGGCGGTCGTCTTCGAGGGCACGCTCGCGGAGCTCATCACGGGCTTTGGCGACGGCTCGATCAGCCTCGTCCACTCGACGGCCGACGTCGACGACGACGGGTTCGAGGTCGACGGCAGCGCGGAGTACTGCCACGACCCGTGCGAGGTGATGGACGACGGCGAGACCGGCGACGGCGAGACCGGCGACGGCGAGGCCGTCGACGAGTCCGCCGACCCCGTCGAGGTCTGTATCTACCTCTACCTGCCGACCGACGCCGACGTCGGCGAGACCGTCGCGGTCGGTGGCGTGGACTTCGGTCCGCTCGACGCCAGCGAATCGCCCGGCAACCTCGTGCAGGGCGCGTCCTTCGAGACGGACATCGTGTTCGAAGCGGAGCAGTGCCGCCACAACGAGACCCCGTTCCAGAACGAGGTCGAAGAACTGGAACTGAACGGAACCGCCAGTCCCGAGTGAACTGACCGCCCGACCGACGGGCGAACCCACATTCAAAATCACACACAACCCATGACAAACGAATCCAACGACACGGACAACCTCGGTCTCTCCCGCCGCACGGTGCTCGGCGGCATCGGCGCGATCGGCGTCGCGAGCGCCGGCGCCGGCCTCGGAACCACCGCGTTCTTCAGCGACGCGGAGACCTTCGAGAACAACAGCATCACCACGGGCGAGCTCGACCTGCTCGCCGACTGGCAACAGACGTACGACTTCGGCGACGGCCGCCAGTTCGTCAGCGCACACCCCGACCACGACGGCGACGGCGAACAGTC
>JAQCMY010000095.1 GCA_028274865.1 Haloferacaceae archaeon | reverse complement strand
CTCGGCGTCCCACGCTCGGTTCGCGAGGTCGCCTCCGTCATCTACCGCCGCGCGCTGAACGAAGACCTCATCCGTGGCCGCTCTATCGAGGGCGTCTCCACAGCCGCGCTGTACGCCGCCTGTCGACAGGAGGGGATCCCGCGGTCGCTCGACGAGGTGGCCGAGGTGTCTCGCGTCCCGCAGAAGGAGATCGGCCGCACCTACCGCTACGTCTCGCAGGAGCTCGGCCTCGAGCTCAAGCCCGTCGACCCGAAGCAGTTCGTCCCTCGCTTTGCCTCTTCGCTCGGCCTCAGCGAGGAGGTCCAGTCGAAGGCGACCGAGATAATCGACGTGTCGGCAGAACAGGGGCTGCTGTCGGGGAAGTCGCCGACGGGCTTTGCCGCCGCCGCCATCTACGCCGCCTCGCTGCTCTGTAACGAGAAAAAGACACAGCGCGAGGTCGCCGACGTCGCGCAGGTCACCGAAGTCACCATCCGCAACCGCTACCAGGAGCAGATCGAGGCGATGGGCTTCCGCTAGCGGCGGACGAACACGACGATTCTGCGGTTCCACAGCGCCGTCCGGTAGCTCCGTGCCTCGTAGCCGTCGAGCCGGGCCGCGGCTATCGTCCGGGTCGACCCGGTCGCGACGACCACCGGCGGCGGGTCGGCGACGGCGGCGGCACCCGTGGCACTCCGGACGTCGACGCCGGCGCGGGCGAGGTACCACGCGACCGGGAGCCGCTCGCCGAACCGGTCTGGCACCGGCGGCGCGTCGGCGCGGGACTCGGGGCGGACCACGAACTCGTCGCCGTAGAGCAGGACGGGCCCGCCCGTCTCCGCCGCCGCCTCGTGGACCGGTTCGAGGTCGTCTGCCGCCTGACCGTAGGTGGTCAGCGCGTCGTCCGGATCTGGCGCGGCGTACGTCTCCGTCGCGGCGACGACGCCGGTCTGTGCGACGAGGGCGACGAGCAGGACGGCGACGCCGAGGGCCTCGCGGGTCGCGCCGCGGTCGACCGCGCGCCGGCCGAACCGGACGGCCGATGCGCCCCCGACTGCCGCCGGGACGGCGAGGAAGACGACGCTGTGGACCGCGATCCACGGCCCGAGCGACTCCGCGACCGTCGGGAAGACGAACAGGCCGGCGAGGCCCCAGTAGGCGGCGAACTCGACGACCGGTCGGCGGTCGACGCCGCCGTAGCGCAGCCGCGCGAGCGCGAGGCCGGCGAGGAGTGCGACCGGGAGCGCCGCGCGCCCGACGACCGCGGCGGTCTCCGCGAGGTACGGCAGGATCTCGTGTGCCCCCTCCGGCGAGCGGTCGACGACCCGGACGCCGACGAACGCCTGCGGCGCGTCGACGACGGCGCCGGCGACGGCGTCGAGTCCGAGCGGTCGGGGGGCGAACAGGACCACGACGGCGCCGAGGAACGTCCCGAGCCCCGTCGCCGCGGTCCGGGGCGACCCGCGCAGCCGTCCCAGGAGCGCGTCGAGGCGCTCGGTCGCTGCGGCGGGTCGGCCGACGACACGCTCGTGGTCGACGACGACCCCGCCGGCGACGAGCGCGAGGAGCGGGTAGGCAACGGCGAAGCCGGAGGCGGCGAGCGCTGCCGCCGCCGTCAGCCCCGCCACCGGGGCGAACCGCGCGTCGCCGGCTGCCGCCCGGACGAGCGACCCGAGGACGACGAGCGCCAGTCCGGCCGCGACGACGTCGCCACGGAGGAACCGCGAGAAGTAGAGGAGCAGGGGGTTGGCAGCCAGGACGAGGGCGAGCAGGGCCGTCTCGAGGCCGTCGAGCCGGCTGCGGAAGAGCAGCGCCGCGAGCGGGAGGAGGCCGCCGGCGAGCGCGACGGGGAGGCGCGCCGCCGTGTCGCTCGCGCCGAGCAGCCCGGTCACGACCGCGCCGGCGTGGTAGAGGAGCGGCCCGCCGGCGACGGGACGGTACGACCACCGACCCGTCTCGGCGTAGCGGAGCGTCCAGTAGCCGACCCGCGCCTCGTCCCAGTGGAACGGGCGCGCGTCGAGGGCGACGAGACGGGCGGCGAGGGCGACGAGGGCGACGAGGGCGACGGCGGCGCCGACAGACGACCGTCGCTCGTCGCCGGACGACATACGCCCTCCTGCCAAGCGACCGGGTAGAAGCCTTGTGATCGCGTCCGAGGGGTGTCGTCGTCCTCGGCGCGCACGCCTCGCGCAGGTCGGTCCTCCCCGCGCCCGGCCCCGCGCATCGCGCCACGCCTTCCGTAACCTGTTTGCCGTCGCCGCCGGCACTGTGGGTATGGCCGACTACACCGTCGAGTTCGCCGGGACCGGCGAGACGATAACGGTCGCCGACACGCAGACGCTCCTGCGGGCCTGTCTCGACGCCGGGATCGCACAGGAGTACTCCTGTCGCGTCGGGATGTGTCTCGCCTGCTCGGCGGAGATACTGGAGGGCGAGGTCGTTCAGCCGGCGGCGCACGCGCTGACGGAGGCAGAGGGCGAGCGCTACGCGCTCACCTGCATGGCACGCCCGCAGTCCGACCTCGTCCTCGACCGGGGCTCGTACCCGCCGAGCATCGACGGCGACACGGAGGCCGACGCCGTCGCCGACGACTAGCCCGCCGCACAGCTGTTCGGCCCGAGTTCCAGTTTCGTCGCCGTCTCCTCGTCGACGGACTCGCGCCCGAGGTTCACGGCGACGAGCCGCTCGTAGTTCGCCGGACGGGCGCCGAGCGACCCCGTCACGCGTTCGACGAACGCCTCGCGGTCGAGGCCGAAGAGCGGCCGGTCGCGCGCCGCGCCGACGCTCGTCCCGACGAGACCGTCGGCTGCCGCGTCGGGCGTCGCGTAGTGGCCCGGCAGCAGCAGCGTCTCGTCCGGGAGCGCGAAGATCCGGTCGTGGAGCGTCTCGTACAGGCGGGCCGCGAGCGCCGGCGCGCCCTCGTCGCCGGCCTCGAGGTCGGGTCGGGCGACGGCGTCGACGAAGACGCTGTCGCCACAGAACAGCACGCTCGCGCCCTCGCGGGCGAGGCGCAGACCGGTCATCTCGGTCGTGTGGCCGGGGAGCGGGGCAGCCGCGAGTGTCGTCTCCCCGACGGCGAGTGTCTCGTCCGGGCCGAGGAGACGCGCGTCGACGGAGCGGTCGAGGCCGCGGTCGGTCGCACGAGCCGGGAGGACAGCCGTCGCGTCGGTCCGGGCCGCGAGGGCGGTGACGCCGCTCGCGTGGTCGGCGTGGACGTGGGTGTCGACGGCAAAGGCGACGTCGGCCCCGTGGTCGGCGGCGTCGGCGGCGTAGCGCCCGGCGAACGCGCGGAGCGGGTCGACGACCGCCGCCTCGTCGCCAGAGACGACGAGGTGAGAGAGACAGCCGCTCGACGGACGGCGGTACTGGACGACGGTCGGGTCGTCGGGGCCGGGAGCCGGTGTCGCGACGAGGAGGTCGGCCCACGCCGCCATCCCGCCGGTGAGGTTGGCGGCGTCGAAGCCGGCGTCGACGAGGAGGCCGGCCACCTCGTCGCTCGCCGCGCCGTGGCCGCAGGCGACGACGACCCGGTCCGACCGGTCGAGTCCGAGGTCGCGAGCCCGGGCTGTGACGTCACCAGTGACGCCCGCGGCGACGAACTTCGCGTGCGAGGCGTGGCGCGTCTCGACCGACGGCGCCGTGACGCGCCAGCGCTCGAACTCGTCGCGGGCCCGGACGTCGAGGACGACGAACGGGTCGCCCGCCCGCAGGCGGGCGTCGAGTGCCGCTGGCGTCACGGACGGGACTGTCTCGTTCACGGCTGGCGTTCGTGGGCGAGGGCGAAAAGCCGCGCGGCGCGGAAGGACTTAGCCGACGGCGGCCCTCGGACCGCCATGGACGGACCAGCGTTTCGCGAGACGGTCGAGCGCGAGTGCGCGACCGAACTCGACCGTCTCGGCTCGAACCGACTCCTCGTCGCCCTGACGGACGCAGCGCTGACCACGCCGGCGGTCCTCTCTGTCGCGGCGGCGAGCGAGGCCGCCGCCCGCGACACGTTCGCGGCCTGGGCCGAGGACGAGTCCGACGACGGGGCGCGCGAGGCGTTCGCCGCGACCGCCGACCGGGAGCGCGAACACTACGAGCGCGTGGTGGAGTCGCTGGCCGACGCCGACCCCGACGCCGCGGCGGCGCGGCGCGGTCCCGCGGCCGGGGCCGACGACCCCGGTCCGGTCCACGGCTACCTCCGCGCGCGGGAGGCGACGGTCGAGCGTCTCGCCGCCGGCGTCGTCGGCCGCGGGCTGGTGGGCCTCCGCACACACACACAGGTCGTCTCGTTTTTCATCAACGAGGCGGACGAGCGCCGCGCGAGCCTGTTCCGCGACCTGCGCGACGAGACGGAGACCGCACTGGAGGAGGGACTGGACCTGCTGGCGACCCGGTGCGAGAGCGACGAGACGTGGGACCGGGCGCTCGCGGGCGCGAGGTACGTCGTCACGCTCGCGTACGACGACTACGCCGACGCCCTGCGGGGGATGGGCGTCGACCCGAAGCCCGTCTGCTGATGGCCGGGCACGTCGTCGGCCTGTACGTCGCCCCGGAGGCGGGCGCGTCGCCGGAGCGCCGCGAGCGGGTCGACGTCGTCGACGGCGGGATCGCGGGCGACCGGTACTGCCGCGGCGCGGGCCACTTCTCGCGTGTCGGCGACGGCCACCCGGTGACGCTCGTGGCCGCCCGCGCCGTCGCCGCCGCGGAGCGCGCGGTCGGGACGCGCCTCGACCCGGGCTGGCACCGTCGTAACGTCGTCGTCGCGGGCCGCGACGTCGACGGCACCCGCGGCGCGACGCTGGCCGTCGGCGACGCACGCCTGCGGGTGACACGGGACCGGCCGCCGTGTGCCCACCTCGAGTCGACCGTCGGGACGCCGGGCGTCGCGGCGGCCCTCCGCGACCGCGCCGGGGTCTGTGCCGAGGTGGTGACGCCGGGCGAGGCCGCCGTCGGCGACGCCGTGCGGGCCGTCGAGCCGTCGCCGCGCGAGGCCGGGCGGCGCATCGCCTCGCGACTGCGGGAGTAGCGCCGTCGTGTGCCGGCGGCGCACGCCCGCTCGGCCGTTTAGTCCCCGGCCGGACCTATCACGCGTGTGCCATCCCGACGCGACTACCTCGCCGGCCTCGCGGCGACGTCGCTCGCCGGCCTCGCCGGCTGCTCCGGCGTCGTCGGCACCGGAGCAGACGTGGCCGAGGACGGGCCGAGCGAGACGACGACCACGACGCCGGACGCGCCGACGAGCGGGTCGCCGCCGCTCGCCGACGACCCGCTGACGCTCGGCCACACGACGACCGACCTCCGCGGTCAGACGATGGAGGGCGGCCCCGGCAAGGACGGTATCCCCTCTGTCGACGACCCGACCTTCGTCGGTCCGGGCGAGACCGAGGTCGCCGACGACGACCCGGTGTTCGGCCTGACGCTCGGGGGCGACGTCCGCGCGTACCCGCAGGCGGTTCTCGTCTGGCACGAGGTCGCGAACGACGTCGTCTCGGGGACGCCCGTCTCGGTGACCTACTGCCCGCTGACCGGGACGGCGATGGGGTTCTACCGCGGCGACACCACCTTCGGCGTCTCCGGGCGCCTCGTGAACAACAACCTCGTGATGTACGACCGGGCGAACGAC
>JAQCMY010000092.1 GCA_028274865.1 Haloferacaceae archaeon | reverse complement strand
GGCCGGCGAGGATCCGGACGAGGAACCGATCGAGAGCGTCCTCGACACTATCGGAGACCGCCGGGCTCGGCACGTCTTGGCGTCGATCGCGCACGAGTCCCGGTCAGCAAAGGAGATCGCCGAGGATCTCGACCTCTCGCTCCCGACCGTCTACCGTCGGGTCGAGGAGCTCGAGGACCACAATCTCGTGACGGGGACGACCCAAATCGCGTCGGACGGCAACCACTACCGGGTGTTCGAGTGTGCATTCGACAGCACCGTCATCTCGCTCGACGACGGTGAGTACGAGGTCCAGATCTTCCGCGAGGGCAACGTCCCCGACAGGTTCGCGACGCTCTGGGACGACCTGAGTCGGAAGACGGAGTAAGCGTGGCGCCGCCGCTCCAGTCGCTCGGAGACGTGGTTCTCGTTGGCCTCCGGCTCGTCGTCTTCGCCCTCGCCGGCGGTATCACGCTGATAAGCTTCCAGGCATACCAGCAGAAACAGAACGAGCGACTGGAGTCGGCGTTCATCGGGTTCGCGTTCATCAGCATGGGCGTCGCGGTGTCGATGCTCGGCACCTACGCGGAGGCGAACCGGGTGCTGTTCGACATCGCCGAGGTGATCCCGTTCATCGTCGGCTTCGCGATGCTCTGGCGCTCGCTGTACCGCTGACCGAACCGCTTTAGATTCGGGCGCTCGCCCGTGGGGTATGTCTGCCCAGTTCGAGCGGTCGAGCGGCGTCCTCTGTCACCTCACGTCGCTCCCCGGTCCGCACGGGGTCGGCGGTCTCGGTGCTCCCGCGAGCGACTTCCTCGACATCCTCGCCGCCGCAGACCAGCGCTACTGGCAGATGCTGCCCGTCGGCCCGACCCGGGGCGTTCACGGCGACTCGCCGTACGCGTCGTCGTCGGCGTTCGCCGGCAACCCGCTTCTCGTCTCGCTCCCGGCGCTCGTCGACCGGGGCTGGCTCGGCCCGCTCGACCCGCCAGCGTTCCCCGCCGATGAGGTGGCGTACGACCGGGTGCGGGCGTGGACCACAGACGCTCTCGACCGCGCTCACGAGGGGTTCCGCGAGGCGGCGGACGAGGCCGACCGCGCCGCGTTCGCGCGCTTCCGCGACGAGACGGCGTGGCTCGACGACTTCGCCCTCTACGCCGCCCTGAAAGAGGTCCACGACGGCGACCCGTGGTACGACTGGCCCCGGGACCTGCGGCGGCGCGACCCGGACGCCCTCGCGGCGGCGCGGGAGGCCAGCGCCGACCGGGTCGAGCGCCACGCGTTCGTCCAGTTCTGCTTTGCGGAGCAGTGGGCGGCGCTGCGCGAGGCCGCCGCCGACCGGGGCGTCTCGCTGCTCGGCGACCTCCCGATATACGTCGGACTCGACTCCGCCGACGTCTGGGCCGAGCGCGACGCCTTCCGCGTCGACGCCGACGGCACGCCCGACGCCGTCGCCGGCGTCCCGCCGAACCCCGGCGACGACGGCCAGCGGTGGGGCAACCCGCTCTACGACTGGGAGGCGCTCGCCGCAGCCGACTTCGGGTGGTGGCGCCGGCGGATCGACCAGCTGCTCGACCGGTTCGACGGCGCACGCCTCGACCACTTCAAGGGCTTCCACGAGTACTGGGCGATCCCGGCAGAGGCAGCCGACGCCGCCGCCGGCGAGTGGGTCGAGGGTCCCGGCGAGGCGCTGTTCGACGCCGTCCGCGCGGACCAGGGCGAGCTCCCGTTCGTCGCCGAGGACCTGGGGTTCCTCGACCCCGGCGCGGTCGGACTGCGCGAGCGTCTCGGGATTCCGGGGATGCGCGTCCCCCACTACGCAGACTGGTGCGAGGAAGGCCACATGTACCAGCCGATGCACTACTCGCGGGACTCGGCGGCGTACACCGCGACCCACGACACCGACACGACGGTCGGCTACTACCGCGACATGGACCCCGGCCACCGCGACTGTCTCCACTACAACCTGGGCGTCGACGGCTCCGACGTCGCGTGGTCGCTCGTCGACGCCGTCTGGGGGTCGAACTCGGTGCTCGCGTTCACCACGCCACAGGACCTCCTCTCGCTCGGGAGCGAGGCGCGGCTGAACACGCCGGGCACCGCCGAGGGGAACTGGCGCTGGCGCTTCCGCGAGGGGGCTCTCGACGGCGTGGTCGACAGGCTCTCGCGCCTGACCGACCGGCACGTCCGCTGACCGTCAGCGGAGGCCGACCAGCCGCAGGAGTTCGAGCGTCGGCGTGACCCCCGTCGCGACGACGAACCCCGTCCCGCACGGCGTTCAGCGAGAGCACCGCCGCCGCCAGTCGACCGTCTCCCTCGCTCCACGACGCCCAGTCCTCGTTCACCGACGCGACGGGCCACAGGGTCGTGAACACGAACAGTACGGCGACGTACCGGACGACGGCGAACGCCGTCCAGCCGTGGGCTCCGATCACCCACCGCAGGAGCGGGTTCGCCTCGATAGCCGGTCCGGCGGCGACGGCACGGTACGTCAGGAGCGCAACAGCCGTCGTCGCCGTTATTCCGACGGCGACGGAGCGCCGGAGTGACAGCCGGGGTCGTGTCTGGCCGGGCGCGTACCGCCACCACCGCCGGGCGACGTCGACGACGCGTCGTCGCACGGGAGTCACAGTCGGGACTGTTGCCCACACCTGTTGACGGTTCCGCCGGGGCGGCGGCAGGCGCGGGGCCCGCCGAACCCGGCGACACACCCGACGAGGTGTCTCCGGCTGGTCACAACCGTCAGGCCCATGCCCGCGACGCCGCTCGGACGGCCATGGAACGCGGTGTCATCCCGCCCGGCGACCTCGCGGGTCCGTTCGACCTCCAGTCCACCCTCGAGAGCGGTCAGACGTACCTCTGGACCCGGGCCGACGGCGCGATGTTCGAGGACGACGTCGCCCACGGCGGGTCGGCGTGGTACGAGACGGTCGTCCCGCCGCTCGACGAGGTCGGAAACAGCCGCGCGGTGGTCCGGGTTCGACAGGTCGACGGCCGGCTGGAGTGGGAGTCGACGACGGACGCCGTCCCGCTTCTCACTCACCTCCTGCGTCTCGACGACGACCTGACCGCGGTCCGGGCGGCCTGCCCCGACCTGCCGCTCGTCCAGCGGTCGTTCGACGCCTACCCCGGGATGCGGCTGGTTCGCGACCCGCCGTTCGGTGCGCTCGTCTCGTTTATCTGCTCGGCACAGATGCGCGTCGCCCGCATCCACGGGATGCAGGTGTCGCTCGCCGAGGCGTTCGGTGACCGCGTGACCGCGGGCAGCCGGACCTACCACGCCTACCCGACGCCGGACGCGCTCGCGGCGGCGACGGAGACGGACCTCCGGGACCTCTCGCTCGGCTACCGTGCGCCGTACGTCCGCCGGACCGCCGGGATGGTGGCCGAGGGCGAGGCCCACCCCGCCGCCGCACGGGAGCTGCCGTACGAGGAGGCACGGGACTACCTCACACGGTTCGTCGGCGTCGGCGAGAAGGTGGCCGACTGTGTCCTGCTGTTCTCGCTCGGCTTCCTCGAGGCCGTCCCGCTCGACACCTGGATACAGACGGCGATCGCAGACCACTTCCCGGACTGTGAGCGCGGCTCCTACGCCGAGACGTCGCGCGCCGTTCGCGAGCGACTCGGCGACGCGTACGCGGGGTACGCACAGACGTACGTCTTCTACGCGCTCCGAACCGGAAGAGTCGGCGAAGAGAGCGCCTCAGACGACTGATCGGTCCACGCAGGAGGCGGCGAGACCGCTGGTCCGTGTCACCGCCGCGGCTGAGAGACTCGCGAGCGGTCGGCGAAACGTGGCCCTGGCCCGACTGTCGGCCCCCGTCCGTGAGGCAGTCGGCGTCCGCAGCCGCGCCCAGCCCGTCACCGCGTTCCCCGGGCCGGCGGAACCTATCGCTTCGCCACGGCGAGTGACGACCAGCCGGCGACGCACTCGCGTCGCGGGACGAGCCGGGACCACCAGCCGAGCACCACGCCGCTACCGTCACCGAGGACGACGGTCACCACCCGACCCAGAGGCCCTCTCGAGTGACACCCGGGTCGACCTGTGGCTCGACGGCGCAGAGTACGGCACCGCCGAGTTCCGGGACGGGGCGTTCACTGCCCGCGGGGTTGCCGACAGCCCCAGAGCCGGCGTCCGGCGGGTCCAGAACGTCCGCCCGACGCCTCGGGAGAGCGGATACCCCCGGACGATGGAGGAGCCGACGTCTGGCCGGACCGGCGGTGCGAACCCGCCGACCGCCCGCAACACTGTACTCGCCCTGCGAAGCGTACACGATCGGTGAGAGCGCGGCCACGAAACGGGCCGGCGATACGACCGGCCTGCGCCTCTCGGTCACCCCCGGCTCGGGGAGTCATTCTCCCCCGTGTCGCGCCGTGCGACGGCGACTCCTGCGACGATCAGGGCCCCCCCGAGGCCGAACAGTCCGAGCGTGAGTTCCTGTCCCGAGATCAACAGTCCCGCGCCGATCAGCAGGGTGGCGATCAGGTGAAGCACCGCAGTCAGGT
>JAQCMY010000091.1 GCA_028274865.1 Haloferacaceae archaeon | reverse complement strand
CCGAGCGCCCAGCAGTTCGAGTTCACCACCCGATACCGCAACAGCCACAACACCGTCAAGACGAGCGACGCACTGGAGACACGGGCGCAGATCGAGCCCCGGCGCGACCGGTTCGTGGTCGAGACCGCCACAGCGGGTATCACCGCGGGACAGACGAAGGCCGTGACCGTCCGGATCACGAACAACGGCGACCGGCCGCTGACGAACGTCGAGGCGAAGGCGTTCGTCCAGAGCCCGCTGTCGAGCGACAACGACGAGGGGATCGTCCCCGGCCGGCTCGAATCGGGCGAGACGGCGACCTTCGCGATCGCCCTGAGCGCGGCAGACGGCGCGCTCCCGAAGGAGTACCCGGTCTCGTTCGACCTCCAGTACGAGATGCCAGACGGCGACACCGAGATCTCCAAGACGTACACGACCGCGGTGCGCGTGACCGGGTCCGAGGGCGGCGGCTTCCCCGTCTCGCTCACCGCCGGAGCGCTCGTCGTCGTCGCCGTCGTCGGTGTCGTCGGCTGGCGCCGCCGGTCGGGCTGACCAGTGCGGACCCAGCTCGACTACCAGCGGTACGTCGACGTCGTCGACGGCTGGATAGCAGACCGGCCAAAGCGGGTGATCCTCGTCTTCCTGCTGCTGTCGGGCGTGCTGGCGCTCGGCCTCGGGCAGTCGAGCACCGAGTCGGGGACGAGTCAGTTCGTCGACGACGTGCCCGCAGCCGACGCGCTAGCGGACGTCAACGACAACTTCGAGCGCGTCAGCTTCGAGCGGTCGGAGGGGACGACACAGCTGATCCAGTCGAACCAGAACGTCCTCTCGAAGCCGGCGCTGTTGCGGATGCTCCGGGCACAACACCGGCTGTCGCGGAATCCGGAGCTCCAGGTCGAGTCGTCGACGAGCGTCGCGCGGGCCGTCGCGCGCACGCTCGACCCGGAGGCGACGACCTACGAGGCGCAGATCCGCGCCGTCGAGGGCGCGACGCCGGCGGAGATAGACCGCGCGGTTCGAACCGCCGTCGGGCGAAACCCCGGCCTCCGGGCGAGCCTGAGCAACGACTTCAACCCGCAGTCGGCCGCTGCCTCCGCGACGATCGGGGTCGTCAGACACTCGCTCCGAGGGAGCACGGACAGCGGGCCGGGCGCCAGCGGGTCGAGCCCGCTGACCGACATCCAGCAGCACGCGGTGTTCGTCGTCGACTCCGTCGGCGGCGACATCACGGTGTTCGGGAGCGGGCTGACCGCCGAGGAGTTCTCGTCGGTCATCGGCGACTCGCTCCGGCTGGTCGTCCCCGCCGCAGCCGGGCTGATCCTGTTTTTCCTCGCGTTCGCCTACCGCGACCCGGTCGACCTGCTGCTCGGGATCGTCTCGCTCGCGATGGCGATGCTCTGGACGTTCGGGTTCATGGGCCTGGCGGGCATCGCCTTCTCCCAGCTGTTGATCGCCGTCCCGCCGCTCCTGCTCGCGGTCGGGATCGATTTTGGCATCCACGCGATCAACAGGTACCGCGAGGAGCGGGTTCAGGGGCAGGGGATCGCGGCGTCGATGCGGACGACGACCGACCAGCTGCTGGTCGCGTTCGCCATCGTCACCGGAACGACGGTGATCGGCTTCGCCGCGAACCTGAGCAGCACGCTCGGCTCGATCCGCGACTTCGGGCTCGTCGCCGCGATCGGTATCGTCTTTACGTTCCTGATCTTCGGGGTCTTCCTCCCCGCGACGAAGGTGTACGCCGACGGCCTGCGCGAGCGGTGGGGCGTCCCCGCGTTCGGCTCACAGCCGCTCGGCTCCGAGGACTCGCTCCTCGGTGCCGTCCTCCCGGTCGGGATACAGATCGCCCGGGTCGCGCCGAAGCTGTTTCTGGTGGTCGTCCTCCTCAGCACGGCGTGGCTCGGCCACTACGGCGCCGGCGTCGACAGCCGGTTCACACAGGACGACTTCCTCCCGCCGGAGGACAACCCGGCGTACCTGGAGTACCTGCCCCAGCAGGTTCAGCCGCGGGACTACACGGTGACGGAGACGACGAACTTCCTCGAGGCGCGGTTCCAGACCGGCGAGGAAGACACCACGACGGTGTACGTCGAGGGGTCGCTGACGAACGACGGCGCACTCGAGTCCATGTGGCGCGCGGGCGACGACCCGCCCGACTCGTTCGTCGTCGACGACGGCCACGCCCGCGAGACCTCTATCGTGACCGTGATCCGCTCGTACGCCGAGCGTAACCCCGAGTTCGCCCGGCTCGTCGCCCGGAACGACCGGAACGCGAACGGGATCCCGGACGACAATCTCGTGGTGATCTACGACGCCCTGCTCGACTCGCCGGCGCGCGAGCGGGCGCTGAACTACATCACGGACAGCTACACCGCAGCGCGGGTCGAGTACGCGGTAGAGGCCGACGCCTCACAGGCGGCGGTGACCGACGACACCCGCGCCGTCGCCGACCGGTTCCGGGTCGAGGCGACCGCGACGGGGAGCGTCGTCGTTCTCAAGGCCGTCTCGGACGTCATCGGCGAGTCGGCGTTCGTCAGCCTCGTCTACGCGCTCGCCGGTACCGGCGTCTTTCTCGTCGTCGCCTACGCGGTGCTCGAGGGACGGCCCTCTCTCGGCGTCGTCAACCTCCTCCCGATCGCGGTCACGGTGGCCGGCATCGCCGCGACGATGCGGTACCTCGACATCCCGTTCAACGTCCTGACCGGTACGATCCTCTCGATCGGGATCGGCCTCGGCGTCGACTACTCGGCGCACATGGTCCACCGCTTCTCCGAGGAGTACGACGGCGAGGACGTGTTCGCGGCGCTCGTCGCCGCCGTCCGCGGGACGGGCGGCGCGCTGACGGGGAGTATGCTCACCACCGTCACGGGCATCGGCGTGCTGGTGATCGCGATCACGCCCGTTCTCGGCCAGTTCGGCGTCCTGACCGGTGCGACGGTGCTCTACTCCTACCTCGCCTCGGTCGTCGTCCTCCCGCCGGCGCTCGCCGTGTGGGCCCGGGTCGTCGACGGCGACGAGGTGCGACAGCGGGGCGAGAGCACGCCAGCGGGCGGGGTGGCCGACGACGGGGCGACGGAGTAGTCGTCGGCTGCGCCGGGTCCCCGCGACCGCGGCCCGGTCCGGCTGTCGTCCCCGAACCGTGGCGTATAATCCTCCACGACGAGATGGTCACTCGGACCGATGCGAGAGCTACTCGCCGAGTACCGCGACATCGACCACCCGCGGAACGTCGGGCT
The DNA here is from genome assembly GCA_028274865.1 of Haloferacaceae archaeon. GTDB lineage: Archaea > Halobacteriota > Halobacteria > Halobacteriales > Haloferacaceae > A07HB70. The sequence continues at coordinate 5,620 of JAQCMY010000091.1, read as the reverse complement.
GATCAGCCTCTCGCACGGGGTAAACGAGTTCTACTCGATCGTCATCCCCCCGATAGTCCCGCTGCTGGTGACAGACCTCGGCATCACCTACGCGCAGGCCGGACTCCTGTTGACTGTCTTCTTCGCGATGTACTCGCTGTTCCAGCTTCCGGCAGGACTGGTCGCCGACCGGCTCGGAAAGAAACGCGTCCTCGTCGCGGGCCTGGCGGCGATGGCGGGGAGCCTGGGGCTCGCGAGCACGGCGGGGTCGTACGAGGCGCTGCTCGCCGCACAGGCGCTCGCGGGCATCGGCGGGAGCACGTACCACCCGACCGGAATGTCACTCGTCAGCGACCTCGAGCGCGAGGCGACAGAGGGGCGGGCGATGGGCGTATTCGGCTTCGGCGGGATGCTCGGCATCGCGGCGGCGCCGGTGGTGGTCGGGAGCGTCGCGGCGGTGTTCGGCTGGCGCGCCGCGCTCGTCGCCGCCGCCGTCGGCGGCCTCGCCTTCGTCGCCGCGTTCCAGCTCGCGTTCCGCGAACCCGACTTCGCGTCGGACGCCGGGAGCGAGGCCGAGCCGGACGGCGGGGCAGCCGCCGAGTCGAGCGAGGCCCGCGTCGGCCCCGTCGCGCGGCTCCGCAGCCGCGTCGCCCGGACGCTCCGGTTCCGGATGACACCCGCGGTCGCGGTCCTGACGGCGGTTACGTTCCTGATCTCGCTCCAGCTCAGGGCGCTTCACACGTTCGCGACGGGCTTTCTCGTCGACGGGGTCGGTCGGACGACGTCGGTCGCGAACGGCCTCTTTTTCCTGATGCTCGCCGCGAGCGCCGTCGCCTCCATCTGGGTCGGCGGCCTCGCGGACCGGTTCGACCGCCGGCTGATCGGGACCGTCGCGGCGGGCGTCACGTCGGTCGTCCTCGGGGCGATGGTCGCCCTGCCCGCGCTCGACGGCGCGGTCGGCCGGTGGCCGACGACGGCCGTCCTCGCCGTCTCGTTCGCCCTCCTCGGACTGGCGGTGTACGGCTGCTCGCCGGTAAAGAACGCGCTCATCTCCGAGTACGCGACAGCGGAGTCGAGCGGGAGCCTGTTCGGCGTGATGCAGACGGCGTCTGCGGTCGGCAGCGCGCTCGGCCCCGCGCTGTTCGGTGCCGTCGCGACCGACCTCGGCGTGGACGTCGCCTTCCCGCTGGTCGCGGCGGTGAGCCTCCTCATCGCGGCGGGGTTCGTGACCCTCAGCCGCGTCGACCGGGCGCCGTAGCCGTCGGCTACCCGCGGAGCAGGTGGACGACCTCGTCGACGACCGGCGCCCCGACCGCGAGGACGTACTGGCTCCCTGCCCCGAAGGCCGTCTCTGGGCTCGGGACCCCGTCCTGCTGTGGACGCTCCTCGCACTCCGCGTCGCCGCCGTGGCCGGTCCGCGCGACCGTCCGGACATCGGGCTCGACCCGCTGTGGTCGTGCAGATGCCGAGGGTCGTCACCGAGCCGTAGTCGGTGAGCGACGCGACGCCGTCTGCGCTCTCGAGGCCGGTCTGTCGGAGGATGCTCGGACGCCCGCCGTCGCCCTGTATCACCGTCGCGACGTACTGGTCGGTGAGGAACTCGACCCGGTCCTCGTCCTTCTCGACGGCGTCGTCGTGGCCGCGGTCGTACAGCCGCCGTGCCGTGTGGTAGCCGACGTGGCCGCCGCCGATGACGATCCGGAGGTCGGTACTGGGCGTGGGCTCGCGTTTTCGAGACCCGACAGCCGGACGTTCCGGTGCCGTGTCGACAGAACTGCTCCGACGGGGATTCGAACCCCGGTCATCGCCTCGAGAGGGCAATATGATTGGCCGGACTACACTATCGGAGCGAGCCGCCGTACGCACCGAGTGGACGACCGAACCGCCTAAAACCGTTCCGTTTTACCCCGCAGCCGGGCGGTCACTCCGCTCCGGGAGCCCCGTCGTCGAACGCCGTCGCGACGGCGTCGGCCCCGAGGCGCTCGTAGCCGTCGTCGTCGACGACGGCCACCACGAGGTCCTCGGGCGCTACCTCGTCGTCGCTCTCGCGGAGCGCGTCGACGAGGACGGAGAGCGCGCCGTCGGCAGCCAGCCCGTCGCGGTACGTCTCCTCCAGGTGCTCGCGGATCGCCGTCGAGTCCGCGCCGATGACCGCGGCACGCCACGTCTCCGGGACGCCCTCCGGGCCGAGCGCGTACAGCGACGGCTCGCCCTCGTGGACGCCACCGACGAGGAGCGCGGCGCCGAACGGGCGCGTCCCGCCGGACTGTGTGTACTCCTGGACGTGGTCGGCGAGGCCGGTCGCCGCCGTCTCGGGCGCGATCGGCTCGCCGTAGCGCAGGCGCTCGCGCTGGGCGGCACGGCGCGCGAAGTCGACGAGCTGTCGACCGTCGGCGGCGTGGCCCGCCGTCGCGGCGCCGAGGTGGTCGTCGAGCTTGTGGAGCTTCTCGACGCTGTCGTCCACCTGGAGCGACGACCGCGCCTTCACCACGGCGGCGAGCACGACTGCGTCGTCCGCGCGCACCGCCATCGCCGGCGCGCCGCGCGCGACGGCCTCGCGGGCGTACTCCACCTGGTAGATGCGACCGTCGGGCGAGTAGAGGCTCGTTCCGCGGTCGTACGCCTGTCTGTCGTTCCCGTTCATGCTCTGTCGCTCCCGGCGTCCGGTCCGTCGGTCATACACCGTATCGGGGGTCGCGACGCAAAACCGTTCCCCTCTCGGGCGCCGGACGGGCGATCGAGGGCGCTCGACCGCCCGGCGAGAGCCTCGCGCCCGTCGCCGTGTGGACCGGCGGGGACGCCGTCGGCTCCGGGCGTCACTCGCGGGACGGCGGTGGCGGGCGCGCCGACGGGGACGAGCCTGCGCCGCCCGGACGGGAGGTCACCGCGCCGCCGGGGACGGCCCGGAACCGAACGAGCCGGAGCCGTGAACCGTCTCACTCCGGCTACGGCCACTCGCCGCCCTCGCGGTACGCGTCGAGGACACGACGGATGGCGACGACGTACGCGGCGGTTCGAAAGTTCGGTAGATCGTTCGCCTCGTGGGCCGCGATCAACCCGTCGAAGGCGTCGGTTATCACCCGCTCTAGCTCCTCGTTCACGCGCTCTCTCGTCCACGAGAACCGCTGGCGGTTCTGGACCCACTCGAAGTACGAGACGGTGACGCCGCCGGCGTTCGCGAGGATGTCCGGGAAGACGGGGACACCACGTTCGGCCAGGACGTCGTCGGCCGCCGGCGTGAGCGGTCCGTTCGCCGCCTCGACGACCATCCCCGCCTCCATCTCGCGGGCGAGTGGCCCGTCGACGGCGTTCTCGAGCGCCGCCGGTACCAGCAGATCGACGTCTGCCGTGAGGAGGTCCTCGTTCGTCCACGGCTCGGTGCCGGGCGCGCCGGCAACCGACCCCGTCTCGCGCTTGTGGCTCTTGACCGCCTCCGTGTCGAGCCCGCCGGTGTCGTGGACGGCGCCGCTGGAGTCAGAGACGGCGACCACCTCGGCGCCCTCTGCCTCCAGGAGACTCGCGGCGACGTAGCCCGCGTTACCGTAGCCCTGGACCGCGACCGTCGCTCCCTCGACGCCGTCGTGGAGGCGGTCGAACGCCTCGCGCGCCGTGAGCATCACGCTCCGGCCCGCCGCCCTGACACGCCCGAGGCTCCCGCCCGACGACGGCGCCTTCCCCGTCACCACGCCCGGCGCGGTGGTGTTCTCCAGGGTCTCGTAGGTGTCCTTTATCCAGTTCATCTCCCGCTGGCCGGTGTTGACGTCCGGCGCGGGGATGTCGAGGTCCTCGCCGATGATCGGGCGGAGTTCGGCGGCGAACGACCGGGTGATCCGCTCGAGCTCGGCGGCGCTGTACTCCGCCGGGTCGATGACGATGCCGCCCTTTCCGCCGCCGTACGGGACGTCGACGAGCGCGCACTTGTACACCATCCACCCCGACAGCGCCTTTACCTCGTCGCGGGTGACGCCCGGGTGGTAGCGGATCCCGCCCTTGTACGGTCCCCGGTCACCGTTGAACTGCGACCGGAAGGCGGGGAACCGCTCGAGCGACCCGTCGTCCATCTCGACGGTGAGGGTGAGTTCCAGCACCCGCTCGGGGTGTTTCAGCCGTTCGAGGACGCCGTCGTCCGCGTCGAGGAACGCCGCGGCGTCGTCGATCTGTTCCTGCAGGCTCTCGAACGGGTTCGCGTCCGTGCTCACGGATCGTAGCCGTCCGGCCGGGCGATTAATACTACCGCCCTGTCATCCAGTTCCGTACAGCGGTCTCACCGACCGGCCCGTTCCAGCACCCGCTCGGCGCGGGCGAACACCGGCGCGTCGACCATCTGACCGTCGACCGTCGCGACCCCGCCGTCGGCCTCGTCACGGGCAGCGAGAACGCGTTCGGCCCACGCCACCCGCTCGGGGTCGGGCGCGAAGACGTCGTGGACCGGGCCGATCTGGTCGGGGTGGATCGCCGCCTTGCCGTCGTAGCCGAGCGCGACCGCTGCGGCGGTGTCGTCGCGGAGACCGGCCTCGTCACCGTAGTCGACGTAGACGGCGTCGAGCGCCGCGACGCCCGCCGCGCGAGCCGCGACGAGCGTCCGCTGGCGGGCGTACGCCACCTCGGCCCGGCCCGGCCCCGGAGCCGCCCCGAGGTCGGCGGTCAGGTCCTCGGCGCCGAAACAGAGGACGGCCGTCGGCTCCGCGGCGGCGACGCGGTCCGCCGCCAGCACGCCCCGGGCCGTCTCGACGAGGGCGAAGACCGGGAGCCGGTGGCCCGCCTCGGCCAGCAGGTCGGCGACCTGCTCGACGGCTGTCGCCGACTCCGCCTTCGGGAGCATGACGGCGTCGAGACGGACGTCCCCGTCTGCCACCGCCGCGACGTCCGCAGCGGGGTCGCGGCTCAGTCGGACACAGACCTCCGCGTCGGGGTCGAAGTCGGGGTCGGACAGCACCTCGTGGACCGACCCGCGGGCCGCCCGCTTCGCTCCCGGCGCGACGCCGTCCTCCAGGTCGAAACAGAGCACGTCGGCGCCCGTCTCCGGCGCCGACCGGAGCCGCTCCGGGCGGTCGCCGGGCGTGAACAGCAGGCTTCGGCGCGTCGTCATACCCGTTCACTGACGCGCACGCCGCTTGAACCCGCCGGCGGCACCGTTTTGCCCGGCGCCGCGGACGCCCGGCTGTGCCCGGACTGTACTACGAGGAGTTCGACGTCGGCGCGACGATCGACCACGACCGCCGCCGGACGGTGACAGCTGCGGACAACCAGCGGTTCTGTGACGTGACGATGAACACGCAGCCGCTCCACCTCGACGCCGCCTTCGCCGCCGGGACGGAGTTCGGCGAGCGCGTCGTCAACGGACTGTACACGATGAGCCTCGCCGTCGGCCTCACGGTCCCGGACACCACCGACGGCACGGTCGTCGCCAACCTCTCGTACGACGACGTCGAGCACCCCGCGCCGACCTTCCACGGCGACACCCTGCGCGCCGAGACGACGGTGCTCGACAAGCGCGAGACGAGCGACGGCGAGCGTGGGGTCGTACGGATGGGCGTCGACGCCTACCGCGTCGACCCGGAGGCCGCGGACACCCTCGTCTGCTCGTTCGAACGGACGGTACTCGCGCTCCGGCGGGACTGAGTGCCGGACCCGCGTCAGA
>JAQCMY010000087.1 GCA_028274865.1 Haloferacaceae archaeon | reverse complement strand
TTCAACGAGATTGCAGACCTGTTCGACGAGACGTTTGAGAAGACCGCACCTGAGGAGGTGGAAGCATGACCGACGGCTGGGGCGATGCTTCCGGCATCGAGGGCAACTACGAAGAGGAGGACGAGGAGGTCGAATCCAGCGAAACGAGTGAGGTGAGTGAAACGGTGGAAACCAGTTCATCGACCGAAACGGCCGAATCGACTTCAACGAGTGAAACGAACGAAACGAGCAAAACGAAGACGAACATCAAGGACGAATGGAATGGGCGGACGATCTACATTCCCGACGATGTCCTCGACGAGATGGAGGATACCTACCTCGAGTCCCAGCTGAAGCTCCGCAAGGCGGGGCAGGACGAGTTCAAGAAGAACCGCCACTTCTACCCGCTACTCGTCCAGTTCGGTGTAGAAGCGCTCTCTAATGCGGATGCTGAGGAAATTCAGGCTCGGCTATCGGGACTCGGAGACGAATGACCTCGCGCAGAGCGAGGACCGACAGAAGTTGAGACTGGTCATCTCAATGCATACGGATCTGACACTGATTTCTTTGTACAGGGTCTCTCGATCAGCCGAACCCGTGACTTAATTTGAGTGCGTCGTCGATTTCGCCCATTGTCGCGTCGTCGAGACTGCCAGCCACCGAATGGATTCAGTTCTCGACAGACACGACTCGAATTGTTGGAGTCCGGTACTTCCCGTCAAAGCTTCCCGAACTGAACGCCATCGAAAGGTGCTGGGACCAATTGCAAGGGTGGTTCAACTACCGTCTTATTCTGATCTCTCGACGCTGAAAGACTACATTCCACAAGGACTGAGCGCGATCACCGAACCGAACATCTAGCCGTATCTTATCGGCAAAGATTCGAACTGAATATCATGAGCCATCCCCGGTTCGCTGTTCAACATCCCCGCAACCCGCGTCATGGTAACTCTGGGCGTGGTTCGGGCGTCATTTACGCACCCTGACGGCAGTTGGGGCTTATAAGGGTGCGCGAGGCGGCGTCGCTCCAGGCCGGTCGCAGTGAGGCGGATGTCCGCGACTTCCAACAGTTCGAGAACGAAAGATAGCCATACCTCGTGCTGTGTGTATCCGGCGTCCCTCTAGGCATCGGGAAAGGTAAAGACGACTGTCGGGACTATCTCTGTGATCTTGTGGAGCGAGAACGGCAGTGTCAGATCGTCTAGCGTGTTGCTTCGGGTGTAGGTGCGGTGGGGAGAGTACATTTCGTCTGTTTTTTAAGACACTTGTCGACATCGTTCTCTCAGCGAGCGATGGCAGTACCTACAATTGCTGGAGGTCGAGAGTGGGTGTCTTGGTTATCGTGCTGGTAGCCTGCCGTATGCCAGAGTCCAGTGCGTCCAGCGAGGCGGTGTACAACGAATTGGCGATGTACTACGAGCAACTGGACCGCGTGAACCGGGACGGTGCGGCGGAGGCTGCCGCGATTGAATCGGTCGTGCTCGACCGGACTGACGAGAGTACGATCTCGCTGCTCGACGTCGGCTGTGGGGTTGCCACGCACCTCCAGCATCTCGAGCACACCCACGAGTGTGTCGGATTGGACGTCAACAAGGGCGTCGCCGAGGTTGCTGCTGACCGCACTGACGACGCCACAATCGTTCGCGGCGACATGCACGCCCTCCCGTTCGAGAACGCGTTCGACTGCGTCACGCTGCTCTTCCACACGCTCGCCTACGCTCGCTCTGTCGGTGCGATGCACGATGTCCTTACGGAGTGTTATCGGTCGCTCGAACCGGGTGGTGTGCTCCTCCTCGAACTGATGCCGTTCGTTCCGGAGACGATGCCGGAGACGAACGGGGTCGATCGAACAGTGAACTCGTATACCGACACCGAGGTCGCCATTACGAGCGTCCAGACCAGTCGTCTCGAAGAGCGGACACTCGTGCTCGAAGGCGACTACCTCGTTGCACGCCCAGGCGACGAGCGGCCGACGCATCATGCAGACACGCATCGACTCACGCTGTTCACGGTTGAGGAGGTACTTGACGCGCTCCAGATGTGCGGATTCGACAACGTCGAGTACGACCCTAGTCGGTTACAGACCGGGCTCTTCATCGCCAACAAACCCATCTGAATGTCCTCCAGACCTATCCCCGGCTCTCGATCAGTCGTCCACTTCCTGCCGACAGCATCCATCGACCGGTGCGAATGGCCGATGTCGCGTAAACGGGTGCGGACAGACGAGGTTGTGTCTCGTAATCGCCGACGGTTGTGTGATACAGGTGCTGTAGGTACCCGGGTCCAATTAATGATGTCCTGGTCGCAGTGAGACGTATGGGTTCGACCAATCCCACTCCGACCAGTGACGAAATGCACGACAGTACCGCAGACACCCTGCCCGACGGCGTTGACCTGAATCCGTCCGACGACGGGTTCGAGGCGGCGGTCCGGCAGGCGATCATCGACGCGGAGCGCGACGATGCGGCGCTCGACGCGATGACCGACATCAGCGAGGCGAAGTACACGTTCACGTGCGTCTGCACGTGCAAGTGTACGCTCTCCTGCTAGAGAGAGTCCCTGCCTCGGTATCGTCGACCGCTGGCTTGCCAGCACCACCACCCACACCATTCACTCACCATTCATCCATGTCCTCACTCATGACACCGGCCGCGTGGCGACGACTCGCGTGGCACGCCAGCACGATCTCGGAACGAACCACGGTCGTCTCACTCACCGAGCAAACCCGGTCTTCCCCACCCGACTGGAGCACGACGGGCCTCGTCGGGGACTGGGTCGAGTCGACGCCCGATTGGAGCGAGCGCGACGTCGTCCAGCGAATCGAGCAGAGCGACCTCGACGAGGCTGCACTCGCCGCAACCATGGACGTCGACGCACTCCCACCAGGGGCCGAACTCCCCGAGTGGGTCGCGACCGCCGAGGCGATCGGTGACGCACTCACCGACACGCACGCGGACGTCACGCCAGACCTCGGGAAACCAGATGACGAAGTGCCGTTCGCGGACATCTACGCACCGATCGTCGCGTTCGCTCGCGACCGCGTCCTCGAGTCTGGTCTCGCCAGACTACCTGAACCCGAGCTTCGGTCGATGCAGGACGCGTTACGCCAGGACCTCGAGCGATTGTGCCAGGACGTCCTCTACGTCGAGTTCCGCACTCACATCGCCGTCAACCGCCCGCAGGCCCTCGCCGACCCCGAATCACCGCCGAAGACCGACCTCTACGACTCCTTCGTCGACGGTCTCCGGACTGCCGACGGCCTCGCGTCGCTGTTCACCGAGTACCCCGTGCTCCCGCGGTTCCTCGCCGGGATCGTCTCTCAGTGGTGCGACGCCGTCCAGGAGCTCGACCGGCGCCTCGACGACGACTGGGAGGCACTCACCGACACCTTCGACGTGGACACGGACGCGACAAGCGTTACGGCGGCGTCAGTTCTGGACTCGGACCGTCACGCTGGCGGCCGCCGCGTCGTCGCCCTCACGTTCGATGACCAGACGCGCGTCGTGTACAAACCCAGATCCGTTCAGCCAGCGGCCGCGCTCGATGCGTTCCTCCAGGGGGCGGGTGACGTCGTCGACGTCGACACCCGATCGGTTTCCGTCCTGGACCGCGAGACGTACGGCTGGGTCGAGCACGTCAACGCGGACTCGTGTCCGAGTCCCGACGACATCGAGACGTACTACCGGCGAGCCGGCGTGGTCCTCGCGAGCGCGTACCTCCTCTACCTGAACGACTGTCACTACGAGAACGTCGTCGCGAACGCTGCATCTCCCGTCGTCGTCGACGCAGAGACCATGCTGACGCCCTCGGTGTCCCCGGCTGCCGGCGAGACGGCGCCGACGGATGCGGTCACCGGTGACGGGAGCGTCCTCTGGACGGGCCTGTTGCCGCGGAGTTACGGCGCGGGCCCGATACCCGAATCGGCGATGGTGAATGGGTTCGGTGTCCCCGAGATTCCGGTTGGGTCTGGGCCCGTGGCGTCCGCGTGGAGCGCGGTCAACACGAACGCGATGCAGCGCCGGGAACGGGAGGTCGACCTCATGTCGCCGCCGGCGCGGAACGTTCCCGCAGTCGAGTCGGCTCCGGACTCGCCCGTCGCCGCGAGCCAGTACGTCGACGAGATCGCCGAGACGTTCGCGTCAGTGTGTCGGGCGGTGGTCGAGGACCGGCTGTCGCTCCCGGAGCGGTTCTCGACGCTGGAGACGCGCGTCCTCTTCCGGAACACCCAGGAGTACGACGGTGTCCTGTCGGTCCTCCAGTCACCCGAGACGCTCCAGGACGGCCGCCGGCTGACGTTCGCGACCGATGTGGTCGTCTCGGAGGCGATGCTCGCTGACGGGACCGACCCCGCCTGGGACGTCGTCGCCAGCGAGCGCCGCGCACTCTGCCGACTTGACGTCCCTAGACTCACCGCGTCCGCGGCGACTGGCACGCTCCACTGCGGTGATAGGACCATTACCGGTGTGACCGACGGCGGCGGCTACGAGCGTGCGCAACGCCGCTTCGAGACGCTGGACGAGGCGACGGTCCGCGAGCAACGCGACGTCGTCGAACTCGCGCTCGACCCGACGCCGGCAAGTAACCCCGAGCCTGCGGTGCCGAGCCGGCCCCCGGACGCAACGTACCCAAAGCCGGACGCCACTACGCTCTCGTCGGTGGTCGGCGACCTCTACGACACCGTTCTCGAAGCGACGGTCGCGACCGATGGTGATGCGGGCGACTGGGTCGTTCGCCGCGCGACGGACGGCGGCCAACTCCAGGTCGGGACCGCCGGCGATGGCTTGTACGAGGGGCGACTGGGGGTTGCGGTGTTCGCGGCGGTCGTCGCCGACCAGCTCGACCGTCCCAGGGCTCGCGAGACGGCGCTCGCGCTGACCGAGTCGCTCCGGGACAGCGTTCGCGCCGATGGTGCATCGGCGGTCGACGGACTCGGACTCGATGGCGTCGGCGGCGCCGTCTACGGGCTGACCGTCGTCGGCACACTCGTCGACGCACCGGAGTGTCTCGATGCAGCCGTGCACCTCGTCGACACCCTCGACCACGACCGAATCACAGGAGTCGATTCGTTCGACGTGGTGCGCGGGGCTGCTGGCACCGTCTTAGGGTGTCTGGCACTCCACGAACACCGCCCGAATTCGGACGCTCTCGGTGTCACCAGGACCGCGGGAGACGTCCTCGTGGCTGCCGCAACTGACACCGAGGGTGGCGTCGCGTGGCCGACCGGTCCGGACGGCGAGTCCCTCACTGGCTACGCCCATGGGGCGGTTGGTATCGCACATGCTCTGGGGCGCCTCGGCGCTATCACCGAGGTATCGACGTCTTCGGAGTGCACCGAGGCGTCGACGTACCTGGAGTGTGCTGAGCAAGCCCTCGCGTTCGAGCGAGACACGTTCGATGCTGACCGCGGGAACTGGCCGGACCGCCGGAATCAGGGGCCCGCATTCGCTGACGCGTGGTGTCACGGCCGCACCGGCGGCATCCTCGCGCGCACCGCCCTTCGAGACACGCCACTCACTGTCACCAAGGACATCGTGGCGCTCGCGCACCGAACCGGCGTCAATGGCCGACCGGACGACGGCCTCTGCTGTGGGGCCGCCGGACGCCTCGTCGGTGTCACCGCGGCCAGCGAACACGCCGACGACGACGAGCTAGCCGCCCACGCTCGCGCCCGCCTCGTCACCGGCCTCGACCGCCATCACGGGGACGACTCCTGGAATCTGTCGGCGCACACGACTCGCGTCCCGAACCCCACGCTCTTCCAGGGCCTCGCCGGCGTCGGGTACGCACTCCTCTACGCTGCCAACCCCATGGCCGTCCCGAACGTCCTCCACTGGGAGACGCCCTAACAGACGACCCCCTGACGGACGAATCTCTGACGGACGAATCCCTGACAGACGAACCCTCGACTGACCCGTCCCCTACCGGACGACTGACCGATTCTCGACGGGGGTTGTCACGTCACCGACCATTCGGTCACGCGACCGAAGGCCGGTCACGACGAGTGTAGGCGTCCCTTGTGTTTTTGAGGTTGCTCGGTGTCGCTGGTGGTATGGATCGCGACGCTGCACGTGGCGTACTGCTGGGGTTGGCGTGTGGGGACGCGCTCGGTCGTCCGGTCGAGTTCTCCTCGCCAACGGCGATCAGCGCCGAGTACGGCCACTTGGACGAGATGGTCGGCCATGGGACGTGGAACCAACCGGCTGGCACAATCACGGACGACACGGATCAGGCGCTGTGCATCGCGCGGAGCGTCGTCGCGGAGGGCGGATTCGAGCCGGCGGACGTCGGCGCCCGGTTCGTCCAGTGGTACGAGAGCGACCCGTTCGACGTCGGGCGGATGACGGCGCGGTCGCTCCGCCGCCTTCAGGACGGCGACGCGTGGGACGAGGCCGGGCAGCGAGTGTGGGAGGCGAGCGCCGAAGGCCAGAATGCGGGGAACGGGAGCGTGATGCGGTGCCCGCCGCTCGCCATCCCGTACGCCGGAGACCGCGACCGCCTCGCCGAGGTCAGCCGGCAGTCCTCGCAGATTACGCACGCCGACCCGCGATGCACGGCCGGGGCCGCCATCCTGAACCACACCATCGCCAACCTCCTCGAAGACACAGAATCCGCGGTCGATGAGCCAAAACCGGCACTCCGGGACGCGCTCGACGCGGTCGAGGACGCGCCGACCGAGCTCGTCGACGCCTTGGAGCCTGTCGCCGCGGGCGAGCGCCCGAGTTCCTTGGAGACGTCGGGGTACGTCGTGCACTCGCTGCAGACGGCACTCCACGACGCGCTCACCGCCGTTAGCGCGCGGGACGCCATCGTCGTCGCGGTCAACCGCGGCGGCGACGCGGACACCATCGGCGCTATCGCCGGCGCCGTCGCCGGGGCTCGCTTCTGCGCCAGCACCCTTCCCGACCGCTGGCTGAGTACTATCGACGAGCGCGAGGTACTCGAAGTGCTCGCCGACGACCTCCACGCCCTCGCCTGACAGCCTCCAAGGTCTCGCCCACGACCGCCTCGCGCTCGCCTAACAGTCTTCAAGATCTCGCCCACGACCGCCTCGCGCTCGTGTGCCGACTCACGCGCGACGGGCGGCGTGACGACCACTTTGACCCAGGGTCAGTGGTCGTTCTAGGTGGGGTGGTCGCATCTGTGGAGCACGCGCTGTATCTCGAAGCGGACCGTCTGGTTCGGTTCGGCCGCCAGCCGGGCTTCGAGCTCGGTGACCGTCTCGGGATTGGTGTCGTGGGCGAGGCCGCGGATGGTGCGGGCTCGAATCCGCAAGTCGTCGTCGGAGAGGCGGTCGAGTAGTGCGGCGCGAACCGTCGACGTCCAGCCGTCGTGGTGGTTGCCGGCGTCGTCGGCGTCTTCGGTGAGGGTGTCGAGCCACGAGCCGAGCGTCCGGACGGCGGCGTCCCTGACCGCGTAGTCGGTGTCGGTGGCCGCGTCGAGGACGGCGTCACGGATAGAGGGCGCCCAGCCCTCGTGGTCGGTGGGGAGGGTGTCGAAGTGGCGGACAACGCGTTTGCGGAGCCGGGGGGTGGCGTGGTCGAGGTGGTCGAGTAGGCCGGGGACGGCCTTGTGGGGTGCAGCTCGAACGATGGCCCCTGCGACCGGCGTCTCGAGGAAGTGCTTGCAGTAGGTGCTGTGTTCGAGGTGGAGCATTCGAGCGATACGGCCGTGGTCGTCGGTCGCGACGGCGACGCGTCCGAGGACGGTCACGAGGTCGGTCCAGCCGTCGTCGCCTGGCTGGATCGCGTCGGTCCACGACCACAGGGTCTCCATGCGCGGGGCGAGTGCGCCGGGTGCGTGGTCGCTGAGGGATTCGAGGACGGCGAGCGCGTCCTTCGAGGGCGCTGGCGCATCCTCGATGGTGTCGACGGCGGCGTCGAGGACCGAGTCGGGCGCCCGGTCTTCTAGGACCGACAGCGCATCGCGTGCTCCGTCGGCGCCCGCGAGCACGGATTCGAACAGGGTCGCGACCGCGGTCTCTGGCGGCGGGGTCGGGACCGTGCGCGCGTACAGCCTGCGGACGTGCGCGCCACAGTCGTCGGCCCGTTCCAGTCGGTCGCGCAACCACCCCGGCTCGAGTGCGCTCCAGAGGAGTTCCCGGTCCCGCTCTGCGACTTCCCGCAGCACTCCCCACGCCGTCTCCCGGTCCCACGACTCAGTCTCTGGCGTGGACTGCGTCGCAGATGCAACGTTCCGCGCGCGGTCATCGCTCCCGGGTGCGTCGCTCGCGAGCGGGACATCGAGTGCCAGACTGACGACGGGGAGGACGCATTCGGGGTGGGCGACCGCGAGGTCGGCGACGAGGCCTGGACGGACCGGAATCGAGAGGGAGTCCTCGCCGCCACCGTCCCGGAGCCAGTGGCGGACCAGCACGCGTACCGGAAGGCTCGATTCGCCCGGGTCGGGATGGTGGACGGCGGCGTACAGGAGCGCTTTCGCGGCGAGTGGTGTCGAGTCCGCGTCGAGATTCGGGAGGGCTAACGCGAGGTCGGTGGCGGCGGGGACGAGCATGGCGGGACGCTCTGTGATGAAGTGGTAGAGCGTCTCCACGCTCGCAGCCGCTCGCTCGGGGTCGTCGAGGCGGACGCGGGCGCGGTCGCGGATGTTGCGGAGGGCGTCGTCGGCGCCGGCGCGGGCGAGCGCGTCGATGGCGTACCATCGCGTCTCAGAGCGGCCAGCGGTCTCGGCGAGTGCGGCGAGCGTCGCGTCGTGGGCGGCGACGCGGTCGGGGAACCAGTCGGCGAGCAGGGCGACGGCGAACGCGGCCTGCCACCGGTTCTGCGAGCGCCGCGACTCGCCGGCGTCGACCTCGCCCCAGAACGTGCGGGTGGGGTGTGCGAGCGCGAACTGGGTCGTCCACTCGAACCGGCCGGCGCGCGAGTCTGCGTCGAGGACCGCGAGCAGCGGGTCGACCGCGGGCTCGAACCTGTCGCGAGTGCCGTCGGGGAAGCTCCCTCGGGTGTCGTTCCTGACGGCTTCGGCGAGCCAAGCGACGGTCGAGGCGGCGGCCTCCCTGACGAGCGGGTCGACGTCTGCGAGGGGCGCAACGACGGCGTCAAGATGCTCGACGGCGGTCCCGCGAAGGGTCTGGGCGGCGATCTGGAACGCGCCGATGACCTGGGCTCGGGTTCGCGAGTCGGTGGCGTCGAGCGCGGCCGCGAGGTCGTAGAGCGCGGCCTCCGCCTGCTGGGCGTCATCGTCGTAGAGCGCGGCGAGTAACTCGGCGCCGTCTCCCTGCATCTCGGGGTCGGCGCTCCGAAGGCAGGCGCAGGCCGCGACACAGGGGTCGATGTCGCGGGACGGCTCGGTGTCGTCCAGCAACGCGCGGACGACGTCGTGCGCTGCCGCTTGCTCGATGGGGAACGCGACACGGTCGGTCATCACGCGCCACCTCCCGCGAGTCCGAGCCCTCGCCCCTGACGCTCCGAAGGATCTCTCATTGGACGCCTTGTCGCGCCTTCGGGACTCAAGACCGGCGTCGAGCTACACCGCGTGTAGCCGGTGGACGTCGCGACGAGCGTGCACTCGACCAGAGCGAACGCCCTCGCACGCGGCGGACTCCGGGGTGGTACGTTCGCGGTCGAACGGTTAAGACGACGGCGCTCGGAGGAAACGGTAAGCGCGCCCTCACCCTGGCGCCGAGACGCATGACGCACTCCAGTGACCCGCTCGATTGGAGCGACCGGCCCGCGTGCGTCGACCCACCGGCGAGTCGCGACGAACCAGGCACGAGCGACTCGTCCGATGGCGACGAGGACTCGGGGTCGACCGCTGCCGTCGACGAACTCGCAGCGCGACTCTCTAGCGGGGGGCTGCGCTCGCGGTCGGCAGTCGGGTTCAGGGGTGCCGTCGAGACGTACGAGGCGTGCGAGCGGGTGTGCGACCTCGCGACCGAGGCGCCGCCGGCGGCGCGTCGGTTGGCGCCGTGCGTCCTGGCGGTCGTTCGCGAGGTGCTGGACCGCGAGGGGGCGACGGTCGAGTCGCTGCTGCTCGGTGACGTCGCCGAGCGGACGCTCGCCACCGCACTGGATGCGGTCGTCGCGATGAGTGGCCCCGGACTCGCGACGGCCTACGAGGCTGCCGGTCGGTCGCTGGAGGTCGTCGTCGAGACGCTCTCCTCCGTGCTTCGCGATGCGCGCGCTGAGCGACACCACGTCACCGTCGTCGAGGCGCTCGCTGGCGTGGCGATGGCGCGCCCGGAGGTCGTCGTCGAGGGGCTCGCTGACGCACACGCTCTCGACGACGCCGTCCGGACGCTCCTCGACGACTTCGTGGCACCGACACCGCCGGAACCGACGACCGCAACGCTCTCGCTCGCACTGGCGGTCATCGCACACGACCCGAACGCGGAACGCGTGAATCGCGTTCGCGGCCGCCTCGACGCCTCCGCCCCGATACCGGCGGAGTCCGTTCGCACGACTGGATACGTCACCTCCGAACTCGCGGCCACACGGACCCTCGTTCGACGGGCGGATTCGGACGGGAGCGAGGGACACGCGGACGGCCTGAACGCGCGGATGGATTCGCTCGAGGAGTTCGCAGCGATGGTCCAGGACAGCGTCGGAACCGAACGCGACCGGTTCGCGCGAGCCCTCGGTGAAGCCGCTGCAGTCGTTGGCCACGGTGACGTCGCGACGGCCCTCGGGCACGCGAACGAGGGCGCCGACGCCGAGGAACCATCAGCTGAACTCCCGCTCGAACTGGTGGCTCGCGTCCGCGGGTCGGACGACAGCGAACGCGAGCGTGCTGGGAGAGCGCTCGGCGAGGCACTCGCTGCATCGCTATCGCCGACGCTCGGCGTCGAATCGCTCGCCGACCGGGTCGCCCACACCTCGGGCGTCGAGTACGTGCAGTCCGCGCAAGCGCTCGGCGCCACCGCCGTGGTCGCACCCGATCGCATCGACGCACCTGTCCCAAGACGCCTGGTCGACCGAATCGAGCGCGCCACGGGCGCGGACCGCGACCACACGACGCAGGTTCTCGGCGAGGCGATAGCCACCGAGTACGAGACGACCGAGCGGTCGCTCACCGCCGCACTCGGGCGGCGCGTCCGGGACACGACGAGTAGCACGCCACGCGACCGCGCCGCCCGCGCCCTCTATGCGGTCGTCGACGCGGACGGAATCGGGGATGCGGACGGAACCGAGGACGCGGACGGAATCGCCGACGCGGACGGACGCAGCGACGAGTCGCGTTCCGAGACGCCCGCTGGCGACGATCCAGCGGGGGAATTGGACCGCGCGCTCGGTGCGTTGTTCGCGCGAACGGACGCAGCCGCGGACTCGCTGCCTGCGATATCGGACGCCCTCGGTGACGTCCCCGAGTCCGAACGGGACGCGGTGTGTCGAGCGCTCGGGGTCGCCGCCGCGGACCTCCCGACGGACGGCGAGACGGCGCGGGACACGCTGGTCGAGCGCGCCCGCGCCGGCGGCGACGAGACCAGGTGTCGCGCCGCGCGGGTGCTCGGCGAGGCACTCCTCGCCGGCACGCCACCGGCCGGCCAGCCGGTCATCGACGCGCTCGCGACCCGGGTGCGCCGCGAGACCGGGGCGGACCGCGACCGCACGGCCCGGTCGCTCGCTGAAGTAGTGATACCGGCCGACGCGCTCGGGGACTCCACCACTGGCTCCGCCCCGGGCACCCCGGAACTGGTGGCGCTCCGAGCGCGCGCGGCCGAGGCGTCCGGGTCGCGCCGACGCCGACTCACGCGCGCCCTTGGCGAGGCGCTCGCCTGCGACGATACCGCAAGCGGCGTGGACGCCCTCGACGCACGGGCGGCCGCGAGCACCGGTCTCGACCGAGCACGCTGCGTCAGGGCACTCGGGGAATTCATCCTCGACGCGGCCGAGACGCCGTCGGACGCGCAGCCCCCAGCGTGGCTGCGCGAGCACGCCCGAGACAGGCGGGGAGCGCGTCGAACATGGTGCGTTCGCGCCATCGGCGAAGCCGTACTCGCCACCCGAGACGACCCACCGGTCCCCGTCGTCGACGGCCTCTGCGCTCGCATCACCAACGCGACTGGCATGGACAGGGTCCGCGCCGGACGCGCCCTCGGCGAGACGCTCGCGGCTCTCGAAGCCCACCCGAACCCACCGGTCTCGCCGTCGCTGGTCGACGGCGTCGCGGGGCGGCCGGACGCCGAACGCGCCGCCGCAGCCCTCGTCGTTGCCGACCTCCGAGGCGAACTCGACGCGAGAACCGAACCCGAGCGGACGACGGCACTCGTCGAACGCATCCAAGCGAGCGACGGTCTGGAACGAAGGCTGACGGCACGTGCCCTCGGCGAGCGCGCCGCGCGCACGGACCCGAACCCCACCACGCCGGACGCCAGTGCCGACCTGGCGGCCGCGCTCGCCGACCCCGTGAGACAGGGTGAGGACTCGCACGGTCCGCTGGCCACGGAAGCGCTTGGCTACGCCGTCGCTGCCACGAGTGGCGACGAAGGCGTCAAACCTCGGCTCGAGTCTCGACTACGGGACGCAGTCCGGTCGGGTGGCGCGTCCGACGGGAGGCTCGCGGCCCGCGCACTCGGGACCGCCGCCGTGACGAACGCCGTCGACGACGCGCTCGCGATACCGACACTCGCCGACCGGGTGCGGCCCGGGAGCGGCCACGACCGAGAGCTGGCGGCTTGGGGTCTCGGCGTCGCCGTCGCCGTTCCAGACCCGCAAGCGCTCGCCGAGGCACTGCTTGAGGGAATCGAAGCGCCGCCGAACGATCACTCCGCGTCGGCCGTCGCGCGCATCGTCGCCGACGCCGCCGAAGCCGACGTCCTGCCGGCCCGAGCGCTCGTCCAGGCACTCACCATCAGCAGCGCCCCCACCGAGGGCCATGGCCGCTGCACGCGCCTCCGGGACGACGCGGGCGCGCTCGACGCGACGCTCCTTCGGGCACTCGCTCTCGCGAGCGATCCGGGGGACGCGACCTCGACCGCTGCGGTCCGCGCGGATATCCGGGACGCGCTCGCATCGTCCAGCGAACACCCTCCAGATACGCTCGTCACCGCGGTCGACGCACTCGCGTCGCTCCCGACGACCGCGGTCGCGCAGAACGAGGAGTAAACGATTGCCGGCCCGACCCTCGCTACTGGAACGCGGGGTCGTGGCTGGCGCCGGACTCGCTGACGTCGCCGTCGTCGTCCTTGCCGGTGGCCATCGCCGCGATGTCGTCGAGACTCGTCTGCTCGTCGCCGTCGCCCTCACCGTCCGCGTCGGCGCTGCCGTCGGCCTCGCCGTCCGCGTCGGCGGCCTCGTTCTCGTCGGGGTCCTCCTGGAGCTTGCTGCTAATGTACAGGAGCTCGGACCACATCGCGTCCACGACCTCCGCGGTCGACACGTCCTCGTGCTCGCTCATGATCTCCTGCATGAGCCCGCGGAGCGCGCCCTGGACCTCCTCGCTGGTGTCGCCGTCGACGCCGAGGCGGAAGTGCGCTGCCTTCACGAGCTCCGCGATCTGCTCGCCGTCCTCCTCGATGGCCTCGAACTGCGCGTCCAGCAGCGCCTTGACGTCGAATCCGCTGTCCTCGCCGTCGTTGGCGTCCGCCGCGTTCTCGATGTCGGTGCTGTCCTCGCCGTCCGCATCCTGGCTTGCTGCCATACATCAACCATGTGGTGCCACCATCACCGATTGGTCGTTGCCCACCGCTCTGAACTCCCGTTTTATAATGGGGTTGCAGTTCGTGGGTTGCTGGCGGTCACGGTGAGTCGGTGCAGGACCCGGATGACGGTGACCCGCTCGGAGGCGGCGAGCGCGTCACCGCGGAGGAGCCGTCGGAGTGCCGGCGCGTACCGCTGGAAGGCGTCCGGGTCACGCGCGGTCCCCGTCTCGAGGAGGGCGAGCGTCCCGGGCGTCGGTGAGTCGAGCCAGGACGGCACGCTCGACGTCGGCGTCGCGGGCGCGCGGCGTGTGAGTCGGTCGGCGAGGTCGGCCGGTGGGAAGGCGTTCGACTCGACCAGGGTCTCCAGGACGACGGCAACGGAGTCGCGGCCGTGCTTGAGGAACGTGGCGACGAGCGTCGACCGCAACGCCGGCGGCGCCGTCGAGAGCGCGCTCGCTGACGCCAGGGCGTGCAGCCCGGCGAGTGCTCGATGGCGAACGATACCGCTCGCGGGCCCTCGGTCGTCCGCTCGAACGGCTGCGGTGAACCCCTTCGCGACGCGCTCCGAGGGCAGCGCGTCCTGCGTGGTGAGGTCGACGAGCGCGTCGACGGCGTGCTCGGCGCCACCGGTCACTTCGTCCAGTGCGAACCAGAGCGTCGACTCCAGGCGCGACGTCGACACGCCGCTCGCCTCCCGAGCGACGAGGACGGCGAGCAGGTCGACGGCGGTATCGTCTGCGATGGGCCGGCCGCGCACGTCCCGCACGACCGCCGACACCGGAATCGCGTCTTCGCCGCTGCCCCCAGCGTGGAGGAGGTCGACGAGGAGTTCGTAGTGATGATTGCGAGCGCTCGGCCCCTGTGTCGGGACTGCGGCGGCGAGTGACTCGACGACGCCCGAAAGGTCGACGCCGTCTGCCGCCGGGGGCATACACGCGACGACGATAGCGGCAGCGTGCCGGCACGCGTCGGCACTCGCCCGGGGAACGACCGCCGCGGCCGCATTCGCCACCTCCTCGAGGCCCTCGGCCGTCCCGGTGACCTCGCTCGCTCGGGCTTCGATATCCCGGAGGCCGTCATCGGGCGTCAGTCCGGGGTCCTTGCCGACGAGGAACGCGTACTGCCTGCGGACTGCGTCGGGGAGCGTGGGCGCGAGGCCCGCGTCGGCGAGCGTCTCGAGTAGCGACCGGACGGCGCCAATGTCCCCCATCTCGGGTGCGCGAGCGGCGCGTCGAAGCGTCCGCAGCGAGACGTCGACTGACTCGGTGAGGACGCCCGCGTTGACGAGGACCGTGAGCGTCTTCGCGGCGAGGACGGACTCCGATCCGGACACCGCGCGGACGTCGGCGAGGAGCGACGCGACCGGAAGCGGAGCGCGGAGGTTGACGGCCGGGAAGTCGGCGGCGAGTTCGCCGAGGGCCTCCGCAGCCCAGTGACTGCGTTCGGTCGCGATCGCATCGACGAGTCGGTCCCGCAGCCGGATGACGTCGCGTCTGGCCGCGAGATCGGCGTCGACGAGCCGGCGGAGTGCGGTCGTCGAGAGGAGCCGGAGGTGGGTGTCGTCGGTCACTGACTTGACGGCGGCCGCGAGCCGCTGGGGGTCGGGTTCGACGAGGTCGGCCTCTGCCAGTCGAGCGAGCGCTCGGGCGTACGTCTCGTGCCCGCGGTCGCGGCCTGCGAGCGCGCCGACGATTCCGGCAGCGTCGACGGTCGTCGACGACGGGACGCAGTCGGCGTCGACGAGGTGGTCGATGGCGGCGACCGCCTGGTCGCGGAGCTCCTCGAACGAGTCGACGGGGATGGGGACGGGGCCGCCGATGTCGACCAGCTCCTCGTCCGCTGCGACGACGTCGACCAGGCGCTGGCAGATGCGGTCGTCGATGACCGTGACGACGGCGCTGTCGATTGCTTCGACGAGCGCCGGGTACCGAAGCGGCGGCCCGCTGGCGTCGACGCCCGCGACGACCGCGTCGAGGAGCGCAGCGACGTCGTCGTCGTCGACCGTCGTTTCCCGCGTCGACGACTGGGCCGCGACGGGCTTTGCCAGTCCGTTGAGCGCGGTGGCGACGGCGAGGCCGCCGGCGCGCACGACGTGGTCGTCGGTTGCTCGCGCGGTCTCGACCACGTCTATGAGGCCATCTCGCGCGGGCATGCCGGGCTGGTGGTGCTCGCAGACGGTGCGGAGCGTCCGGAGGATGGCGAGGCGGACGTCGGTCGCGTCAGTCGCGCGGAAGCTGCCGAGGAGCGTCGGGACGACTGTGGCGACGTCCTCGTTCGAACCGACGCCTGCTGGGTCGAGGACGCTCACTACCCCGAGCAGTGAGATGGCGGGCTTGACGGCGTCGTGGGACGGCGGTGCTGACAGGGCGCTCGCGCCCGCCGCCGCGAGCGCCTCGATTCGATGACGCCCGCGGGCCTCGCCGTCGAGGGCCTTGGGCTGGGACTCGCCGTCGACGCGAGGCATCGGCCACGCAGCGGGCGCCGAGGCGTCGAGCAGGCTGGCAAGCGTCGCCAGCACGTCGGTCTGGAGGTCCCGTGCGTGGGTGGCGACGTTGAACAGCGCGGTCGCCCGCGACCCGGTCTGGACGGCGTGGGCGTGCTCGAACGCGCCGACGAGCGCGTCGACGAGCGACCCGACGGGCTCGGGAGCGAGCGGCGTCGGGTCGTGGACGGTGACGTCCGTCGACCGGACGAGCGAGCGGAGTTCGCCGACGGCTTCGCGACGCTCGATGACGGTGGAGACGACGCTCTCGGGGTCGGCGCGCAGGCGCGTCTCGAGCGCGGCGACGGAATCACGGACGTCCGCCGCCCGGTCGTTCGCGTCGGACATACGAGGGGAGGCGACCTCGGTCTCGGGAAGGCGAGGCGCGCCCGCGACCGAAGCCTTCCGTCGGTTTGACTCTCCGGGCCCCAATCAGTGTAGCGGCCCACGAGGACTCGACCCTCGCTCGCACCCGGGGCGTGTTCGTGCTACGGGTCGGTGCGGGCGGCGATGGTGTCGAGCGTGCTGCGGGCGGCCATCGCGTGAAGTCTGGCGGTGGGGTCCGCGTCGGTCGTGTCGCGCATCCAGGCGTCGATTCGGCGATAGAGGTCCTCCAGGGCGGCCGTCTCGTCGCGTTCGAGGGTCGTGGTGAGCGCGTCGATAAGCGGGTCGCGTATCGGCGCGGGAGCATCGAGGAGCGCGTCGACATTCTGGAGGGCGCCAGCGGTCCCCGCGGGTGCGTCGGTCGAGGGATCGGTCACGGGGAGCGCGTCGAGGATGTCGTCGACGTCGACCGCGTCCACGGTGGCGAGCGCTTGAGTCATGCGGCTGCGGCGTGCGCGCTCGAAGACGTGGTCGTCTTGGCTGGTGGGGGCCATGCGGTCGAGGACGTCGCTGGGGTCGTCGTTGACGGCGAGTTCGCCGAGGAGGCGTGCGAGCGCGCGCCGGTCTTGGTCGACTGCGTCCGCGACGGCGTCGACGAGCGATGCCGGGACCTCCGCGTTCACCTCCGGGACCGCGACGAGGGTCTCGCCGAGGGCGCGGGTCAGCGTCTCCCGCCTGTCGCCCGACGCGGCTGCTGCGGCCGCCCGGAGCGCGTCGAGCGACGCGGGTTCGTTCGGTGAAGGTTGGCAGACGTACTCGCCGAGGGCGCGCGCCGTCGTCGTCCGCTCGCCGTCCGATGCATCGCGGACGCTCGCGGTGAACGCCTCCGGAACCCCCGGAAACTGCTCGGGGTGGACGGCGGCGGTCTCGCCGAGGACGTACGTCAGGGAACCACGGTTCTTCACGGGCGTCGCGAGTCCGTTTCTCGTCCACGTGTCGAGGCCTGCGGGCCCGTACGCGTCGACGAGGACCGCGACGCCGAGTGCGCGAGCGGCGCTCTGGCGGTCCCACCCCGACGTGGAGTCGACGGTCGCGGCGAGCGACGCAGCTCCGGGCGGCGTCGAACCCGGCGCGACCGCGACCAGTTCCCCGAGGGCGAGGACGGACCAGTCACGGCCTGCTGCCGGCACACCCGAGGGAAGCGGGCCAGGACCCTGCGTGTCGTTGACGGTCGCACGCTCGACTGCCCGACGAGTCGCCGAAACCCCCTCGTCCTGGACCGACAGTCTCACGAGGACCTCGGCAACGACACCCCCGCTGGGTCCGCTCTCGTGACTGTCGTACTCCATCGTCGCCAAGCCGAGGCCGCGAGCGGCGCGCTCGCGGTCCCTCCCGGTCGTTTCACGAACGCGCTCCGCGAGGGCTCCGGTCGCTCGGCCATCACCTCCGTTGGGGGTTCGGGTCGCGGCGACCCACTCGCCGAGGAGCCGGAGCCGAGTCGGACGGTCGGCGAACGAACTCGTTGTCACCGCCTCCCGGAGCGCGCTCGTCACCGATCCACCAGTAGCGGCTTCCGACCCGGTCGCCACGCCGAGCGCTGGCGTCGCATACCGCCGCTGGCGGCCACGTAAATCGCGAACGCGCGCCCTCGTTTTCGCGTCCAACTCGACGGCTGCGACGCCTCCGGCGAGGGCGCGCTCGCCGCGAACGCGTGCTGCGCGGACCGACTCCGAACCGTCGACGACCTCGCGAACGGGCATGCCGTCGATCGCGACGACCGCGTACGAACCGAGGACCGCGGCCGCATCCACGCGCTCGTCCTCGCTCGCCTCCCGGACGGTCGAGGCAAGCGATTCGACCGGCGCGTCGACCACGCTTGGGACGTGTGCGACCCACTCGCCGAGCGCGGTCACCTCGCGCTCTCCCGCTGGACGGGTCTCGGCCCGAACGCGGCGACGGAGCGCGTCGAGACCGCGCTCGCCGTCGCTCGCAGCGACCACGCTCTCACCGACCGCTCGCACCGCGCTCCGAGGGGGCACCTGAGCCGCGGCAACGCGCTCTCGGAACCGGTCCGGAACCCACTCGAGGCGGTCGGCACACGCGACGGCGACCTCGCCCAGCACCCGAACGCGGCGGTCCCTGGCGTCGCCGTCAGCCGCGCGAATCCCGTCGACCAGTGTCGCTTCCACTCGCCTCTCGTCTGTCTGGGAGTGAGCGACGACTTCGCCGAGTGCGGTCGCCGCCACCGCGCGGTCCGCTCGCGGCGCCATGCGGACGCGCTCGACGAGCGCTCCAGGTGCATTCGGGACCAGGTCCGGGGCGAGTCCGATGCAGCGACCGAGCGCTCGGAGGTGCTGGCGACGCTCGCGCTCGTCGTCCAGCGAGCCGGCCGCGGCGGGACGCCGAAGCAGTGGGAACGGCTGGCTCTCGGTCGAACCGCCCGATGTGCCATCGACGCTTGCTGGCGCACCCAGTCGAAGGACGTGTCCGAACGCCCGTGGCGTCGCCGCCTCGTACTCGAGGAGCTGCTCGAGCACCGCAAGGACGGGCGCATCGTCCCAGACCGACGGATAGCGTGGCAAGCCGGTCGCGAGCACTTCCGCAACGGCGGTTGCCTCCCAGTGCATGGCGTCCTCGTTGGCGTCCAGCCACTCGACGACGACCCGGACCGCGTCTGCGTCCAGCCTCGAACGGACGACGCCCGGTTGCGCTCGAGCGACCGCCGCGAGCGTCCGCAGACACTGCTTGCGGATGACGGGCGTAGTCGTCGCCACCAGCGTCTCACTCAGCGCACCGACCAACTCGCGCAGCGAGTACCCGCTCGCATCGTATCCGCGAACGACCGCGGGCCCAGCGATCGACTCCAGCGTGGCCGACACTATCTCGCGGCGTCGCTCGCGTACCCCCGACACGTAGAGGTCCATCACGGTCGCGTCATCGCCGCCGCGCTCGGGCGCTCTGAGCGCGCGTTCGAGCGTCGGCGCGACCGCTCGAACGCTCGCCGGTGCCTCCGTCGCACGCCCCCGGAGCTCTGTCGCCGCTTGCAGGACCTCGAACCGCTCGCCGACCGCGCTCGACGTCGAGACGCCGGCGTCTATCGTCGTCGCGAGCTCGCACACCTCGTCGTCGACTGGGAGGTCGATACCCGCGACGTCTCCCACTGCGGACGCATCGAACGCCCTCACTGGTGTGACCTCCGGACGACCGCGGTGGGCGCCCTCGCCAGCGAGTCGGGGTCGCGTGTCGGTCTGGCAGTGCGATTCCGTGCGACTCGATGCATCTCGTCGTCCTGACGCACGCGAGCCCGCCGCTTGAGCGTGCTGGTCGACAGGGGGGTCCGATTCCACGGCGGGCTACACGTGCCGTGGACGCCGGGGTCGTTCTTTTGGGGAGGCTCCCGTCGCTCCGAGTGGGTGGTCGGACGGACCGACGACCCACGCATCGCCCGCTGCGCCGCCCGGTCGCCCACGGTAGGGGGAATGGGGCTCGTGGACGATTGGGCTCGGCGACGAACCGCCCGCCACGGCAGCACGAACGCGCCGGCCGGCACGCTGTCCCAGCCGACACCACGCTGACACCCGCTGTCTCGGGCTCGCGGGGACGCTGGCATCCGCCGGCGACCACCGGCCGGCGCCCGCGAGCACCGACTTCAACGCGCACTTCTCTCCCTCGAATGCGATTGGAAACTTCCCTTCGACACCTAGCGCATCCGTTTCAAACTTTTATTACAAACAACAATTACAAACAGCAATTTGTAACAGGGCCTGCACGGTTTCGAATCGACGCCGTTCGGGAGTCCCGAAGCGGCGTCACGGAGGCTTCCAATCGGGAACTGGTCCGACTCCAAGCCTCGGACACACCGCCACGAGGGCGGGGACCGGAGCTTCGCGCGGCGGCGTGCGTTTTAGGAGTCCCGAGCGTGAGAGGCGTACCAGACGATGACGACGGCGAACGGGGAGGAAGACGAGGAAGGTCGGGTCGGTGGGTACACGCCGGAGGAGATGGTCGACACGCTCCAGGCATCGGTTAGCTCCGAGAACCCTCGCGGCGACCTCGAGCGGCGACACGACGCGTGCCAAGCGCTCCTCGAGTACGCGGAGGACAACGCGGAGACCGCCCAGCACTTCGCGCCAATCCTCCCAAGCATCCTGATGGAGGAAGTGCGGCGGCTGGTCGGAACGGGGTCTGCGGGAGAACTGATCCTGGTGCGTGGCCTCTCGCTCGACCTCCAGCGGACCGTCCTCTCGGTGCTCGAGACCGTCACGGACCCCTCGATATTCGAGACGCTCGACGCGTTCGACGACCCCGCAGTCGAGCTCGCGGACCCCGCGGCCTACGTCCTCGCTTTCGCGTTCACGCGAGAGACGACGGGGTCGAGCGTCGCGCTGCTTGCGGACCTGACCAAGTGGCGGCCAGACGCCGTCGCGGACCACGTCGCGTCGTGGTTCGAATTCGACTTGGTCTGTCGCGTGCTCGCCGAATACCTCCAGGATGCCAAGCCCCCACTGATGGCGGCCGACAACACGAACGAGGCGGTTCGGCACGCGACGCGACTGCTGGCCGTCCTCCTCGTCACGCACGCCGACCAGGTAACCGATCCAGACCCGGTCGCGGACGCGCTCGAAGCGGTCGCGACAAGCGACCTGAATCGAACGCAAGCCTACCTCGCGGTCGCGACCGACGCACTCGTGGCCGCACAACCGACGACAGCGGAGGACTTCACGTCTATCCGGTCGTTCGACGCGTTCGTCGAGGAGACGCGAGCGACCGACGGCGGCCCTCGGATTGACACCGCACGTGCCGTCGGAGAAGGCGTCGCAATCGAAAGCCTCGCCGTCGACGCGTCGAGGCCGGTCGACGCGCTCATCGACACCATGCGTGACCGCGACGGCAACGTTCGAGACGCGATGGCCGTTGCGGTCGGAGAGTACCGGTTAGGTGACGCCGACGCGCTCGTCGACGTCAGTCCACAGTTGCGAGCGCAGGCAGGGAATGGGGAGACGTACTTGCGACTCCAGAACCGTGCGCGGACCGCACTCGGCGCCGTCGCGGTCGCCACGCCGGCGTCGTTCTCGACGGGCGTCCAGACGTACGTCGACCGCCTCGACGCGTCGGACTCCCGGCCAGGACTGGCGGTCCTCCGCGAGCTCGGACGCGTCATCGAGGCAGGTAACGTCAATGACGGCGGCGTCCTCGAGACACTGCAGACAGCGGTTCGGACAGCCGAGGGCGACGCAAAGGAACGGGCGGTTATTGGGTTCGCGGAACTCCTCCTCGCGGCCGCCGAACGCATCCCGGAGGCATTGGACCCTCTCATGGCGGCGATAGAACACACGAACACCACACTCAGGACGCCGCTGCTGAAGGCACTCGCCATCGCGACGATTGCAGTACCAGACGCGGCCACGGACCCGCGGCCGCCGCTCGTCGACTTCTGGCAGGACCCGGAGACGCCCGAGCTAGAGCGCCAGTGGGCAAAGCAGGCGCTCGGGGAACTCGCCATCGTCGACCGGTCGCTCGCGACCGACGTCACGGAGCCGTTCGTCGAGCACGTGTTTCACGGGTTGCTCCTCGGCATCGCCCAGCGTACGTTCAACACGCGCACCCTCGGGGAGATCGTCGGGTTGAACCCGCGGACGGCCGTACCAGCCGTCGACGCCTACGTCGAGGCGGTCTTCGACTCCGACGACGACCGACGGCGGTGGTACGCGCTCGGCGCGCTCAGGAACAGTCTCCGGGCGCTCTCGTCGCTACCGAAGGACGCGATAGCCGTCGTACTTGACTTGGACGGTATCCACGACGTCGTCGAAGCGGAGATCCGACACGGTCAACACATCCCCCGGTGTCGTCGCTCGACTGGTACGTCGTGCTGGCCCGTCGCGGACTCGATGGCTGCCAGTCCAGAGTGCATACGGGAGTGGAGGTCTGGGTGCGTGGCGAGGCTACCGTTGGCACGCTGACCCAACGCTGGATTCAAGTGCCGGCGTCGAGCGCCGGTGGCCGCCGTCGGACTCGAGGCCCGACACGGCGTTGACGGTCGCGCGGAGGTCGCCGTGGAGGCGCTGTACGCGGAGTGCGGTCGCCGTGATGGCGGTCATCATCGAGTATAGTTTTTCTTCGGTGTAGCTGTGGGGAACGTGTGCTTCGAGCATGACGGTGTGGTCGGCGGCGGGCGTGACGTACTCGCTCGCGTGAACGCTGGCGATGGTCTCGTGAGCGGTGGCGAGCGCTTCGACGAACCCGTCGTCACTCGCGTCGCCGCGGCCGTCGATGGCGCGGTCCAATCCCTGGTAGAGGACGAGGTGTGCGGCCGTACCCTTGGCCGGATCCGGGAGCTTGCAGTACAGCTCCGCGTCGGTGTAGAGGTGCGTTAACTGGAGTTCGGCGACGGTCGTGGGGTCGGCCGCGATGGCGGCGACCTCGCTCGGTCTGACTTCGTCATCGACGCCGACCCACGGGCAGTCGTCGACGAGGTGTTCGATGATCGTTTCGTAGAACGCCGAATCACGTGGTTTCTCGTGCATGAGGAACTCACGAGGACGGTCGGAAGCTAGCGGTATAGGACCCTGAGCGTGCCTACAGGGCGTGTAGCGAGTCACGTAGCCGACCAAGAGCTGGGGTGCTACAGGAGTTGTGCGTCGCGAACGCCACCTAAACCCTGGACGTGCGACCTTCGGATGAGATGACGCTCGTGACGCCGTACTGTCGACCGGCGGACGAATCGCGACCCCCGACCCAGGAGGTGGCGAGATGACCGACGCGGAATCCGACGACTCGGACGCGGAACGGGCCGCTGACGTGGACGTGGACGCGAACGCGGACGTGGATGCGGACGCGAATGCGGACGTGGATGCGGACGCGAACGCGGACGTGGATGCGGACTCGAACGCGGACGTGGATGCGGTCGTCGAGGGATGGCAGGAGCAACTACTGGATCTGACGCGTCGGAACGCACTCGTGGACTTCTCGCCGACGAAGACGAAGTCACTCCCGCTCGCGGCGAGTGCCGGACCCGTCGTCGACCGCCTCCGCGAGACGGGCGCGGTCGAACTCGTGAAGGCGACGGCGGACGACCCGCCGGAGACGGCGCGCACGGACCCGACGGCGGCTCGCGACCCCGCCGACGACGGGACGGTGGACGCGGGGGCGGCGGTCGCGACTCGGCCGCCCGATGTAGCTAGCGAGTCGCTCAAATCCATCGCGCGCTACCACCGCCAGTACCTCCGCGAGCGCGGCGCGGACACGTTGTTCCTCTCCGTCGGCCGCCTCGCGTGGACCGACCCCGGCGACGACGACCCCTACGAGTCGCCGCTGTTCCTCCTGCCGGTCGAACTCGAGCACCGCCCGGCGACGCCCGAGGCCGTCCACGCGCACACCGTGACGTTCGACGGCGACCCGATCGTCGTCAACCCCGCGCTCCGCCGGAAGCTCCAGGCCGAACGCGACCTCGACCTTCCCAGCGACGGCGACGTCGGCGTCGACGAGCTTGACGACGCCTTCGACGCCGTCGCCGCCATCGCGGACTCGTTCCCCGACTGGAGGATATCGCGCGAACTCGCGGTCTGCATCTTCGACTTCGCGACCGTCAGCCTCTACGAGGACTTCGACCGGAACCGCGACGCCATCGCGAGCGACCCGCTCGTCCGCGCCATCGCCGGCAATACGGGCGCCCTCGACGCCCTCCAGGCCGACCCACGCGCCGGCGAGCTAGCGGCTGGCGACGCCGACGATCCTCCCGCGCAGGTCCTGGAAGCGGACCCGAGCCAGCAAGCGGCCATCGACGCGGCCCTCGACGGAGAGAGCTTCGTCCTCCAGGGCCCGCCGGGGACGGGCAAGAGCCAGACGATCGCGAACGTCGTCGCGGCGAAGCTCGCGCGCGGCGAACGCGTCCTGTTCGTCAGCGAGAAGCAGGCGGCCTTAGAGGTCGTGAAGTCGCGGCTCGACGAGGTCGGCCTCGGCCGGTTCTGCCTCGAGGCCCACGGCCAGCACGCGACGAAGTCGAAGGTCTTGGACGCCCTCGGACGCGAACTCCGCGCCGACACCGCCGACCCGCCTGCGGGCCGGGACGCGTGCCGGAGCCGCCGAGAGGATGCGGCTGCGATGCTCGACGAGCACGCCGACCGCCTGACGACGCCACCCGACGGGTTCGTGGTGACGCCCTACGAGGCACTGGGCATCGTCGCCGCCGGCCGCGACGAGCCCAGCGTCGACGTCGACATCGCCGACCCGCTCGCGGTCGGCCAGGCGGCGGTCGACGACGCCATCGCCGCCCTCCGCGAGCTCGCCGCGTTCGAGGACGCCATCGCGGACCACGACTCGCACCCCTGGCGGGCGGCGACCGTTGGCGACTGGCGCGTCGACACCCGCGAGCGCGTCGCCGACGCAATCGACGCCCAACTCGATGCCGTCGACGCCATGCGCGACCTCGCCGACCGCCTCTCGTCGACCTTCGGCGTGGACCTCCGCGACGCGAGCGCATTCGAGGACGCCGAGCGCGCGCTCGACCGACTCGCGGACGCGCCAGTCGACTCGCTTCCCGAGGTCCTCCTCGACCCCGCGTTCCACGCGCCCGACGGTCCCGTCGGAACGCTTGCCGGCGCGGCCGTCGAACGCGCCGACCACGAGTGCCATCTCCGCGAGCGGTACGCACCGAGCATCTTCGACGAGGACGGCCGCGAGCTTCACGAGGCCCTCAGCGCGTACGGGCTGTTCCGGTACGTCCGGCCGAGCTACCGGCGGCTGAAGCGCCGGCTCGTCAGTCACGCCCGCGACGGCTACGACCCCGACCTCGCCGCGCTCCGCGAGGACGCCCGCCGCCTCCGCGCGCTCCAGGCCGCCGAGGACACTATCGCCGAAATCGACGTCGACGCCCGCTACCTCGCGCCGTTCGTCGACGGCGACGCCGGCGTTCCGGCCCTCGACGGGAACGGCGTGGACGTCGAGCGCGTGCAGGGCGCGGTCGACTGGGCGCACGTGCAGGGCGTTGCGGACTGGGTGCGCGCGGTCGCCGACACGGGCGTCGTCGACCCCGAGCGGGCCGCAGGCGGGCTCGACGAGGGCGCGCTCGGCACCGTCGACGACCTCTGCGCCGAACTCGTCGCGGCCCGCGAGCGCTTCCGGACCGCTCGCGACGACCTCGCGTCGTTCGTCGCACTCGACCAAATCGACGCCGACGGCACCGCGTTCCCCGAGGCGTCGTGGGCAGCCCAGCGCGAGGTCCTCGAGTCGCTCCGCGAGAACCTGGACCGTCTCCAGGACTGGGTCGCCTTCCGGCACGCTCGCGAACGCGTCGCCGACACCGTCGCCGGCCACTACCTCGACGCGTTCCTCGACGCTGGCCACGACCCCGAGCACGTCGTCAGCGCGTTCGAGCGCGAGTTCTACCGGCAGTGGTTGAACGCGCTCTACGACGCAACGGATCTCGACGCGTTCAACGCCGAGACGTACGCGCACCACCTCGCGACGTACCGCGAGCGCGACGCCGCGCTTCGCGAGCATGACGCGGCGGTCGTTCGCCACGCGGTCACGAGCCACCGTCCGAGCGTCGAACTTGAGCACGCCGACAGCGCCGCGCAGGTCGTCCTCAAGCGCGAGATCGGGAAGGCCCACCACCAGCGCCCGCTCCGCGAGCTGTTCGCGGACGCCGGCGGGGTCGTCCAGCAGCTCAAGCCATGCTTCATGATGAGTCCGCGTACGGTGGCGGAGTCGCTCGCGCTCGACGCCATCGAGTTCGACGCGGTCGTGTTCGACGAGGCCAGCCAGATACCGCCAGCGAAGGCCGCGAGCGCGCTCGTCCGCGCCGACCAGGTCATCGTCGCCGGTGACGCAAACCAGCTCCCGCCGACGTCGTTCTTCGAGACCGACGTCGTCGACGACACCGGCGGCCGCACGGATCTGGAGAGCGTCCTCGACGAGGCCGCAGCCGTCCTCCCCGAGCAGTACCTCACGTGGCACTACCGGAGCGCGGACCCGTCCCTGGTCGCGTTCTCGAACGACCGCTACTACGACGGCCGCCTCCGCACGTTCGCCACGCCGGCGCCCGGCGACCCGACCACGGGCCTCGCGTTCGAGTACGTCGAAGACGGCGTCTACGACCGCGGCGACACCCGTCGAAACGAGCGCGAGGCAGAGCGCGTCGTCGACATCGTCGCCGCCCACGCCGACGAGCGCCCCGATGAGAGCCTTGGCGTGGTCGCGTTCAGTCGCGCCCAAGAGCGCGCCATCCGCGACGCGCTCGCCGACCGCCGCCGCGAGGCCCCGGCGCTCGACGCGTTCGTCGGCCGCGACGACGTCCATGAGGGGTTCTTCGTCAAGAGCCTCGAGGTCGTGCAGGGCGACGAACGCGACCGCATCGTCTTCAGCGTCGGCTACGGCCCCGACGCTGACGGCGAGGTCACCGCGAACTTCGGGCCGCTGAACGACAGCGGCGGCCACCGCCGCCTGAACGTCGCGATCACGCGCGCCCGCCGTCAGGTCACCGTCGTCTCCTCGCTGCAACCCGAGGACGTCGACACCACCGGCGCCACCAATCGCGGCGTCGCCGACTTCAAGCGCTACCTCGCACACGTCCGGGACCACGACCCGACAATCGACACGCCGACTGCGAGCGACACCGACGGCGACGCCCCCGCGAGCGACTCCCCGACTCAGGCCACGGCGTCGTTCCCGTCGCCGCTGGCGCGGGACGTCTACGAGACGCTCACCGACGCCGAGTTCGACGTCGACGTCGACCTCGGGACCGCGGGGTACGTTCTCGACATGGCCGTCCGCGACCCCGACGACCCGGAGCGGTACGCGCTCGGCATCGAACTCGACGGCGCCGCCGCCCGCCACGCCGACGCGACGCGGGACCGCGAGCGCCTCCGCCAGCACGTCCTCGCGGACCGCGACTGGGCCGTCCACCGCGTCTGGGCGCAAGCGTGGGCGACCGATCCCGAACGGGAACTCGAACGCATCGCCGACCGCGTCCACGGCGACGCCGACGCCGAGCACGAGACCGCGACGGCCTCGACGCTCGCCCACCCGCCCAGCGACCGCGACAGGGTCGCCACCGACACCGAGGCCGAAACCCCCGACCCCGCCGAAGCCGACGATGGCGCGCAGGCCGTGCAGTCCGACGGCGGCGACCCATTCACGATCTACGAATCACCCGCTGTCCCGGAACTCGAGGCTGACGACGCCGGCGTGCCGCCGCGAGAGGTTCAGCGCGGGCTCCTCGCCGTCGTCGCCGACGCCGGCCCGATCAGCGAGACGGCAGCGTACCGCACCCTCGTGGAGTCGCTGGACGCCGACCGTCTCGACCCCCGCCTCCGCGAGCGTCTTGAAGCTCAAACCCAGATTGTCGCCGACGCCGGCCACCTCCACGTCCACGACGGCTTCCTCTGGCCACCCCGCGACGCCGCCGACCTCCCCCTCCGCGACCACGACGACGCCGACCCCGACAGCGACGCACGCCGGGAGATTACCGAGGTCCCGCTCGCCGAACTCGCGAAGGCGTGCTACGTCCTGCTCGCGAACGGCGGCGCCATGACCCGCGATGACCTCGTCCTCGAAACCGCACGCCGCCTCGGCTACCAACGGGTCGGCGCCCGCATCGAGAACCGTCTCGAGGACGCCATCGACCACCTCATCGACCACGACGCCGCCACCATCACTGGCGACCGGATGGAAGCCGTCCACGACGTCGACGTCGACGACCGACTCGAAGCGACCGTGTACGACTGACGAACCCATGACGGTCTCGAGGAGGGTTGTGACGCGCGCCGACGCACCGCCGTCCACACGCGTTGTAGCCCCCTACACGCCCTCAAGCCCAAGCGCAGCGCACTAGGTGGTATGAGCGTCGACGACGTGCTCTCGTTCGCGACCGACCGACGCTGGCGACGCTACCTGACCACCCCACTACTTCCGCTGTTCTGGCTCGCCAGAACCACCCGACGCGTCACGCGCGGCCTGGCACGCAGGCTCGGCGTCCATCACCGCTCACCGTCGCTCGCCCGACGCCTCGGCCTCCGGTACAGGATCGACTACGGATTCTCCTACGCCGAACTCGCCCGCATCGACGACGAGATGCTGATGCAACGAGGACAGCCCGGAAAGACCCTCGAAGAAGCCATCGGACAGGCCGTGTCCGACGACCCGGAGGGCTGGCGGGTCTACACCGCCACGCTCTGGTTCTTCGCCCGCACCGAAGCCGAACGACTCGCGGACCGCTGCCGCGACGCACTCGACGCCCTCCGGTCGCGCACGCGGACGGCCGGCGACTCGGTCGCGGACGCACTCTCCGCCCGTCTCGGTCGAGGTGAGGACTCGTGACGAACGTCCTGACGCCCGTTCATACCTGTGACGACTGCGGGCGGGTGAGCCGCCGCTCGCACCACGACCACCGGACGTGCGACGGCCTCGTCGTTGTCGTCGACGGCGGCCATGAGTGCAGTCGTTGCGGCGCACCCATCCGCCCAGCCAGTACGTGCAGCGACTGCGGCGGCGACATTCACTATCCGCGCACGCGCGAATCCTATCGACTTCAGCCCGAGCGTCTCCCGGCGCCAACTCGAACGCGCCATCCACGACGCC
Organism: Haloferacaceae archaeon; assembly: GCA_028274865.1. Lineage (GTDB taxonomy): Archaea > Halobacteriota > Halobacteria > Halobacteriales > Haloferacaceae > A07HB70. The sequence continues at coordinate 9,344 of JAQCMY010000087.1, read as the reverse complement.
ACGAATCACGCCCGCCGCAGCCACGGGCGGGACGCGCTCGACGCCGACCCGCATCTCGCGACCATTGCCCGGAGTCACAGTACGCACATGGTCGACGCCGACTTCACCGGTCACGAGACCCCTGGCGGACGTACACTTCCCGACCAGTACGACCGCGCGGGCTACGATTGGCGGCAATGCGGTGAGAACGTCGCAAAGCACTACCCCAACGATCTTGATGACGCCACCGCCATCAGCCAGACGTTCGTCGACAGTTGGCTCGACTCCCCCGGCCACCGCGAAAACGTCTTTGACGCCGACTGGCGCGTCAAAAGCATCGACGTCGACTACGCCGCCGACGGCGCTGTCCTCGCCACGTAGAACTTCGCGTAGTGAGTCATCCGGCGTCCGATAATATCGCCGCGTCGGCCCGAGCGTCTATCTCGACGGTCGCGTCGACGAGCCGGCACCGGAGCGCGGCGTCCAGGTCGGCCGTCTGGATGCCCCAGCGAAGCGTCTCGTGGTGCGGCGCAACTGCCTGTGGGTCGTGCTCGGCGAACACGGCGAGCGCCTCCAGGAGCGAGCGGGCGACCGTCGGGTCTGCATCCTCGACGCGGTCGGCGGCGTCCGCTGCGAGTTGGACGAGGTCGCCGACGTCGGCGGCGGCCGCGAGCGCGGTGCTGAAGGCTCCGACACCGCGCTGGCGGAACGCGAGCGGCTCGTCCGAGACCTTCGAGGTCCGCGGGGCCTCGACGAGTCTGTAGAGCGTCTCGACGACTTCCGACTCGAAGCCGATGTCGACCGTCTCCTCCACGATGATCTCGATCGCCTGCACCGCACCGTAGCGCGTCGACCCGCTCTCGTCGCTGTCGAGCACGACCGGTACGAACTCCGTCAGGAGTCTCCGCCGGAGCTGACGCGACCCACGGATCTCGACGTACTTTGCGAGCCCGCCGACGCCGGGCATCATCTGAATCAACGGCAACTGGCGGACGCCCGTCCGGAACCGTTCGAGTATGGACAGCTGCAGGATCGGCGACCGCGTCTCGACGACGAGCTCGCGGAGCGCCATGTCGAACCCCATCCGGGCGTTCAGTCGGTCCGCCTCGTCGTCACCGACCGTCGCGTCGCTCAGCTGGTCCACCACGCGGAGCTCGAACCTGGGGCGGTCGACCGTCTTGAGGAGCTTCGGGACGAGCGACAGCAGCGCCGTCCGAATGTCGTACTCGGTGCCCTCGAACCGCGCGATTGCCGCGAGTGCGCCGATCTCCGCCGGCGAGAACGGATGGTCCTCAGCCGCCCGGATCGCCCCCTCGAGCAGCTCTGCGACCCGGCGCCTGAGCGGGGCCGTACGCGAATCGTCGACGAGCACCGCACAGAGACGGTGCGCCGTCGCCGGATCGAGTGCCGGGTCGTCGACTGTCTTCAGGAGGTCGCGGCACTGGTCGGCGAGCACGGTCGGCAGCGTGACCGACTCTGCCTCCCGGCGGACGACTGCGACGAACGACTGGACCGTCGCGTGCACGGTCGCGTCGGGCGCGTCCTCGGCAAGCGCGACCGCGGACTCGGCCGCGGCCAGCCGCTCGTACCAGCGAGCGGACCCGTCGACAACCGTCTCGCGACACGCCTGTATCGTCGTCGACGGGCGCTGCGTGGACGCCGCCTCCCGCAGCACCTTCACGCCGACCGACGCGTCCTGGTCGTCGGTCGATCCGGTGATGTACGCGCGGCACTTCGCGCGGAGCGTCAGCCCGACGCCCGGTGGGACGTCAGCCGCGAACAGCTGGCCGAACACCCGCTCAACGCGCTGGATAATAAAGGGGATCTCGGACTCCCGGTGGGCCTCCAGCGCCTCGACGATCCCGTCGAACGCGACGTTCGCGTACCGGTCCGCGTCCGCCTCGACGACGACGTTCGACAGGCATTCCAAGGCATCCTGGCGGACGAACGACCCGTCTGTGTCGCGGGTCCGCGCCCGCAACAGCTCGATGTCGGACAGCGTCAGCCGGTCGGGGGCGTGCTCGACGAGCGACTTGTAGCCCAACACGGCGGCTCGGGCAACGCTGTCGACGATATCCTCGTCGCCAAGCACCGTCTCAAGCGGCGCCTTGGCCGCGTCCCGGTGGTCCTCGTCGGGTGCGAGTGCCGCGTAGACGCCGAGCGCGCTCGCGGCTGAGCGCCGCTGGCGCGGCGGTGCCCGGTCGCTCAGTAAGCAGTCCCCCATCTCCGCGACGTGCTCGTCGGTGATAGCGAGGGCCGCGCGACCGCTACGGGCGAGCGCGATGTCAACATACGCGCCGGTCACGTAATCTGGCGGGACAGCGTCAAGAACCGGTTCCCTCAAGACGCCGTCGAGCGCGTCGGGCTCGCGCTCCGCAATGGCCGCGAGGAGGAACCCAGCCGCACGGACCGGGGTCTCGTGGGCGGACTCCCGTTCTAGGAACGCTTCCTCCGACCGGTCGTTGGACGCGAGCAGCGCGGTGGCGTGGGCCGCAAGCTTGGACGCGTCGACCGCCGCCGTCACCGCGGTCGGGTCGTAGCGCATCAGCGCGGCGAACAGCTCCGCAGTCTCGTTCTTGACCGGCAGGTCGGGTTCGGCGACTATATTGCCGAGCAGGCCGAGGCGGGCGTCGACGACGACACCTGGCCGGTCCGCCGCGATGTCGGCGAGTGTCCCCACGGTCGTGCGGAGCGCTTCCAGCGCGAGCGTCCGGAGTCCGAATACTGCCCCGCTCGCGCCGAACTCGTGACCGCTGACGTAGTCCGCGACGGCGACCAGACTGGTCACGGTCGACGGCTCTGGCGGGCGACTCTCCGGCAGCGCATCGACGAGATCGCACACCGTCCCGAGCAGCCGGAGGAGCGTACCGCGAGTGCGGTCAGCCTCGACCAGCTCTCGGAGGTCGGCGCTGACGGCTTTGATTTGCCGGGTGGGAGACTCCGTCCCCCCGGTGCCAGCCGCTATCGACGACCGAGCGTCAACCGGGCGCTCGTTCTCCTCCGACCCCGAGTCCATACCCGACTCCTGCCGTCGGAGCGAATTAAATCGTTCCCCGGCGCGACATCCACACCCACCCGGGCCCGCACCCGTCGGTGTCGGCGCTGGCTGTGCCGGCTGCCGGTGGTCGGCCCACAGCTTCTCGTACGAGCACCCCGCAAGATCCAACAACGTGTCGGGGGACTCGAACTCAAGCGACGGAGGAGCGGACGTACCACCGAACGTCGCTGTCGAGCGGATCGACGCGGCGGTGAACTCGGACGATGACGCGATCCCGGACGACCACCTTGTGGTCGCCGTCGAGGTGCTCGCGACCCACCTCGGCGGCGACCCGAGGCGGACGGAGGTGCTGGTGCGCGAGCACGAACTCGTTCAGAAGTTCGGCGCGCTCTTCGACGCCAACGCCTCGGATCCGGCGGTGACCGGCGCGGTCGCCGACGCTCTCGGAACCGTCGCCGAGGTCGCGCCGGAGCTTCTCGCGGGCCACCACGACGCAGTCGCCTCGCTCACGACGGGTAGCGCTCCGACGGCCGCTCGACGCGCGGGATATCGCGCGCTTGCCGCCAGCCTCGACGCGGCAGAGGCGTCGCCACCGGAGCCCGCCGTCGAACGGGGAGTGGCTGACCTCGCCGCGGGTGCGCTCGTCCCAGCCGTGCTGGAGTGGTTCGGGGTCGCCGCCCGCCAGGACCCGGCGCCGTTCGTCGACCCGGACGTCGTCGACGCCGTCCGCTCCGTGCTCCCCGCCGAGGACCCGGCGGTCGCCGGCAACGCGCTCGCGACCCTGCGAGGCGTCGCGGACGCGGACCCATCGCTCCTGTTCGCGGCCGACGGCCCAACTCCCGTCGTCGAGACGGTTCGCGCCCTCGTCGAATCCGGTTCGACGACCGACGACGCCGGGAGCGCCGCCTTTGAGACCGGGAGCCGGCTCCTGAAACGGCTCGCGGGGGTGAACGCCGCGCCGTTCGCGGATAACGATGTCCTGGACGCGGTCGTCGACGTGGCGACGACCGAGCGCGTTCCTGACCCGGCTCAGGCGCGGCTGCTGTCGGTCGCGCGCTACGTCGCCGACGAACACCCTGGCGTGGTGATCCCCTACCGCGACGCGGTCCTCGACCTATATGAGCGCGGCGGCGACGATGTGAAGATCGAGGGTGCGTGGGTGCTCTCGAACCTCGCGGCCACGTACGCGGGACGGGTCGCGGCGGCCGCCCCGGCGCTCGAATCCGACCTGGACCACGACGCCCCCAACGTCCGCGGGAACGCGGCGCACGCCCTCGCGAACGTCGCCATCGAGGACCCGCTCGCTGTCCTCGAGGCGGGCGCCGTCCCCGGCCTCGTCGGGCTCCTTGCTGACGAACGCGACCTGGCAATAAACGCCCTGCTCGCGCTCACGCGGCTCGTCAGCGCCACCCCCGGGCGCTTCGGAGAGCACGTCGACCGCATCGTCGACCTCGGGAACCGCGAGACCGACCCCGCGGTCCGGCTCCACTACCTGACGTTCGCTCGCGCCGCCGCACCCGCCCACCCCGAGATCGGCCGCGACCTCCACCGCCTCGTCGACCACCAGCTGCGAGAGGCCCCACCTGCAGTACTGGTCGCGAGCGTCCCGGCGCTGGCCGAGCTCGCCGAGCGCGACCCCGAGTACCTCGTCCCGCACGCCGAGGCGCTGCTGGAGCTCTGCCGGGGCGACGTCTCGGCGGCGACGCTCGGCCGACTCGACGAGGCCGACCGGGAACTCGAGTTCGACATCCTCAATCAGCTGCCGTCCCGGCACTACGACGACCTCGCCGAGGATCGTCAGTTCGCGGGCTTGATGCTACTCCGCGAGGTCGTCGCCGCCGCGCCGGCCGCGATGCCCACGCTCGACGACCGCGTCCTCGCGCTCGTCGGCCACAAGGACGCCGAACTCCGCGCCGAAGCCGGCCGACTGCTGCTTGAGACCGCCCTCGCAGCACCCGGACGGGTCGACAACAGCGCCGCCCGGACCGCCGCCCGCACGACTGACGCGGCCGCCACGCACCTCGTCTGTCTAGCCCTCGGAGCCCAGAGCTCGCCGTGGCTCCGACTCCGGACGGGCCTCTGGCTCCGGCACGCCGACGCCCTCGACGTCGCGGAGTGACCGCCAGGATCGAGTGGGGCGGAACCGCCTCCACTCGGGCCCAAACCTTCATACCTGCCTGCCGCAAGCTACCGACGAACGCATATGGGCGAGTCCGGCGACGCTGACGGTTCGGCTGCGGAGCTCTGGGAAGAGGTCGCCGCCCTCCAGGCGAAGATCCGGGATCTTGAGGACGCGATCCGGAGCCGCCCCGGGGACGGCGCCGACGAGGGCGGCGGGTCTGCCGCGCAGGGCGCGGTGGCGCGCGGCCGCATGCCCGGGACCGTCCAGACGGTGAAGGACGACAGCGTGATTGTCGATATCAACCCGCACCAGCGGGTGACGCAGCCGACCGACGACGTCTCTGCCCGACTGGAACCGGGCGTGCAGGTCGCGGTGACGGACTCCGGCGGAATCGCGGATGTCTTTGACGACGCGGCCGTGGACGCGTCGGTGCGGGCTATGGAGGTCTCGGACTCCCCGGACGTCACCTACGACGACGTCGGCGGTCTTGAGGACGAGCTCTCCGTCGTCGAGGAGGTTGTCCAGTTCCCGCTCACGCGACCGGAGCTGTTCGACGAGGTCGGCGTCGACCCACCTAGTGGCGTCCTCCTGTCCGGCCCGACCGGCACCGGGAAGACGCTGCTTGGCAAGGCGGTTGCGAACCACTCCGACGCTACCTTCCTCCGGCTGTCGGGCTCGGAGATCATCAGCAAGTGGGTCGGCGAGAGCGCGAACCGCGTCCGTCAGCTGTTCGAGTTGGCGGACGTCCGCAGCCCAAGCGTCATTTTTATCGACGAGATCGACGCGCTGGCGGGCGAGCGCAGCGCGACAGACAGCCCCGGTGAGAGCGAGGTCCAGCGCGCGACGAACCAGCTGCTCTCCGAGATGGACGGGTTCATGGAGCGCCGCGATGTCCAGGTGATGGCAGCGACGAACCGCCCGAACGTCCTCGATCCGGCGGTGACGCGGCCGGGGCGCTTCGACCGGACCGTCGAGGTCGGCGTCCCCGACCGCGACGCGAGACGCGACATCTTCGAGATTCACACGCGCTCGATGACGGTCGCCGACGACGTCCGCCACGCGGAGCTGGCGGCCGCCACGGCGAGTGCGACCGGCGCCGAGATCAAGGGCGCCTGCACGCAGGCGGGCATCAACGCCATCCGGGACGGGCGGACGACCGTCCGCCACGCCGACTTCGAGGCCGCAATCGAGGAGCTGGGCCTCTAAAGAGGCACCCGTCGACGGACGGGGTTCGAAGCCCGGGGGGATTCCGGGTGGAGTCGACAGTCGCGGCCGCTCAGGTCTGAGAGCCGTACTCGTCGTTCCAGTCGTAGAACCGGGCGACGTCCTCCTCGGGGAGTGACGGGGCGGTCGTCGCGAACGCGTGGGCGATGTCCCGGGGCTGGATGCGGCCGACGTCGAGGGTGTGCGAGCGCAGGCGCTTGACGCTCTCGTCAACGAGTCGGGCGAGGTCGGGGTTGCGTTGGTCGATCATGTTGTTGACCGCAGCGCGACAGAGCGCCTCCATGTCGCGGCCGGTGTAGCCGTCGTCGACGCACCGGCGTGCGATGGCGCGGGCGGGGCTGTCGCCGTCGCTGGCGAGCCCAGGGTCGTCGACGAACGCCGTCGGGTGGCCCTCGAACTCGACGCCGCCGTGGACGGTGTGGATGCGGATGATCTCGGTGGCGGCGTCGACCCCAGGGAGGGGGACGTGGATGCGCTTCGGGAATCGACTTCTAATAGCGCTGTCAAGATGCCAGGGGGTATTGGTGGCCGCCAAGGTCAGCACAAAGTCGTCGCTCCCCTTATCCACACCGTCGAGTTCCGCGAGGAGCGTGTCCAGGACGCGCCGCGACGTCTCATTCATATCACCGTCGCGAGACTGCGCGAGCGAGTCCACCTCATCGAGGAAGATGACGCTCGGACTCAACTCCGCCGCCGTCTCGAACAACGCCGAAATCTGCTTCGAGGACTCCCCATACCACTTCGAGAGCAAGTTCCCGAGTTCGATCTTGAAGAATGTCGCGTCGAGCGACCCGGCGACCGCGCTCGCGAGTAGCGTCTTGCCAGTACCTGGCGGGCCGAACATGAGGACGCGCTCGGTCGCCGACACCGCGTCGGGCTTGTCCGCGATCGACCCGAGCGCCACCGCCTGCTTCAGGTCGTGCTGGACGTCGTCCAGGCCGCCGATGTCCTGCCACGTCGTCGACGTCTCCGCGATGAACGACTCCATTTGCGCACGCATCTCCTCGTCGCCCTCACCGCCACCCGGTGGCGGGCCGTCACCACCACCGGACGGGCCGTCGCCCGTGGACTCCTGGTTGCGTTTGAAGTGGTCCTCGAGGTCCTCACCGCGACGAAGGATCTCCGCCGCGCGCTCCAAGCGCTCGACCTGATGCGCGCGGTCCACGTCGCTCGCCTCGTCGAGCTTCGCGAGTGTCTCCGCCGCGTCTGCGTACGCTCGTGCCGCCGCCTGCTTGCGGCCCTCCCGGCGGTGCTCTTGCGCGGACTCGAAAGAGTCCTCGTACTGTTCTCTGAGTATCTCTATCCGGTATGCATCGTGCGTCATGAATGGAAAAGGGAAACCGCGGTCAGTTCAGAAGCGCTCGCCCTCGCCGGCGCGCTGGCCGGCGGACGCGGACGCGCTCGCTTCCGCCTCGGACACCGACTCCTCGACATCGCTGAACGTGTCGTCGGCGAGCTCCTCGAGTGTCGGGACGTCGTCGCCGTCCCGCGCCGCGTCAACGGCCGCCTCGACGCGCTCGTCGGCCATCGCGTCCATGTGCGCCGACCCGCCCTTGCTGATGCCCTCCATCCGCTGGGCAGCGACGTTCCAGCGGTCGATGCCGTCTTCGCGGTCTTCGATCTTCTGCTCGATGGTCTGGGCGGCGCCCTCGAACTGGCGCGGGTTCATGTTCGATGGCAGCGCGTCTGGGCCGTCCGCGCTGATCTGCTTGCCGAGCGCGGCCTGCTGCATGAACCGCAGGCCGACGAGGGCCTCCATCCACTGCGAGCGGATGGCCTCATACTTCGAGAGGAGCCGCGACGCCTCGGACTTGATCTCCGGGACGCGCGTCTCGTCAGCCTGCTGGGCCTCCTCGATTTTCTCGTCGTACTGTTGCTTCGCCTTGGTCATGTCGCTCTTGTACTCCTTCTTTTGCCGCTCGAGCTTCCGGATGCGGCGCTCGAGCTCAAGCGAACTCATGTTCTCAATGGGGTTGCGTCCGATGACGTTGACGCTCACCCAGTGCTTGGTCTTCGATATGATGCGTCGGAGCATCGCGTCTGAATACACCCCCCGGATGGCAAAAACTGGGGGCCCCCGCTCACACGACCTGTAATCCCGAGCTGTCGCCGCTACCGGTTGGACTCGGCACCGTCCAGTCCGTCGCTGCGAGCGAGTGCGCCCGCGGCGCCGGTCGCGGTCGCCAGGTTTTGAGGGCCGCGAGGACATCCATCGCGAGCAGGCGCGCCCGCCCCGGTGCGGCGTCCAGGCCCACCAGGAACTCGCGGAGCTGGGCTGCACGGTCCGGTAGCCGCGGGGCGTCCGCTCGCTCGACCGCCACCCTGAGCGCTTCGAGGACATGCGTTCGCTGCGACGCGTTCGCGTCCAGGTACGGCGCGAGGCCGTCGCCGTCGCTCCCATCCGCCCCAAGTTGCGCGAGGAACTCCGCGAGCGTGAACATCTCCATGCTGGCGACGACCCGTGGCTGGGTCGTGTACTTCGCTCGCGACCGCTGGTCCTCATGATCCCGGCCGAGCCACGCCAACGCCGCGACCTCCTCGACGTACGCGTCGGCGTTCCCGAGCACGACCTCGCCGACGGCCTCGGCGCCGTGCTCGCGTCGCTCGCCGTCCGCCGACCGCACGGCCGTGATGAGCCGACGCGTGCGCGCGCTCACGGCGTCAGGGAGCGCTATCGCCGCCACGCCGAGCGCCTCGACGGCCATGTCGCGGTCGTACACGTCCGCCTCCCGGGCGACGTCGACGAGGTGCGACACCACCGCACCCGCGTCCTCGGGACCGGCGGCGACTGCGGCGCCGAGCGCGCGGGTGGCGGTCGCGCGCGTCCGACCGTTGGACTCGCTGGCGTGCTCGCAGAGCGGCCGCAGGCAGTCAGGGGCCAGGGCGGGGTCGTCGGCGACCACGCCGCGCAGGATGGCGGCCAGGCCCGTGTGGTCGGCCCACTCCGTCGCGCGGATGGCCGCGCGCAGTCGGTCGACGGCGGGCTCGCGGTCGGCGAGGATGTCGACGAGGTACCGGAGC